>QHWQ01000400.1 GCA_003222635.1 Acidobacteriota bacterium | reverse complement strand
GCTACGTCGATGGCCAGGATCTGTTCGGCCTCAAGGCCATCGTCCTGAACAACTCGTGGCACGACGCATCGATGCTGCACGACGACCTGTCGATGCTGATGTTCCGGACGATGGGGATTCCCGCGCCGCGGCAGGCGCACGTGCGGCTGTATGTCGGCGCCGCGCGCGAGTACGCGGGCGTCTACAACGTCTCCGAGGAAGTGAGCAAGACGTTCCTGACGGCGAACTACGGCGAGGACAGCGGATACCTCTACGAGTTCCATCGCCAGACGAACGACAACTGGGGGTTCGAGGATCCGGGTTCGGATCTCGGGTGGTACATCCCGCGCTTCGGCCCCAAGACGCACGAGACCGATTCGGTCGCCAATCTCTACACGCCGGTGCGCAGTCTGGTTCAGGCCGTCAACGACGCGCCGCAGGCCGATCTCGAGAGCAAGCTCTCGGACTTTCTCGACGTCAACACGTTCATCACCGAACTGGCCGTTCAGAACTTCATGTCGCAGACCGACGGCTTGGTCGGCGGCGTCGGCGCGAACAACTTCTACCTGTATCGCTACGCGAACAAGCACGTGTCGGTGCTCATTCCGTGGGATCAGGACAATTCGCTCGACTCGATGCAGATGCCGCCGTCGTGGAACCTGGCGAACAACGTGCTGACGGCGAAGATCTGGAACGAGCCGAAGTACCGCAACGCGTATCTGAGCCGGCTGCTCGACATCGCGGACTCCGTCAGCAGCGGATGGCTCGAGCAGGAAGCGGCGCGCGAATACGGGCAGATTCGCGACGCGGTCTACATCGATCCGCTCACGCCGTTTTCGCGCGATGACTTCGACCAGGCGAACGCGTTCGTGCAGCAGTTTGCGCGGGAGCGCCCGGAGATCGTGCGTCAGCTGGTGCGGAGTCTAGCGCCCGAGGTGTTCAATGGCAGGTCCCAGAGCCTGCGTCTCCGGGCCCGTTGACGGCAATGAAGTTCCAGTCGTAACCGCCCGCCTTCAGCGCCAGGCGCAGGACGCCGTTGGTGCTGAGACGAACCTCGCTGTTCGGCTTCACATCGACAAACGGGTACGGCGGGGCGCCGCCGGTGCCGACGACGAACTCGCGAATGCCGTTCACGGAATCCGGGGCGCCATCGGGATCCTGCGGCGCGAAGCGTTCGTAGACGTGATCGTGCGCGCCGAGCACGACATCGGCGCCGTCCTCGTACAGGGTGCGCCAGAGGTCGCGCACCTGTTCGATGTTGCCGTGCTTGGACGAGGAGAAGAGCGGGAAATGCCAGTAGGCGATCGTGCACTTGGCGCTGTTGGCGGCGAGGTCGGCCTTGAGCCACGCGCCCTGCGACGAGTTGCGGCCGACGGGCAGGTTGCTGTTGAGCGCCACCACATGCCAGTTGCCCAGCTGGTAGCTGTAGAAGCCGGAGCCCGGCGCGCCCGCGGCCGCGCCGAAGTAGTCGAAGTACGGCGCGCCCATCGGGCTGCTGTCGTACTCGTGATTGCCCGCCACCGGACGCGTGCGCGACTTGAAGCGGCCCCACGACGAGTCGTAGCAGTCGCGGTAATTCTGCACGGTGCCGGAGGGATACGCGTTGTCGCCGAGCGCGAAGATGGTGCCGCCGATCGAGTCGAGCAGCTGCGCGGTCGCCTGCGGGTTGCCGCCGTTGGTGCACTGGCCGATGTCGCCGGCGCCGACGAAGATCTCGGTGGGAAGGACTGGGGCCGGCGCGGCCTCGGGAACCGAGGGCGTCTCGGCACGATTGAGAGAGGACACGGGGCTCGGGGTGCTGAGTCCCTGCGGCGAGCCGCCGCACGACAGACAGACCGCGGCCAGGACAATCGTTGCCCAGGTCACGACGCGCGTCAGCCGTTCGACAGGCGGCATCTCGGTCCCGCTCAGCAATTTATGGTAACCGTTCTGTTTGAACTCGGGGTCCGCCACGTTAACCCATGAAGATGGCCTTCCGCTACCCCGTCTGCGCGGAATTTCACCAAAACGCTGAGATGTCCGCCGGTCTCCTCCATCACGCGCGCGTGATCGCGTTCGAGCGCCGCGTGCTCGACGAGGCCCGCAACGGCGCCACCCCCCTGCTCGAACGCGTCAAGTTTCTCGGCGTCCTCGGCGGCAATCTCGACGAGTTGATGATGGTCCACGGCCGCACGTGGGCCTCGCGCCTCGGCGCGAAGCGCGTCGCGCGCAAGACGCACGCGCTGCTGCGCAAGGCGTATCGCGTGCTGAAGCGGGAACTGCTGCCCGCGCTCGCCAGCGCCGGCCTCCAGGTCGTCGACTACGCGTCGCTCACCCGTGACGAGCAGACCTCGGTCGATCGGCAGTTCGCCGGGACCGTGCTCCCGCACATCACGCCGCTGCGCGACTTTACGATGCTGCCTGGCCTCGGATTCAATCTTGCGGTTGTCGTCGATGACGAGCCTCTCGCGGTGGTCCGTCTACCGGATCAGGTCCCGATGCTGATGCCCGTAGATTGCGACCTGTTCGTCTGGACGCATCAGGCGTTCGCCGCCAACGTGCATCGGCTGTTTTCGGACGTGCGCACCATCCGCTCCACTCATCCGTTCCGCATCATCCGCGACGCGAACATCAGTCTCGAGTCGCCAACCGATTCGGTAGTGTCCGGCTTCAGCCGGACCCCGTACGGCCGCACGATCGACGCCGTGCGCCAGCGGGATACCAATCCTGTGGTGATGATGGTCATCGATCGCGCCGCCGAGCCGTCCATCGTCGAGCACCTTTCGCGCGCGCTCGACGTGGAGCCGGAGACGGTGGTTCGTGCGCGCCATGTTCTTGATTTCAAGCGGCTCTGGGATGTGGCGCAGATGCCGCGCGCGGATCTTCGGTATCCGCCGCTCGTGCCCCACCGTTCCGATTTCGTCCGGCAGGCGGCGATCGATCCTGCCGTCGAACGCATCTCGGCGACGCTCTACCGTACCGATCGCGCGGAGTCACCCGTGCTCGAGGCGCTGCTCGAGGCCGCGCGCCGTGGCAAGGATGTTCGCGTGATCGTCGAGCTGAAGGCGCGCTTCGACGAGCGGCGGAACGCGGAATGGTCGCAGGCGCTCGACGCTGCCGGCGCGCGCGTGATTCACGCGCCGGCCGGACTGAAGGTGCACGCGAAGATGCTGCTCGTCGAGCGGAGCGAGGGAAACGACGTGCGGCGCTACGCGCACGTGTCGAGCGGGAACTACAACGCCTCCACCGCGACCATCTATACGGACCTCGCGCTGATGACGTGCGACGAGACAATCGCCGGCGACATCGCCGATCTCTTCGCCTTCATGGCGGGCGAGGCGCCGGTGCCGGAGCTGCGCGGCGTGCTGATGGCGCCGTTCGCGTTGCGCGCCGGGTTCAGCGCGCTCGTCGAGCGCGAGATCGCGTGGGCCGCGCGCGGCGAAGCGGCGCAGATCATTCTGAAGATGAACTCGCTGCTCGACGATGAGGCGATCGATCTGCTGAAGCGGGCCGCCGAGGCGGGCGTGCAGGTGGATCTCATCGTCCGCGGCGCGTCGGCGCTCAGCCCGTCATCCGATCACCTTCGCATCCGCAGCATTGTCGGACGATTTCTCGAGCACAGCCGCGCGTGGTATTTCCGCAACGGCGGCGACGAGGAAGTCTTCATCGGCAGCGCCGATCTGCGTCCGCGCAATTTCGACAGGCGCGTAGAGGTGATGGTGCCGCTGCGCGATCGCGCGCTCGCGGCGCGGCTCCGCTACGAAGTTCTCGACCTCTATTTGCTCGATACGCTCTCGGCGCGCGAGTTGCTGCCCGACGGCCGCTACCGGCGGGTGACGCCGCGACCTGGCGAGCCGGGCCTCGCGTGTCAGTCGGTGCTGCTGGATCTACCATCGTCTTCAACCGATGTCACAGGATCCGACAATGGCGACGATTACCGTCCACCGCACGTCGGGCGAGGACATGCAGGAGCGCGAGCTCTATGTGTCCCTTGACGGGGAGGACATCAGCGCTTCCCGTGAGTGTACGAGCCGCCCCGGCCGCCTTCGCGCAGGATGTAAACCCACGGCATGCTGACGACGATGTCATCGTCGCGTACGAAGTAACAAAGGTCGATTCGTGCGCCCCTCGATTCGCCTGGCCTGACAGCGCCCTCGGGACGCACCACTCGATTCGGCCTTCGGCCGCAAACGATGATGGTTTGCCACGAGGGAGGCCGCGAAGCGGCCGAATCGAGTGGTGCGGAAGCGGGGACTCGAACCCCGATGGCCTTGCGGCCACTAGCTCCTGAGGCTAGCGCGTCTGCCAATTCCGCCACTTCCGCGCGTGGTGGATTCCCGGAAGAGTCCCGGAAAACATTCAGTATAACGGACGCCGCTGGATCGGGTAGACTTTCCGGCGGAGGAAATCTGCCCCATGCGCAGGATACTCACCATTTCTACAGCCGCTGTCGCCATCGTTGCCGGTCTCGCGCTCTACGCGTTTGCCGGCCAGACGCCCGCCGCGGCCAAGACAGGCAACCTGATTCTTCGCGGCGACATGGCGTACTTCTTTGGCCCGGGCAAGCCGAAGAACTGCACGCTGAACAACGTCTACAAGAGAGGCGAACCGGTGGGCTGGCGCATCGAGGCAGTGGATCCACAGACCGGTCAGCATGCCGAGCCGGACACGCAGCTCGTCGTGCATCTGAACTA
>QHWQ01000134.1:876-10373 GCA_003222635.1 Acidobacteriota bacterium | reverse complement strand
GACGCGGCCCCACGACATGTCCGTGATGTGGAGCAGGCCGTCGATGCCGCCCAGATCGATGAACGCGCCGTAGTCGGTGATGTTCTTGACGGTGCCGCGGAGGACCTTTCCTTCCGTGAGCGTCTCGAGCGTCGTCTTCTTCTTCTCGGCGTTCTCCTCTTCGAGGAGCGCCTTGCGCGAGAGGACGATGTTGCCGCGCTTCTTGTTGACCTTGATCACGCGCATGCGGAGCTCCTGCCCCTTCAGCGCGTCGAGGTTGCGCACAGGACGGACGTCGATCTGCGAGCCGGGAAGGAACGCGCGGACGCCGATGTCCACCGCGAGGCCGCCCTTGATGCGCTCGATGACGCGGCCGATGACGACCTTACGCTCGGCGTAAGCCTTCTCGACCTCGTCCCAGATCTTCATCTTCTCGGCCTTCTCGCGCGACAGCACGATGTGGCCTTCGCGATCCTCCGTGCGCTCGAGCAGCACGTCCACCATGTCACCGCCCTGCACGGTGACCTGGCCGTTCTCGTCGAGGAACTCGTGGATGGGAATCAGGCCCTCGGACTTGTAGCCGACGTCGACGACCACCGCCGTCTCCGTCACCTTCAGTACGGTGCCTTTGACGACCTCGCCTTCGGCCATGTTGCGGAAGCTGTCGTCGTAGATGTCGAGCATGGCCGCGAATTCCTTCGGGTCCATGTCCTCGTGATGCATCGGCTTGAAAGCCGGCCCGGCGGGCTTGCCAGCCCGTGTGCGCGCCGGGGCTCCGGGCTGTTCGCCCGTTTTCTCAGGCGATACCAACCCGTTGTCTACATTCACCATTCCTTACGCGTCCTCCTGATACTGATTACCGGTTTTTGATTGCGGGGACCGGCCCCCCGCAGCTATAACGGCGAGACGATTGCTTGAAGTTGGAGAGAAGCTCGTATGCCGGGCTGCTTCCTTCGCCGATAAGCACTAGACTTTACGACACTTACCCGGAAACAGTCAAGCTAAGCCGGAGACAAACCGGGGACGAAAGGACGACGGTAATGGCCAAACGGAAGGCTGCACGAGGCGCCAGCAGGGGACGCAAGACCGTGAAGACAAAGGCCGCCCGCAAGATGACCCGCCGGGCTGCTCCTCGAAAGGCCGCCCGAAAAGCCGCTCGCAAGGCCGTGGCGCGCAAAGCAGCGCCACGTAAGGCCGCGCGGAAGGCCACCCGTCCCGCCAAACCCGCCGTTGCACGGAAAGCGCCCGCGCTCGACCGCGCGCGCCGCACTGTCCGGGGCGATGACATCGTCCCGACCCCGCCGTCCTCGCTCGACCTCGACCGTACCGCATCCGCCGCGCGGAGTGGACGCCGGCAGATGTCCGAGCGCCTGCACGAGCACAACGAGACGAGCCCGGCCCTGACCGCCGGCGATGTCGATGCCGATTGGGAATCCGCAGCGACCGTTGGCGACGAAGCGCCCGGCGGGGATAACCCGACGCCCGACCAGGACGTCGTCGAGGACATCGGTAAAGCGGTCGGGGTGGTCTACGACGACAACGAGGAACTGAAAGGCGAGGAGAAGATCATCAAGCGGGACAAGCACCGCTGGGAGCTCGATCCCGCTTCGTCGGAAGACTATGAAGACCGCTGAACGCGCTCGTTGACGAGCGCCATCACCCGGTCGACAACCTGAGGAATCGGCAGGCCCGTCGTATCGATCAGCACCGCATCCGCCGCCATCGTCAGCGGCGATGCGGTACGCGTGGTATCCGATCGATCTCGCGCTTCGATCGATGCGGCGACCGCCGCCTGGCCCGCCTGCCCGCCGCTGTGCGCGGGGTCGTTCATCCGCCGGCGCGCGCGCTCGTCGGCAGACGCATCCAGATAAATCTTCACATCGGCCGTCGGGAACACGACGGTTCCGATGTCGCGCCCTTCCATGACAATGCCGCCGCCTTCGGCCATGCGGCGCTGGCGGCTGACGAGCGCCTCGCGGACGCGCGGCATGCGCGCGACCGAGGACGCGGCCTTGTCGATCTCGGGCGTCCGGATCTCCTTCGTCACGTCGTGGCGGTCGATCAGCACGCGGCCGGCGTCGAGCTCGATATTGGATCGTTGAGCAAGCGCGCCGACCGCCGGTTCATCGTCGACCGCAATGCGATCGTGCAGCGCCTTCCACGCCACCGCGCGGTACATGGCGCCCGTATCCACGTGGCGATAGCGAAGTCGTTCCGCGACGGTTCTGGCGATCGTCCCCTTCCCCGCACCGGACGGTCCGTCGATCGCGATGATCAGTCTTTTCATTCGCGTCTTGTCACGCGGCCACGCTGGGCAACCGCACCACGAAGGACGCGCCGTGGCCAACGCCGTCGCTCGAGGCCGTCACGCTGCCGCCGTGGAGCTCCACGAGGTGCCGTACGATTGCGAGGCCGAGCCCGAGTCCTTCGACGTGTCCGTCGACGAGTGCGCCCGATCGCCGGAACGGCTCGAAGACGTACGGCAGAAAATCGGCGGCGATGCCGACGCCGGTATCCGCCACGGTGAGTCGAACGAAGTCGCCGTCGCGCACCGTTTCCACGCGAATCTCTCCGCCCGATGACGTGAACTTCACGGCATTCGAGAGCAGGTTGCCGGCGATGCGCTGGATGCGTGCAGGATCGCCCCGGACGATGCCCGACGGCGTGAGCCGCGAGGTCAGCGTGATGCCCTTTTGCGCGATGCGCGACGCCCATGCGTCGAGCGCGGCACGAACGGCGTCGCGCGGATCGACGTCCAGGGGCTCCAGCAGCAGGCCGCCCTGCGCCAGCGAGGCGACCTCCATGGCGTCGTCCACGTACTGCCGCAGACGCGCGGCGTTGACGCTGACCGTTTCGACAACCTGTTGCGTGCGTTCCTGCGTGAGCACCCCGGCCTGGAGCAGATGCGCCTGCGCGTGAATCACGTTTGCGGGCGTGCGCAGCTCCTGCGTGAGCAGCGACAGGACGTCGTTCTTGATGCGGCTCTCGGATTCCGCGATGGCCCTCGCGCTGTGCTCGCGGCCGAGGCGCTGATCGAGATCGCGGATCGCGATGGCGATATCGATCGTCAGGATGCCCGCCAGCGCCGCGCTTGCCACCGCCATCAAGGCGGTGCCGAATCTCGTATCGAACAGGCCCGCGACCTCGCCGGCGACGCGCAGTCCACCCAGCACCACCGGCAGGCCGACCGCGATCGGCAGGAATCGCCGCACGGCGAGACCCGCGACGCCGCGATCCATGACCAGCGGCATCACGCCCGCATCGGCCGTGGCGTACAGAACGCCGAGCGTCAGCGCGCCGATGGCCACGATCGTCTGCGGCGACATGGCGCTATAGGCCGAGAGTCCCTCGACCAGTGACGCGCCGAACAGCTCGCCGAGCGCGGCCAGGTACGCAATGACGAACGCCAGCAGCATCGCGCTCTGCGCGATCGTCGGGTGGCGCGGCATGCTGACCAGCGCGATGGCGATGCAGCCGAAGGCGATCATCGAGTTCGGTGCCGGCAGGCCCGGCAGCGTGCCGGCGCCTCGCGCCACATCGGACGGCAGATCGCCGAGGCCGAACGAACTTCCGGTCATATACCCGGCGGCCGCGACGATGAAGATGGCCAGCACGACGAGACCGAGGAGTTGCATGGATCGCGGCGAACGAACCGCGCACATCAGCGCCGCGCCGGCGGCAACCAGACCGACGGCGCTCAGCGGGCTCAGCCCGGGCGCACCATCGGGAATCGACAGCAGGCCGCGAATCTCGAACAGCCAACCGACGATGCCAATCGCTCCGCAGAGCACGGCGACCGCGGATGCGGCGACGATGAGTGACGAACCCTTCATCGAGCGTCCCGGCATTGAAGGTAACATGGGCGCGCATGGCTGTGCGGCGCAGATGGCGCCTGCGCGCGGCGCTCGCCGTCATCCTCGCGGTGCTCGCGTACCTGTCGGTTCCGTACGTGCGCGCCGCATCGCTGTTCGTCAGAGCCGCGCATCTCGGCGGGCGCGTCGAAGCGTTCGCGACAGAGCACGCGCGTGCGGTGACGATCATGCCGCCGCACTCGGTCCCGACGCGGCTCGGCGAGGTCCCCGCGCAGTTCTACCGTCCTGAAGGGCGCTTCTCGCGAAGCGTGCTGCTGATTCCCGGCATCCACTCGATGGGGATCAGAGAGCCGCGGCTGACGCAGCTCGCTCAGGATCTCGCCGGCAGCGGTGTGATGGTGATGACGCTCGCGCTGCCGGACCTGCAGCACTACCAGCTGACGACAGACTCGACCAACGTCATCGAGGACGCGGTCCTGTGGATGACGAAGCGATCCGATCTGGCGCCAGACGGCCGCATCGGCATCATTGGCATCAGCTTCGCGGGAGGACTATCGGTCGTCGCGGCGGGACGGCCGTCGGTTCGCGACAAGCTCGCCTACGTGCTCTCCTTCGGCGGCCACGCGGATTTGCCGCGCGTGCTTCACTATCTCGCGACCGGTGAGGAGACGCAGATCGCCGGCGTCAAGACCGTGCCGCCGCACGACTACGGCGTGGCGGTGATCCTGTATCAGTTCGCGGACCAGGGCATCGTGCCGCGGGAGCAGATTGCGCCGCTGCGGAAAGGGGTCGAAACGTTTCTCTACGCCTCGCAGCTCACGCTGGTGGACAGGCACGAGGCCGACGCAACGTTCCAGAAGGCGCGCGATTACGCCAGGACGCTGCCGGAGCCGTCGCGGACCTACATGACCTACGTGAACGATCGCAACGTGAAGAAGCTGGGGCCGGCGCTCGTGCCATATCTGGACGAGCGCGGCGTGGACTCGCCGACGCTCTCTGCGGCGCGCTCGTCCGATGTGCCGTCGGCGCCTGTCTTCCTGCTGCATGGCTCCGAGGATTCGGTGATACCGACCGCGGAGTCGGTCCTGCTCGCCGACTACCTGCGGAAGAAAGGCGCGGACGTGCATCTGCTCGTCAGCGAGCTGATCACGCACGCCGAGGTCGATCGCGCCGCGGCAGCCAGCGATACCGTGAAGCTCGTCTCGTTCTGGGCGGACGTACTCAAAAAATGAAAAATGGGGTCAGACCCCATTTTTCAGACTTTGCTCACGGACGGCACGAAATTCGTTGCCGGGTTTCCATTCCGGGTACTTTTCCGCCTGCGCCACACGGTAGCCAACCGCGAGAAACACCTGCAGGTCTTCCACGGCGCCGCTGAGATCCCAATCCGGCTTAATCACGTCGCTCGGCTTGTGATAGTCGTGCTCGGTGTAGTCGTCACGCACCTGCTTACCGTATCCCTCAGGTTTGCCGACGAAGTCGGTCCCTTCGTCCGGATCGAGCGCGGGCACACCCTGCTTCGCGAAGTTGAAATGGTCTGAGCGGTAGTAGAAGCCCTTCTCCGTTTCAGGATCAGGTCTGATGACGCGCCCTTGCTCCGCGGCCGCCGCTTTCGCATAGTCGTCGAGATCCGACGCGCCCAATCCGATCAGCGTGAGGTCCTTGGTCTTGCCGTGGACGTTGAGGCCGTCCATGTTGATGTCCGCGAGCGTCTTCCTGAGCGGATAGATCGGCGTCACCGAGTAGTACTGCGATCCGAGCAGCCCCTGCTCTTCCGCCGTCACCGACAGAAACAGAATCGATCGCTTCGGCGTGGGCATCACTTTGGTGTACGCGCGCGCGAGCTCCAGCAGCCCCGCGACACCAATCGCGTTGTCCTTCGCGCCGTTGTAGATGCGATCGCCGTTCTGCTCGGGCCCGATACCGAGGTGATCCCAGTGCGCGGTGTAGACGACGTATTCGTCCTTCAACGCCGGGTCGCTTCCGTCGAGCTTCGCAACGACGTTCTGCGAGTCGATCGTCCGCAGCGCGTTCTTGATGGTCATCGACGCGGTGATACCGAGCGGCACCGGCTTGAAGTCGCGCGTCGCCGCCTGCTTCTTCAGGGCATCGAAATCCTGACCGGCGAGCGTCATCAGCTCCTTCGCGCGGTCGAGCGTGATCCATCCTTCGATGTTCACGCGGCCCATGTTCTTGCCCGGCGTGACGAGATCGAACTGCTCCGTCGTCTTCGCCTGGACGACCTCGAAGGGATAGCCGGCGGGCTCGGTCTCGTGGACGATGAGCACGGCGGCGGCGCCCATCTTCGCGCCAATCTCGTACTTGTAGGTCCAGCGGCCGTAGTAGGTCATCGCCTTGCCGCCGAACGCCTGCGGATCGTCGGGCACCGCGGGATCGTTGACGAGCATCACCAGCGTCTTGCCCTTGACGTCGACGCCCTTGTAGTCGTCCCATTTGTATTCGGGCGCGACGATCCCATAGCCGACAAACACGAGATCGGACTTGTTGATGCTCGCGGAATCCGCGACGTGCTTGGTCCACGCCACCACATCGTCTTTCCATTTCAGCGTCAGCTTGCGGCCGCCCTTCTCGAGCACGAGCGGTGCGGCGGTCGGCGTGATGCCGACGAGCGGCACCTTCTGCACGTACGTGCCGTCGCTGTTTCCAGGCTTCAGGCCAAGCTTCTTGAACTGATCGACGAGATAGCTGACCGTCAGCTCCTCGCCTTTCGTGCCGGGCCCGCGCCCTTCGAACTCGTCGGACGAGAGAACTTTGGTGTGCGCGAGGATCGCTTGCGGATCCACAGACGGCAGCTGTGACAGCGGCAGCCGCTGCGGCGCGGCCGGCGGCTTCGAGCAGGCGAAGCACAGCACGATCAGCGCGACGGCAAAACGGTTCTGCATAGCGTGTGATTATAGAGGCGTGGACGAACGCGGCGGCGCCATCCGGCTTCAGAAGATCATCGCGCAGGCGGGCGTCGCATCCCGGCGCGCGGCTGAGAAGCTGATCGCGGAGGGGCGCGTCACCCTCAACGGCGAGACCGTGCGTGAGATGGGGACGAAGGCGGACCCTGCGCGCGACGACATCCGCATCGACGGACGCCGTCTCAAAGGCGCCGAGCGTCTTCGCTACATCCTGCTCTACAAGCCCGCGGGCTACGTGACGACGCGATCGGATCCGCAGCGGCGGCCAACGGTCATCGATCTGCTGCGCGGCGTGAAGGAGTACGTCTATCCGGTCGGGCGGCTCGACTACGACACGGAAGGTCTGCTGCTGCTCACCAACGACGGCGAGCTCGCAGCGCGGCTGACGCATCCGCGGCACGGGGTCGAGCGCACCTACGAGGCGCGCGTCGCCGGCATGCCCGATGACGAGGCGGTCGACCGCCTTCGCCGGGGCATCCCGCTCGATGGACGAAAGACGCTGCCCGCGGACGTGTCACTGCTGAACAGGCGGCGCGGCGCCGGCGACGGCGTGCTGGCGATCACGATTCGCGAAGGGCGCAACCGCCAGGTGCGCCGGATGCTCGAGGCTGTCGGACATCCCGTGAAGAAGCTGCTGCGCGTCGGCATCGGTCCGCTCAGCGATCGCGGCCTGAAGCCGGGCGTCTGGCGCGAACTCACGGCGCAGGAGCTGCGCGTCCTGAAACAGACTGCATTTCACGAGTCCGCCACTCGGTCCGATGAAGTGGAAAAGTTGAAGAAGTGGAAAAGTGGAAAAGTAAGTGGTAAGTAGGGCGCTCCGGAGTCGACGTTACTTTTCCACTTCTTCAACTTCTCCACTTCTTCCACTTTCCTCCTCATCATCCTGCAGCGGCAGCATCTCCTCGGGCGGGGTCTGCTCGATGAGCCGTGCAGGCGGATCGAAGCCGAGCGCTTCGGCCATGTCCTCGATCTTCGGCAGGTCGCCCAGATCTTTCAGGCCGAACCGAATCAGGAATTCCTTCGTCGTCGCGTACAGGAATGGGCGGCCGACGACGTTCTTGCGGCCGACGATCTTGATCAGATGCCGCTCGAGCAGCGTCGACAGCACGCCCGACGTGTTGACGCCGCGGATCTCGCCGACCTCGAGCGCGGTGATCGGCTGCTTGTAGGCGATGACCGCGAGCGTTTCCAGACTCTGAACGGTGAGCTTCTGCGTCGAGCGCTCGTGGAACAGTCGGCGCACCCACTCGTGCAGCTCGGTGCGCGTGACGATCTGGTAGCCGCCGGCGACCTCGACCATCTGCAGGCCGGGGCGCGATTCGTAGTCCGCCTTCAGCGCCTCGATCGTGGCAGCGACGTCTTCTTTCGGCTCGTCGGCGAGCAGCCTGAACAGCATCTTCGGCGTCAGCGGCTCGGGCGACGCGAAGATGAGCGCCTCGACGATGGCTCTGAGCGAGTTATCCATGGTCACCAATCGGATGCGGCGCATCGGCCGGACGCGCGCGCTTGTAGACGCGGATGGCGCCCGCTCCACCCGACTGGAAGACACGAACGAGCTTCAGCCGGATCATCTCGAGCAGCGCGAGGAAGGTGACGATCACGAAGCCGCGCGAACCGTCGCCGTCCGCAAACAGGTCCTCGAAGCCGCACGCCTCGGTCTCTGACAGCCGCGCGAGCAGCTGCTCGATGCGCGTCTCGATCGGAATCTCCTCCGGCGGCAGCACCATGCGCGGCCGGCGGCTGGCGCGCTCGAGCACCCCCTTGAACGCGGTGAGCAGGCTGAAGAGATCGACCTCGAGCTCCGGCTCGTACTCGTCGCCGGCGGCCTCGGCGACGCTGCTGTCGGGACGCATGAACTGCGCGCTGCGCAGCGTCTCGCGCTCGTGCAGCAGTTCAGCGGCCGCCTTGAACTTCTGATGTTCGAGCAGCCGGCGGATGAGCGCTTCGCGCGGATCCTCTTCCGGATCCTCCTGCGTCGGGTCTGGCCGCGGCAGCAGCATGCGCGACTTGATGTGAATCAGCGTCGCGGCCATGACGAGGAATTCCCCCGCGACATCCAGGTTCATCTCCTGCATCAGGTCGATGTACTCGACGTATTGCGACGTGATCAGCGCGATCGGGATGTCGTAGATATTGAGCTCGTGCTTCTTGATCAGGTGCAGCAGCAGATCGAGGGGGCCCTCGAAGTTCTGCAGGCGGACCGGGTACGCCTCGAGGATCGATTCGAATTCCTGTTGATGTTCCATAGTGATTGCCGGATCGAAAGACCCGGCCTACCTGTAACTGAGGTTGACCGCGTGCCGCACCCGTTCCATGGTTTCCTCGGCGATCCCGCGCGCCTTGCGCGAGCCCTCGACGAGAATCTCTTTCAGCACGGACGGCTTGGAGATCAACTGCGCCCGGCGCGCGCGCATCGGATCGAGATGCGCGTTCAGCGCCTTCGCCAGCTTCGTCTTCACCTCGACGTCTCCGACTTTTCCGGCACGATAGCGCGACTTGAGATCATCGACCTCCGCCGTGTCCGGGTTGAACGCGTCGTGGTACATGAACACGGGGTTACCTTCGACGGTGCCGGGCACGTCTGCCCGCACCCGCTTCGGATCGGTGTACATCTGCTTCACCTTCTTCACGACGGTATCCGCATCATCCGACAGATCGATGGTATTTCCATAGCTCTTGCTCATTTTCCGGTTATCGAGCCCGGGCAGACGCGGAAAAGTCGTCAGCAGCGGCTGCGGTTCGACGAACAGCTCGCCATAGAAGTTGTGGAACCGTCGCACGA
>QHWQ01000134.1:0-814 GCA_003222635.1 Acidobacteriota bacterium | reverse complement strand
GTGATCTGCTCCATCTGTTCCTTGTAGGTCGGCACGCGCTCGAGCCAGGGAATCGGGATCGTCATCGACAGGAGCAGGAACAGCTCCGCGTGTTCCGGCACCAGCGACTGAATGAACAGCGTGCTCTTCTCCGGATCCAGCCCCGCCGCAATCCAGTCGGCCACCATATCGTAGGCGCTCTCGACGATCCCGGACGTATCGGCGTAGTCACTGGTCAACGCATGCCAGTCGGCGACGAAATACAAGCAGTCGTACGTGTCCTGCAGCGGCGTCCAATTGTTCAACGCGCCGACGAGATGGCCAAGATGCAGCTTGCCGGTCGGCCGCATGCCGGAGACGACGCGCGGTTTCACGGAAGCAGGATCCTCATCACGGCTCTCGTGGGCGGCACGACAATCGCTGACGCCAGGCCTGTAAACATCATCGCGTAGAGCACGAGAAACCCGTATTGGCGCAGCTGCGAGTAGCGCGTGGCGACACGTGGCGGCAACAGCCCCAGGAGCACGTTCCCACCATCCAGCGGCGGCACTGGAATAAGGTTGAAGAACGCGAGCAGCAGATTGATCTGAATGGCGAGAAACAGAACGTCCAACGGCATCGCCCACGGCGCCGAGACTGCCCCACCAACCATCACGATCCGGAGCAGTGCCGCGGCGACAACGGCCTGCAGCAGGTTGCTGATCGGTCCCGCGGCGGCGACCAGCATGAAATCACGTCTCGGGTGACCGAGATTGCGGGCGTTCACCGGCACCGGCTTCGCCCACCCGATCAACGGCAGATGGCTGACGGCGGCAATCAGCGGCAGCAGCACCGT
>QHWQ01000133.1 GCA_003222635.1 Acidobacteriota bacterium | reverse complement strand
ACCTGGACGACCGCCGGCACCACAGCGGGCGCCACGACCTTCAGCAACACGGGCCTGACGCCGTCCACGACGTACCGGTATCGGATCATTGCGACGAGCGCGAACGGCGCTTCAGCGCCATCGGCCACCGCCACCGCAACGACGCCGGCCGACACCACGGCTCCTTCACGTCCAGTAAACGTCACGGCCGCTGCGGGATCCCGGAGCATCGTCGTTTCGTGGAGCCAGTCGAGCGACACCGGCGGCAGCGGTCTGGCCGGCTATGAGGTATGGCGAAGCGCGTCGGGCGGCGCTGGAACCTTCAGTCGACTCGTCACGACGACGGGAACCTCGTACACAAACAGCGGGCTCAAAAAGCACGCAACCCATTGGTACTACGTCGTCGCATACGACCGCGCGGGCAACCGGAGCGCGCCGTCTGCGGTCGTGAGTGCGAGAGCGAACTAAAGAGCGAGTGAAATGCGGAAGGGGGGGACTCGAACCCCGACGGTATTGCTACCGCCAGCCCCTCAAGCTGAAACCAGTGAACGGCGATCAAAACCGACCCCGGAAAATCGGGGTCGGCTACTTCGGCGGCTCGCTAGGCCATTTTCACGCGCCACCCCGGAGACTGTTGCTGTCTTGCTGTCTTGACGTTCTGGGCCGCGGCTGAGCGTCAGCCCTGGACTGCCTTCAGGAGTGACGCTCTGACGGCCGCAGGGACCTCTATGGCGCCAAAGCCATGAGGTCAGACCACGGGTTGATCTCGGTGCCCGGGTCAGTGGGCAGGCTCGGTCTTTTTTTCCGTGGTCGTCGTCTTGTTGCCGTGCTTATCCGCTTTCGTCGTCTTCTTCTCCGTGGTCTTTGTGCCGCGCTTGTCCGTCTTCGTCTTGGTAGTCGTCGTCTTGGTCGATCCGTCGCTCGATACCTTCGTTTCGGTCTTCTTTCCGTTCTCCGTGGTCTGCGCGAATGCTGAGCCGGCGACGAGGACACCGACGATCGCTACCGCCGAGATGCATTTCCGCATGTCGTTTCTCCTCGACATGTGAAGCGTTCAAGATGTGTTCCGAATGTCTCGACGCGCGCTGAGCTATCACAGGCGAATTGCCTGTGTTCACCGACAGGTCACGGTCTGATCAGCCTCACGGCATGGCAGCCATTGAGCTTACAGAGTCGCTCCGCAGAGAGCTCGCCTCTGAACCGCAGGGACCTCTGAAGCTCGATCCGTCCCTTGGGGCATGCCCGCCCGTTTCGCACACAATTAGCACAAAGACAGCAAGCCGCTCCTGCCGGCCGCAACGAGTCGGCATAACTGCCGAATAAAAGGGTGGTGCGGAAGGGGGACTCGTCCTCGAAGACCAGGGACGGTCAGTTGAACGCGAGTGCGGTCAACCTTTTCGATTTTTCAAATGGTGTCGTTAGCACCCAGGCGCGCATCAATCCCTCCACCAGCACGGGCAGTTTCGCCGGGGCCACAGGTTACCTTTTCTTCAATGGCGTAGGCACGACCAGCGGCCCGTTCGTCGCACGACTGGAGATCACCGGACAGATCTGCAATGCGGACGACGACGACAATTAGGTACACCCCACATTTGGTGCGATTCAGTTGTTGGAGTCCTCTCGCGTCCTCCCGACTTCTGGAGACATTTGGGAGAGGTACGAAGCGCCAATCGCGAACGTGAACCGGTAGAACGACTTAGTAGGTGGTGAGCCGTTCCGCTCAAGGACGCCTCGGACGCCGCGAAGACGGCGCACGATCGCCCGACGGTCGTGACTGTTGTCGACGCTGAGGAGGTGATCAAGTGGGCATCCGACAGCGTGGCCGACTTTGGCACAAACGGGCTCTGATCGTGTCGTCGGACCTCGAAATTGTCAGCTACTTCGGGGATGTACACGGACATGCTGCTTCTCGCGTGCGATTGCGTCTGCGATGTAGTGAACTTCTTCGGTGTACGCCAGTTTCACTGGACGTCGCTTCGAGGTGTAAGAGCCTCCGTCGCCGTCTTGGTGTTGCTTTAGCCCGGGCGGTCAGATTCGTCGAGACTCAAACGTTAAGAGATTGATCACTACATTGAAGGATATAGACCCAGGGCACCGGACGACGATGTCATCGTCGATTGGTACAAGAGAAACGAAAAGCAGGCGGCGAGGCGTGCTATGCGCAGAAGGTTCAGGTTCGTGCGCGCCTCGACTCGCGTGGCCTCAGCGCTCGCTCAGGACGCACCACTCGACTCGGCCCTCGGCCGCAGGCGACCATGGCTTGCCACGAGCGAGGCCCGAAGGGCCGAGTCGAGTGGTAGGAAAGGAGGGACTCGAACCCCCACGGTATTGCTACCGCCAGCCCCTCAAGCTAAAGACAGTGAACGCGGATCAAAGCCACGGCTGGAAGTGTCAGCCCTGAGCCGCCTTGAGGAGTGACGCCCTGACGGCCGCAGGGACCTCTATGGCCACGAAGCGATCGGCGGAGAACAGGTAGTCCTCACCGCTTTCGTCGATGACGCGCAGGTCGCCATCGCGTTCGGCCCCTTCATCCGGCAGGACCGTGTAGATCTTGTTCCGCTCCAGCGATGCCTCGTAGCCGTCATTCCGAACGCACACAGCGAACTTCCGTGGTGCGGCCGATTTACGGCGCCTAGTCGAGGTACCTCTTGCGCTTGAACTCTTTTTTGCCGATGCCGTGCGCTTCATACCAGTGCAGTTCGGCGAGGCGAATCCGACCGTTTCGCAGCCGTATCCGCGCGCTGCCCTTCATCTTCCGCCAATAGCCCTTCCCATACAAGCGCCGGAGCCTGGGCAGGTCGCGGATTCCGTGCCCGGCGGCGATGGTCTCAACGTCCGTGATGTCGCCGACGAGCTCGAAATCCATCGGTGCAAGATTTTATCGTCTCGTCGACGCGGTTTCTTGATCCGCAACCGCTGCGCGAGCAACGTGGACACTGCGATGAGCAGTGCCTACATCGAGCAGCGTGATGACGTGTACGTCGTTGCTGGAACGCGTGTGTCCCTCGACTCGATCGTCTACGCGTTTCTGTCCGGCCAGTCGGCGGAGGCGATCGCGCAGGCCTTCCCGGTTCTGAGCCTCGAGCAGGTGTACGGCGCCATCACGTACTACCTGACGCCGTGAGGACGTCGACGGCTATTCGCCAAGGACAGCCGCGACGTCTCGCGCTGTTCGAATAATCCAGTTCACCTCATGTCCGACTTCGAGATACGACTTCAACATCCACTCGTGTAGCGGCACAGCCGTGCCCGCCTTCTTTCGCGAGGAAACAAAGCGCTCGCCCACAACCACGTTCGACCGACGCGCCGCATCAGCTCGCGAGGATTCAGAATCTGGTTGGAGAAACGCAACCGCAAAACGCTCGAAGTCTGCGATTGCGGCTGGGCGTCAGAGCTTGGACGGCACTATCGCGTCAGGCGCCAAGTCGCCGAACGTTAGGAACGTCCTCGCAGAGTCCTGAGCCTCAACGGTCTCGATGACGACGGGAGTTACGCCCATGTCCTGCCGGACGCGCAGCAGGACGTGGCGAGGAGTCTGAACGCGGTGTTCTGCGGGCGTTGAGTGTTTGCGCGAGGCCGGATTAAAAGGCCGGGGCACCGTCAAGCGCGGTACAGATCGTCAGCAAGTCGGCTTTCGCATTGGGCGTCTCCGTGAAGATCTCGCCGGTGAAGACATTCTCGATGGTGCGGCCGGCGCCGACGAGCACGACTCGACCGTCTTCCGTGCGGAGCTGCCAATTCTGCCCTCTCACTGTAATCTCGCCCGTGATGACGTCGACATCAAAGACGTAGTGGATCGTTTCGTTCAATGTCAGGCTCGCGTCCACGTTCTGATGGATGATTGAGGCGTCCACCTGCTCATGTAGATCGATGAGTTTCCCCTGCGTGTCGAAGAATGCCTCTATGTTCTGGGTGCCGATAACCTCCTCGTGGTAGGTGAAGTCGCAGAACGTTCCGGCCGCAAAGTCGAAGACGAACGGCCCGAGAGTCTGCCTAAAGTGGGTAGGCGCAGCGGCTGACGCCGCAACGGCGAACACAGCGACGATGACGGCGACCAGGACGCTCCCACTCGTGAGCCGAATGACGACCGACCATTTGTTCACGCCTTCCCCTCCGTGGTCCGAGGTGATCATGTTAATCGCGAGCGCTGATGGCGTCGAGCGCAAAAACGCTCGATCTTTCGTGGTGTCTTGAAGATTCGTGCGAGCGCTCACTTGCCGAGTCGTTGTGGTCCCTGCGCCAACATTGGGAGGCGGTACAAGCCTTCGCGGGCGGTGATGAATAGCGTTCGCTTGTTGGGACCGGAGAACGCGACGTTCGCCGGCTGCCTGGGCACCTTGATGGTGCCGAGGTACGTGCCGGTTTTGTCGAACACTTGAATGCCCGTGAGAGTCGTCACGTAGATGCGATCCTCGCGGTCGATTGCCAAGCCGTCGGCTACGCTC
The DNA here is from genome assembly GCA_003222635.1 of Acidobacteriota bacterium. Lineage (GTDB taxonomy): Bacteria > Acidobacteriota > Vicinamibacteria > Vicinamibacterales > UBA2999 > Gp6-AA40. The sequence goes on along the minus strand of QHWQ01000133.1, from coordinate 13,448 downwards.
TCTTGACCGGACGGAATGTCGTGCAGTTGGGCGAATGGCCGTTTGCCTTTCACCGTACCGTCAGGTTGAACGTCGAAGGCGTACACAGTCGTGCCTAACGTGTCGTCAACAATGAGCGTCCTGCCATTGTTAGTCAGCGTCAACCCATTCGGTCGTGCGATGTGATCGTCCAGAACGAGTGGTTGCTTGGCGCCGGCGGGCAAGTAATAGACGTACACCGTACGGCCAGGGACGACTGGTCGAGGGCCGGGATCGGTGAAGTAAATACCGCCCTTGGCGTCCGTGATCAGATCATTCGGCGCGAGGAGCGGTCGATCCGGCGCGCCATTGGTCAGCACGACGGCTTGCCCGTCTTTGCCACGCCTGCTGATTGTTCGGCCGTCTCCCTCAGCACTTAGCAGGTCGCCGGTCCTCGTAAACGCCAGCCCATTCGCTCCGTTCGTCCGTTCGTACAGGGCACTAACCTTGCCGCTTGAATCGAGATGGTGAATGCGGCTGGGCCCCATGATTTCCGAGAAGAGAAGCCCGCCGTTCGGCATTCCGAGTGGTCCTTCGATAAAGACGAATCCCTCTTTGACCAGTTGAGGCGTCACACCATCCGCAACGACGCCAGGAATGCCGTGACCGGATTGAGGAGCCGTTTGAACGAGCAGAGCAACCAGTGGAATCAGGGCCAGTGATTTCATTCGTTCCTCACACGGCTGTCACGTACGTCGAACGACAGTGGCGGGAGAACCGACGCGGATTATACGTGCGTGCCGCCCAGTGTCGTCCAGTTCGTGGACAATCGGTGGACAAATGGCGAGCCGAGCCTCAAAAAGGCTCGGTATTTCGCAGGGCTTTGTGATGTGGTGCGGAAGGGGGGACTCGAACCCCCACGGTATTGCTACCGCCAGCCCCTCAAGCTGGTGCGTCTGCCAATTCCGCCACTTCCGCGTGCGGGAGATCGAAACGTCGCCGATCTCGACGATCGGCGACAGATGTTTACTTCGGCGCAGCCGGTGCCGCCGGAGCTGCCGGCGCGGGCGCGGTGCGCGGCGGTGTCGGCGCCTTCGGACCGGGCACGGCCTGGTTCAACGGCGACGGCGTCGGACCCGACGGCTGCGTCAGCGGCGTGCGGCCGCCCAGCACCGAGCCCGGGCCCTGCTTGCCGAGGATGCCGAGCGCCAGCGCGCCGATGATGAAGGCCGCCGCGCAAATCCACGTCGCGCGCGACAGCACCGTCGCGCCGCTGCGCGCGCCGAACGCCGCCTGGCTGCTGCCGCCGCCAAACGCGCTCGCGATGTCGCCTCCCTTGCCCTGCTGCAGGTAGACGACGAGCATCATCGTGAAACAGACGAACACGTAAAGTGCGGTGACGAAGTAGAACACCATCGAATTGTTCCTTAAGCGAGAAAACTCAATTATACCTGTGCGTTTCGGCTCCGCGAAACGATCTCGGAAAACGCCTTCACATCGAGGCTGGCGCCGCCGACCAGGGCGCCGTCGACGTGCGGCTGGGTCGCCAGATCGCGAATGTTTTCGGGCTTGACGCTCCCGCCATACACAATCCGGCAGAGTTCGGCGGGCTCGGCGCCGAACCACTGCTGCAGCCGCTTGCGAATGTGGCCGTGCGCCTCGGCGGCCTGTGCCGGCGTCGCGTTGCGGCCCGTGCCGATCGCCCACACCGGCTCGTAGGCGATCACGAGTGGCGCGAGCTGATCGGAACGTACGCGATCCAGGCCGTCGCGAATCTGCCGATCGAGCACCGCGAACGTCTCGTTGCGCTCCCGCTGATCGAGCGTCTCGCCGATGCAGACGATCGGCGTCAGCCCGCCGGCAAACGCCGCGGCGATCTTCCGGTTCACCGACGCATCGGTCTCGCCGAACAGCGTGCGCCGTTCCGAGTGCCCGATGATCACGTACTCCGCGCCGGTCTCCGCGATCATCGGCGCGCTCACTTCACCGGTGAACGCGCCTTCGCGCTCCCAGTGGAGATCCTGCGCGGCAATACAGACGTTGCTGTTGCGCGCGGCCTCCGCCGCCGCGTGCAGCGCGGTGAACGGCGGCGCGAGCACGATCTCCACATCGTCGATGTTCGTGACGAGATTGCGGAACTCCTTGACGTACTTCACCGTCTCGGCGACGGTCTTGAACATCTTCCAGTTTCCCGCAACGAAGGGCGTTCTCATTTGTCAGGCAGCGCGGCGACGCCCGGCAGCGCGCGTCCACCGAGAAATTCCAGCGACGCGCCGCCGCCAGTGGAGATGTGCGTGATGCGATCCTCGACGCCCGCTTTCTTCACCGCGGCAATCGAATCGCCTCCGCCGACGATCGTGGTTCCCTTCACATCCGCGACCGCCTGCGCCACAGCCATCGTCCCCTGGGCGAACGCGTCGATCTCGAAGACGCCCATCGGGCCGTTCCAGACGACCATCCGCGCGTCATGCAGCGCATCGGCGTACATCTTCGCCGTGCGCGGGCCGATGTCGAGCCCCATGCAGTCATCGATTTTCGGGTCGTCGACGCTGAGCGTCTCCGTGTGCACGTTGGCTTCGATCTTCGGCGCGACCACGTGATCCACCGGCAGCATCAGCGAAAGTCCGCGCGCCTTCGAACGCTCGAGGATGTCGCGCGCGGCTTCCTGCTTGTCGTCCTCGACGAGCGACTTGCCGACCGGTTTGCCCTGCGTCTTGAGAAACGTATAGGCCATCGCGCCGCCAATCAGCAGACGATCGACGCGCGGAATGAGGTTTTCGATGACCTCGATCTTGTCCGAGACTTTCGCGCCGCCGAGCACCGCGACGTACGGACGCGCGGGGTTGCCGACCGCCTCGCCGAGATACCGCAGCTCGCTGTCCATCAGCAGGCCGGCGCCCGCCTCGCGAAGGAATTGAACGATGGCTGCGACCGATGCGTGCGCCCGATGCGCCGCGCCAAACGCGTCGTCGACATAGACGTCGGCGAGCGAGGCGAGCTGCTCCGCGAAGTCCTCGTCGTTCTTCTCCTCCTCGGGATGAAAGCGAAGATTCTCGAGCATCACGACACCGCCCGGCGGCAGCGACTTCACCGTCTTCGACGCTGCCTCGCCGGCGCAATCCTCCGCAAACGCGACATCCTTTCCGAGCAGCTCGCCCGTGCGCTTCGCAACCGGCTTCAGACTCATCTCCGGATTCGGTTTGCCTTTCGGCCGTCCGAGATGAGAAGCGAGGACGACGGCGGATGCGCCCGCGTCGAGCGCGTACTTGATCGTCGGCAGCGATGCCTGAATCCGCGTGTCGTCGCCAATGACGCCGCCCTTTACTGGAACGTTGAAGTCGACGCGAATGAAGACGCGCCGGCCCTTCAGGTTCAGATCCCGGATGGTCTTCTTCACAGACCTTTCTTGACGATCTTGAGCAGCAGGTCCACGCAGCGGCTCGAGTAGCCCCACTCGTTGTCGTACCACGAGAGGACCTTCAGGAAGTCTCCGTCGATGACGCTCGTGTACGCGCTGTCGACGATCGACGAGTGCGAGTTCTTGCGGAAATCGATGGACACGAGCTCTTCGTCGGTGACCGCGAGGATGCCTTTCAGCCTGCCGTTCGCCGCGTCCTTCAGCGCCGCGTTCACCGCTTCACCCGTCGTCTTCTTCTCGACGATGGCGTTGAGATCGACGAGCGAGACGTTCGGCGTCGGCACGCGCATGGCGATGCCGTCGAACTTCCCCTTCAGCTCGGGCATCACTTCGCCCACGGCGGTCGCCGCACCGGTGCTCGTCGGAATAATCGACACGGCCGCCGCGCGCGCGCGCCGCAGATCCTTGTGCGGCAGGTCCAGCAGGTTCTGATCGTTCGTGTACGAATGCACGGTCGTCATCCACGCCTTCTTGATCGTGAAGCACTCGTGGATCACCTTCGCGAGCGGGGCGAGACAGTTCGTCGTGCACGAGGCGTTCGAGATGATCTGATGCCTGGCCGGATCGTATTTGTCGTCGTTGACGCCGAGGACAACGGTGATGTCAGGATTTTTCGCGGGAGCGGTGATGATGACCTTCTTCGCGCCGGCGGCGAGGTGCTTGGCCGCGTCGTCACGTTTGGTGAAGAGGCCGGTCGACTCGAAGACGACGTCGACGCCGAGATCCTTCCACGGCAGCTGCGCGGGATCCCTCACCGACAGCACTTTGAATTGGTCGCCCTCGACGGTGATGCCGTCGGCGCTGGCGCGCACATTCGCGTCGAGATTGCCGAGCACCGAGTCGTACTTGAGCAGGTGAGCGAGTGTCGCGGCGTTGGTCAGATCGTTGACCGCAACGAAGTCGATATCCCTGTTGCCCATCGCGGCGCGCATGATGTTGCGTCCGATCCGCCCGAACCCGTTGATCCCCACTTTCACTGCCATTCACATTCCCCCAAACACTCGATTCTAGTAACGCGCGTTGAACAGGGTCAATCGCCGCGTTATACTGCCATCACCATAAGAGCTTCAATCTCCACAACTTAGCGTCGTGTATCTCCTCTACAGCTTCCTGACGTTCGTCGTCTTCGCGGTGGCCTCGCCGTACTTCCTTTATCAGGCGCTGCGGCACAACAAGTACGTCGGCAGCCTGGGCCAGCGGCTCGGCTATCTGCCGGTCTCGTTCAACCTCGATGGCGACGAATCGATCTGGGTCCACGCGGTGTCGGTGGGCGAAGTGCTGAGCGCGCGTCCGCTCATCACCGAGCTGCGCGCGCGCTATCCCAAGCTGCGCGTGTTTCTGTCGACGACGACGCTCACGGGCCAGCAGCTGGCGCGGCGCAGCGTGTCGGACGTAGACGCGGTGTTCTACTTTCCGTTCGACTGGACGTTCACCGCCCGCCGCACGCTCAACCTCGTCCGACCCAGGTTGTTCGTCATGATCGAGACGGAGATCTGGCCGAACCTGCTGCGCGAATGCCGTCGGCGGCGCATCAAGACCGTGATAACGTCGCGCCGCCTCGTCGAGCTCGGCGCCGATCCCGCGCGCATCACGGTCACCGGCAGCCTGAAGTTCGATGCGCTCGAATCGTCACCGACGCCAGGGCGCGGGCGCGAGCGCGTGCTGCGCTTCTTCCGCGTATCGGGGAACCGTCCCGTCATCATCGCGGGCAGCACGTTGAAGGGCGAAGAGGAGCCGGTGATTCGCGCGTTCAATCGCGTGCGCGCCTCCGGCGTCAACGCGCTGCTCATCATCGCGGCGCGCCATCCGGAGCGGTTCGACGAGGTCGAGCGCGTCTGCCGTCAGGAAGGTCTCGCGGCGGTCAGGCGAACGGAGCTGCCGATCGATGCGGAGCCGCGCGCCGATGCGGTGGTGCTCGATACCATCGGCGAGCTCGCGCAGCTCTATCAGATCGCGACCGTGGTCTTCGTCGGGGGCAGTCTCGTGCCCGCCGGCGGCCACAACATCCTCGAGCCGGCGCTCTACGGCAAACCGATCGTATTCGGTCCCTACATGCAGAACTTCGGCGAGATCGCCGAAGCCTTTCTCGCCAACGGCGCCGCCATCCAGGTGCGCTCCGGGAGCGACCTCGAAGAGACGATGTTGAGCCTGCTCCGCGATCCCGTGCGGCGCGCGCGCGTGGGGGCGGCGGCGAAGGCGCTCGTCGAATCGAACCGCGGCGCCCGCGATCGAACGCTGGCCGTCATCCGCGATCTGCTGCCGCCCGATCGTGAAGGTGTGGTGCGCCCGTTCCAGCGCCGCCTCCATCACCGTGTCATCAGCGTCGGCAATCTCTCCGTCGGCGGCACGGGCAAGACGCCGGTGGTCGAGACGCTGGCGCGTCTGCTGCGCAATCACGGCGAGCGTCCCGTGATCCTCACGCGTGGCTACGCCCGCCGCGACCCGACGGAAGGCGTGCTCGTCGTCAGCGACGGCTCCCGCGTGCTCGAGCCGGTGACGCGATCCGGCGACGAGCCGCAGCTGCTGGCGCGGAACGTGCCCGGCGTCCCCGTGCTCGTCTCCGCGGACCGCTACATCGCGGGCCTCTTCGCCGAGCAGCATTTCCGGCCGACGGTCAGCATCCTCGACGATGGGTTTCAGCATCTGCAGCTGGAGCGCGACGTCGATCTGCTGCTCGTCTCGCCTGCGGATCTGGACGACCGCGTCGTGCCGTCAGGACGATTGCGCGAGCCGATCGACGCGGCGCAGTTCGCCGATGCGGTGCTCGTGTCGGACAGCGAGGTGGATGTCGAGAGCGTCGCCGCCACGTTGATGCATCACAAGGCGTTCCAAGTGGTGCCGCATTACGAGCCGATCTGGCGGGTCCGAAAGGACCCGCCCCACGCTACCGAGATGCGCGTGGTTGCCTTTGCCGGGATCGCCAGGCCCGAGCGCTTCTTCAACGCGCTGCGATCGCTCGGCTACGACGTGGCGCGCGAGCTGACCTTCCGCGATCATCACTGGTACACCGCGCGTGACCTGGAGACGATTCGCGCCGCCGCCCGCGACGCGAACGCCGCCACGATCGTCACGACCGAGAAAGACGCGGTGCGCTGCGACATGGATGTCGCGGTGCTGCCGATGACCGTCTCTATCGAACCCGCCGCTCAGTTCACGGAGTGGTTAATGGGCCGCCTCCATTGATCAGAGCGATCGAATTCGCGGCCGTGCGCATCGTCTCCGCGATCGTGTCGCTGCTGCCGATGCCCGTGGTACGGCGATGCGGCGCAGCGCTCGGCCGGCTGGTGTGCCTGATCGATCGACCGCACCGCCGCATCGCGCTCGACAACCTCGCCGCGGCGTTTCCGTCGCGCTCGAAGGACGAGCGGCGCGCGATCGCACGCGCGATGTTCGCCCACTTCGGCAGCCTGCTGCTCGAGCTGCTGAAATTCAGCACCTACAGCTCGGAGCGCATGCTCGCCTCGATCGACGTCGAAGGCGACGAGCGGGCGCGCCAGGCGTACGAGCAGAAACGCGGCGTGCTGTTTTTCACCGGCCACTTTGGCTACTGGGAAATCCATGCGCTCGCCGAGCCGCTGATTCACCCGCCCATCTCCGTGCTCGCGCGGCCGCTCGACAACGCGCGCCTGCACGCGATGCTCGAACGCATCCGCACGAAAACCGGCAACTCGGTGATCTACCGGGAGGGCGCGGTCCGCAAGGTGCTGCGCGAGCTGGGCGCGAACCACGGCGTGGCGCTGCTGATCGATCAGCATCTGCACACGCCGGATGCGGTCTACGTCGATTTCTTCCGCCGGCCCGCGGCGACGACATCCGCGCTCGCGGCGCTCGCGCTGCGCACGGGCGCGCCGGTCGTGCCGGTGTTCGCACTGCCGCTGCCGCACGGACGCTATCGGCTGGTGTACGAGCATCCGGTCGATCCCCCGCGGGCGGATACGCCCGACGCGATTCGCGAGTTCACGCAGCACTGCACCGACGTGCTCGAGATGTACGTGCGGCGTCATCCGGAACTGTGGCTCTGGATGCATCGGCGGTGGCGCGATGCCTGACGCCGGGCCGCTGCTCGTCGTCTCGCCCAACTGGCTGGGTGATGCCGTGATGGCGCTCCCGGCGATTGCGGATCTCAAACGCCACTTCGCTGATCGCCGGATGATCGTGGCGGCGCGCGCGAGCGTCAGCAGCCTCTTCACGATGGTGCCGGATGTCGAGCGGGTGGTGACGGCCGACGTCGCGGCGATTCGCGACGCGCGACCATCCGTCGCCGTGCTCTTCCCCAATTCGTTCGCCAGCGCGTGGCTGGTCTGGCGTGCGGGCGTGCGCGAGCGGTGGGGCTATGCACGCGACTTCCGGAGGCGCCTGCTCACGCGCGCGGTTCGTCCGCCGAAGCAGCCGATGCATCAGGGCGAGTACTACCAGCACCTCGTGCGCGAGCTTGGCGTCGCTACTGGACCGCTCGAGCCGACCTTATCAATAGGGGCGGACGCGCTCGATGATGCGAAACGGCTACTGGCGCAGCATGGATGGGAGGAGGGCAGTCTGCTGATCGTGCTCGCGCCAGGCGCCGCCTACGGCAAGGCGAAGCAGTGGATCCCTTCGCACGTGACTTGGCTCGTCACGGATCTCGTTCGCGAGCGGGGCGTCACCTGCGCGCTCGTCGGCAGCCGAGCGGATGCGCAGACGACTCGCGCGATTCGCGACGCCGTGCCGGTGGATTGTCAGCCGAAGGTCCTCGATCTCGCTGGTGAGACGACGTTGCCCGCGCTCGCCGGCGTCATGAGCGTCGCGGCCGCGTGCGTCTCCAACGATTCCGGCGCGATGCATCTGGCCGCCGCTGCCGGCGTCCCCGTCGTCGCGATCTTCGGATCGACCAACGAGCAGGCGACCGCACCGCTCGCGCATGCGGGTGTGCCGGGCGAAATCGTGACCAATCCCGTCTGGTGCCGACCCTGTATGCTTCGTGAATGCCCGATCGATCACCGTTGCATGACCGGCATTGAGCCGGCGCGCGTCCTCGCCGCCGTCGATCGCGTCGCCAAGGTGACCGGCTGATGCGCGCGGCGGTCTTTCTCGATCGCGACGGCACGATCATCGAAGAGCGCGGCTACCTCGATCGCCTCGACCTGCTCGAGCTGTATTCGTTCACCGCGGATGCGATCCGTCTGCTCAACCGCGCCGGCTACGCGACGGTCGTCGTGACCAACCAGGGGGGCATCGGCCGCGGCATCATCGACTCTCATTTCCTGCAGCAGGTCCACGAGACGATCGATGCGCGGCTCGCCGCGGGGCGCGCGAAGATCGATCGCTACTACTTCTGCCCGCATCATCCCGATGCGGTGGTCCCGGCGCTGCGCATCAAGTGCGCGTGCCGGAAGCCGGCGTCCGGCATGATCGAGCAGGCCTGCCGCGAGCTCTCGCTCGATCCCAAGCGGTCGGTCACGATCGGCGATCGCCGCCTCGACGTCGTCGCGGGCAGCGCCGCGGGGACACGCACGGTGCTCGTGCGCACGGGGCACGGCGCGCACGAGGAGGCGATGCCTCCGGGCCACGCGCGTCCCGATGCTATCCTCAACAATTTGATGGAGGCGGTCGGTTGGATTCTGCGGACGTCCTCGCGTTAATCGACGCACTGCCCGGACGCCGCGTCGCGGTCATCGGCGATGCGATTGCCGACGAGTTCGTCTACGGACGCGTCGCCCGCGTGTCGCGCGAGGCGCCGGTGCTGATTCTCGAGTACGACTCGACGGAAGTGGTGGCGGGCGGCGCGGGCAATGCCGCGAACAACGTCGCGGCCATGGGCGGCTCGGCGCTGCTCGCCGCGGTCGTCGGACGCGACGAGCCGGGCAAGCGGCTCCTCGCCTCGCTCCATCGCCGCGTGAACCCGCGCACGGTCGTCCGTACGCCGAAACGCGGCACGACCATCAAGACCAGAATCCTCGCCGGCGGCATTCACTCCGCCAAGCAGCAGGTGGTGCGCATCGACCGGGTCGCCAACGGACCAAGATCCGCCGCGAGCTGAACCGCGCCGATCATCCGGTGCCGATCCTCGTCGATTCTCGCTACCGGCTTCTGCGCTACAGCGGCCTGACCGCGTGCACGCCGAACGAATCCGAGGTGGAGCAGGCGCTCGGCGTTCGCATCAACGACGACACGCGTGTGCTCGAGCGAGCCGGCCGCGAGATTCTCGAGCAGACGAAGATGCAGGCGGTGCTCATCACGCGCGGCAGCCGCGGGATGGCGCTCTTCGTGCCCGGCGCGCCAACGGTGCACATCCCAATCTTCGGCTCCGATGAAATTGCCGACGTGACGGGCGCCGGCGACACCGTGATGGCGACGATGGCGCTGGCGCTGGCGGCGGGGGCAACCTTCGAGCTGGCGGCGCGGCTGGCGAACTACGCGGGGGGTCTCGTGGTGATGAAGCGCGGCACCGCGACCGTGAGCGCGGCGGAATTGCGCGACGCGGTGAATCGTGACCACTAGCAAGGTCGTCTCACGCGACGAGCTGGTGCGACGCGTCGCCCAGGAGCGCGCGGCGGGGCGCACGATCGCATTCGCCAACGGCTGCTTCGACCTGCTGCACGTCGGCCACGTCCGCTATCTCGAGTCCGCACGACGCGAAGCCGACGTGCTGGTGGTCGCGATCAACGACGATCACTCCGTCAGCACGCTGAAAGGGGAGGGCAGACCCATCCTTTCGGCTGCCGATCGCGCCGAGCTCGTCGCCGCCCTCCGCTGCGTCGATTACGTCGTCGTCTTCGCGGAACCGACGGTCGGCCCGCTGCTCACCACGCTCGAGCCCGACGTGCACTGTAAGGGAACCGACTACACGGTCGATTCCGTTCCCGAGCGTGACATCGTCGTCTCGTACGGCGGCCGCACGGCGATCGTCGGCGATCCCAAGGACCACTCCACGCGCGACCTGCTGGCGCGCATTTCCCGGAAGTGAACAGCTTCCTCATCGTTCGCCTCGGCTCGCTGGGCGACGTGGTGCACGGCATTCCCGTCGCGGCCGCGCTGCGGCAGGAGTTTCCGAGCTCGCGCATCGACTGGATGGTCGATCCGCACTACGTCGAGCTGCTCAATCTGGTGAAAGGCATCGACCGCAAGATTCCCGTCGATCCCCGCGCCATCAAACACGGACGAGGGCGTGTCAGGTTCAAGGAGACGCTGCGCGAGCTGCGAGAGGCGGACTACGACGCCGCGATCGATCTGCAGGGGCTGCTGAAGTCGGCGATGCTCGCGCGCAGCGTTCGCGCGCGGCGGACGATTGGATTTCCGCGCAAGCATCTGCGCGAGCCGCTGGCGCGACTCTTCTACACCGTCGCGCCGGATCCGGGCGACGCCACGCACGTCATCTACAAGAACCTGGCGCTGCTCGCGCCGCTGAAGGTGACCGATCGGCGGCTGCGCTTTCCCATCGAGATTCCGTACACGCCGACGCTGATCCAGGTCGTGCAGCGCTTCGATCCCGTCGGCTACGTGCTGATCAATCCCGGCGCGGCGTGGCCGAACAAGCAGTGGCCGCCCGAGCGGTTCGGACAGGTCGCCGCGGCCATCGCGCGCGACTTCGGCTGGAAATCGCTGGTGCTGTGGGGACCCGGGGAGCAGGAACTCGCGCACGCGGTTGTCGCGGCATCGAACGGCGCGGCGGAGCCATGCCCGCCGACGACGATCACGGATCTCGTGGGCGTGACGCGGCACGCGCGAATGATGATCTCGGGCGACACCGGGCCGCTGCACATCGCGGGCGCCGTCAGTACGCCGATCGTCTCGCTGTTCGGGCCGACGCGTCCCGAGCGAAACGGCCCGTGGGGGTTGTACGACGTGGCGATCTCGCGCGTGCACCACTGCTCGTGCGTCTACGAGCGGACGTGCAAGAAGGCCGAGCGGTGCATCGACGACATCAGCGTCGCGGAGGTGATGAGCGCGGTGCACCGGCGGGTCGCGGCGCGTGGCTGACGCCGTGACAACGTGGCTCGCTCGCAAGCGAGTTGCGATTGGTCTGGCGCTCGCCGTCATCACGCTCTTCCTCGCACGGCCGACCTGGACCACGTGGCAGCTCGGGTTGCTGGTCGCAGCGGTCGGTCAGGCTGTACGCGTGTGGGCCGCAGGACATCTCGAAAAGAGCCGCGAGGTCACGCGGTCCGGACCGTACCGCTGGAGCCGCCACCCGCTCTATGTCGGTTCGACCATCATGGCGGCTGGCATCATCATCGCGTCGCGCAGCGCGATGGTGGCGGTGCTGGCGACGATCTACATGGTGACGACGCTGACGGCGGCCATTCGCAGTGAGGAAGCGTTCCTGACGCGCGCGTTCGGCGAGACGTACGATCGATACCGGGAGTCGCGCGCGGAGCCGATGGAGCGGCGGTTCAGCCTCGCGCGCGCGATGCGGAACCGCGAGTACCGCGCGGCGGCCGGGCTCGCCGCCGGCTTTGCGCTCCTTGCGCTGAAGGTGAGCGGCTACCTATAATGATTTTTTTGGGCTAACCTCGCTGATGCTCGTCGTGGGACAGCACGACGCGCACGGGTTCGGCGGGGGACCTGCCCCGCCGGCGCGCGAAGCGCGAAGGCGGGCGGTTAGCTCAGTGGTAGAGCATCGGCTTTACACGCCGGGTGTCGCAGGTTCGAATCCTGCACCGCCCAGTACCATTTGTGATTGGTGATTGGTGATTTGTGATGTTGTTGGTCACGAATCGCAAAATCAAGAATCACAAATGACCACAGGTTGGGGTCGTAGTTCAGTTGGTTAGAACGCTGCCCTGTCACGGCAGAGGCCGCGGGTTCGAGTCCCGTCGACCCCGCCAACCTTCGCTGACGCTTGACAACCGTAGCGTCAGCTACTTTTGGCAAGCCGCCCCGGCGAAGGTTGTCCATCTCACGATGACGACTCTCGAGTGAAACGGCCACGTTTCATATCCTGACGCCATATCCGGGCACTGCGCTGCACGCTCGCATTCGCGCTCTGCAGCGAATCACGACTGAACTGGGATCTTTACGACACTCGACATGCCGTCTTCAGACCCGCGCGCATGTCAGCGAACGTCGTGATCCGCGCGAAGCGCGCGCCGCGCGGATGCGCGAGCTCTGCGTAGGTGGCCGTCTGACCGCTTAACACCTTCGCATCATCCTCCATCCCTCCGATGATGCATGTCGCCGCCCGCCGCGGACGCGTAGCGTCGATCCAGTGGAGGATCTATGATCTGGAAGAAATCTCTATTCATGTCCGCGCCGGTGCTGTTCGCATTCATGTGCGTGGTCAGCATCCATACCGCAACGCTGTCGGCGCAGCTTCCGCCCCCAGCCCACGACCCGGGTGTTCGCGGCGGCGCCGCCGGCGCCGGCGCGCCGCTCGCGGGCCTGACGGCGGGCCAGCTGCTGTTCTTCAACGAGGGAAAAGCCGACTTCGACGAGCAAGAGACGGTACCGGATGGACTCGGCGCGCGCTTCAACCTCGATTCATGCGGAGGGTGCCACGCGCAGCCCGCCACCGGCGGGACGAGCCCCGCGATCAATCCGGAAGTCGCCATGGCCACTGCGGCCGGCGCGCACAATACGCCCCCGTTCTTCGTGCAGTCCAACGGTCCCGTACGCGAGGCGCGCTTCAAGTTCCAGGCGGACGGCGTCACGCGCGACGGCGGCGTGCACGACATCTATGTCATCACCGGGCGCAGCGATGCGCCATCCGGCTGCCAGATCATGCAGGAGGACTTCGACGCGCAGAACGCGCGTGGCAACGTGATCTTCCGCATCCCGACGCCGGCCTTCGGCACGGGGCTGATGGAAGCCATTCCGGACGGCACCATCGCCGGCAACCTCGCCTTGAACGCGACGGGAAGTTCGGGCCGTCCGAGGCCAATCAGGTGATCAACCTCTTCGACGCGCTCCTGCCGTCTCAGCAGCAGGACATTCTGAACTTCCTTCGTTCCCTCTAGTCCGTTGTAGTCCGTTTCAAAACCATCAGTCGGGCTGCACGATTGCACACGGAGTGGAGAGCGGCAGCGCCGCTCTCCCTGACGCGCGTGGTAGAAGCGAGGCGCGTCCCTGGTGGTGCCGAGTGGTGGGTTCGTGTTCC
>QHWQ01000132.1:22965-32644 GCA_003222635.1 Acidobacteriota bacterium | reverse complement strand
CAAATCCGCCAGGAGCTGAGCGACATCCTCAGCCGCGGCGAGGTGCACGACCCCGGCATCGGCTTCATCACGCTGACGCGCGTGCAGGTGACGGGCGACCTGCAGCTGGCGCGCGTCTTCTACACCACGCTCGCCGACGAGAAGGCGCGCAAGGACACCGCACAGGCGCTGCAGCGCGCCACCGGCTTCTTCCGCCGGCAGATCGGCGCCCGCATCCGGCACCTCCGCCGGGTGCCGGAGCTCGAGTTCCGATTCGACGAGTCGATCGAAAACCAGGACCGCATCGAGCGCATCCTCCGCGATATTCACGAAGAAGACGAACGGCGCAACGCCCAACTCCCGACGTCCGACTCCCAAGACGATGGCGACGACGGCGACTGACGTGTTCGCGCGCGCGCGAATCGCCGACGAGATTCGCAGGCGTCAGCGCTTCGTGCTCTCCTCGCACGTGCGGCCCGACGGCGACGCTATCGGCTCGCAGCTGGCGATGGCGTTTGCGCTGTGGCAGCTGGGCAAGGAGGTGCGCCTGGTGAACCGCGATCCCGCGCCCGGGCCCCTGCAGGTCTTTCCAGGCGTGCCGAAGCTCGAGGTCGCCGATCACATCGACGATCCGGGCGATGCGGTGATCGTCATGGAGTGCGGCGATCTGTCGCGCACGGGCGTGCAGGGGTTCGAGCGCGGCTTCGTCATCAACATCGATCACCATCTCGGCAACACCAACTACGGCTCGTTGAACTGGTTCGACGCCGGCGCGGCGGCGTGCGGCGAGATGGTGTTCGATCTGGCCAAAGAGCTCGGCGTCGAGATCACGCCGGAGATCGCCACGCATGTCTACATCGCGATCCTGACCGACACCGGCTCGTTCCACTACTCGAGCATCTCGCCGCGGACGTTCGACATCTGCCGGCAGTGCATGGAGGCGGGCATCGATCCGCCGGCCATCGCCGGCGCGATCTTCGACAGCAACAACCTCGGACGTCTGAAGCTGTTCGGCGCCGTGCTGAGCAAGATGGAGCTCGACGCGTCGGGACGCGTCGCCACGATCTACGTGGATCAGAAACTGGCCATCGAGTGCGGAGGCACCTACGAAGACACCGAGGGGATCGTCAACCTGCCGCTGACGGTGAAGGACATCGAGGCGGTCGCGTTCTTCAAGGAGGCGGCACCGAACGACTGGCGCGTGAGCATGCGGTCCAAGGGCGAGGTGGACGTCAACGCCATCGCGAAGGAGTTCGGCGGCGGCGGCCACAAGAACGCGTCCGGCTGCAGCGCGAATGGGAGTTTGGGAGATCTCAAGCTGCTGTTCGAACGCAAGCTGCTCCAGCAAATCGACGCAGCGGGCAGTCGGCAGTCGGCAGTCGGCAGCGAAACTTCATGACGTTGAGTGCCTACTGCCCGCTGCCCACTGCCCGCTGATGGACGGCGTCCTCGTCATCGACAAACCCGAAGGCCTGACGTCGCACGATGTCGTTGCGGCGGCGCGGCGGATTCTCGGCGAAAAGCGGATCGGCCACACCGGGACGCTCGACCCGCTCGCCACGGGCGTGCTGCCGCTCGCCTGCGGGCGCGCGACGCGCCTCGTGCGATTTCTCACCGCGTCGGATAAGGACTACGACGCGACGATGCTGTTCGGCGTCACGACGGACACGCTCGACGTCACGGGCGAGGAGACGAGTCGATCCGGACGCGCGCCATCGCGTGATGCGCTCGTCACGGCCCTGCGCGCGTTCGAAGGCGAACAGATGCAGGCGCCGCCCGCCTACTCGGCGAAGAAGGTCGGCGGCCGCCGCGCGTACGAATTCGCGCGGCGCGACGAGCCGGTCGAGCTCGCGCCCGTGCGCGTCCGCGTCGCGCATATCGAGCTGCTGGCATTCGCAGGCGACCCCTCGTCTTCGCTCGGCGCAAGTCGCTGCCGCATCGCGCTCACCTGTTCGGCGGGCTTTTACGTCCGCTCGCTGGTGCGCGACCTCGGCGAACGCCTCGGCACCGGCGCGACGCTCGAGGCGCTGCGCCGCACGCGCAGCGGCGACTTCACGCTCGACGAAGCGGTGGACCTCGACGATGTGGGTCGGAAGCGTCTCGATCCATCGGATTCCGGATCCCGGATCCCGGATCCCGCTCTCGAAACGCTCCTGATTCCGCTCGAAAAGCTCCTGCCCGCGTTTCCGGCGGTCGCCGTTACCGCGGAAGGCCTGATCCGCGTTTCCCACGGCCAGCACGTCAGACCCGCAGACGTTGCCGGGCCGATGCCGGCCAGCCCAGCAGAATGGGTGCGCCTCCTCGATGGAAGCGGGGCGCTCGTCGGCCTGGCCACGCCACGGCCTGCCTCGGGTTCTTTGCACCCAGAGGTTGTACTGATTTAGAATGTTAAGTCTTTGAGTTAGTAGAAATTACGACATACGGCGGTCTGGTGCCCCGAGCGGAGTCGAGAGGTTCCTGGGCCGTGCGTGGAGGATCGATGGCCTTTACCAAGGACCGCAAGACCGGGATTATCGGTGAGTACAAGACGCACGAGAGTGACACCGGATCGCCGGAAGTACAAGTCGCGCTCCTCAGCGAGCGCATCAACTACCTCACGGAACATTTCAAAGTTCACGCGAAGGATCATCATTCACGTCGCGGCCTGCTGAAGCTGGTTGGCCAGCGCCGGCGGCTGCTCGACTATCTGAAGAGCAAGGACACAGATCGCTACGCGACGCTCATTCAGCGTCTCGGCATCCGCAAGTAGCCGCTTCCGCCATGCATAACGTCAATCTCCAGAAGCGCGAGGTCCAGATTGGACCGCGCCGTATCTCCATTGAAACCGGCAAGCTGGCCAAGCAGGCCGACGGCTCGGTTCTGGTCCGATCGGGCGACACCGTCGTCCTCGTGACCGCGTGCCACGCGGCGAGCCCGCGCGAAGGAATCGACTTCCTTCCCCTCACCGTGGACTATCGCGAATACACCTACGCGTCGGGCCGCATCCCCGGCGGGTTCTTCAAGCGCGAGGGCAAGCCTCCCGAAAAGGAGGTCCTGACCAGCCGCCTCATCGATCGGCCGTGCCGCCCGCTGTTTGCGGCTGGCTGGCGCTACGAGACGCAGATCATCGCGCTGCTCCTGTCGGCCGATCAGGACAACGACTCCGACGTGCTCGCGATCACCGGCGCCTCCGCCGCGCTGGCGCTGTCTGAAATCCCCTTCGAGAAAACCATCGCCGGTGTCCGGGTCGGCATCGTGGATGGCAACTACATCGTCAACCCGACCTACGCCGAGCGCAAGCAGAGCACGCTGGATCTGATCGTCGCGGGCAGCGCCGATGGCATCCTGATGGTCGAAGCCGGCGCGAAGGAAGTGACCGAGCAGCAGGTCGTCGGCGCGCTCGAGGCGGCGCACGCGGCCATCAAGCAGCTCGTCGCCGCGATTGACGACCTCAAGAAGGCGGCGGGCAAGAAGAAGCTCACCGTCGCCGCCAAAGCCGTCGACCAGCAATTCCACCAGACCGTCCACGACAAGTCGTTCGGGCCGCTCGGCGACGCGATGCGCATCCTCAACAAGCTGGAAAGCTACAGCCAGGTGGACACGGTGCTCGAGGACCTCCTCGAAGCGCTGGATGAGGAGCAGCACGCGGAAGCGAAGCACATCTTCCACGAGATGCAGGAGAAGGTGCTGCGCGACGAGGTCCTCAACAAGGGCCATCGGCTCGACGGCCGGAAGTTCGACGAGATCCGTCCCATCTGGACGGAAGCCGGCGTGCTTCCGCGCGTGCATGGCTCGGCCGTCTTCACTCGCGGCGAGACGCAGGCGCTCGTCACCTGCACGCTCGGCACCGCGGACGACGAGCAGAAGGTCGAGCATGTGAGCGGCGAGTTCTACAAGCGCTTCATGCTGCACTACAACTTCCCGCCGTTCTCGGTCGGGGAAACCGGCCGCTTCACTGGGCCAGGCCGCCGCGAGATCGGTCACGGCGCGCTGGCCGAGCGCGCGCTGGCTCCCATCGTTCCCGGCGACGACAAATTCGCCTACACGATTCGTCTCGTGTCCGACATCCTCGAGTCGAACGGATCCTCGTCGATGGCGTCGGTCTGCGGCGGCTCGATGGCGATGATGGACGCGGGGGTGCCGATCAAGGCGCCGGTCGCCGGCATTGCGATGGGCCTCATCATGGACGACAAGAGCGGCAAGTGGGCCGTGCTGTCGGACATCGCGGGCGCCGAGGATCACTACGGCGACATGGACTTCAAGGTGGCCGGCACCGCGTCGGGCATCACCGCGCTGCAGATGGACATCAAGGTCACCGGCATCACGTCGGAGATCATGGCGAAGGCGCTCGAGCAGGCGCGCGCGGGCCGCATGCACATCCTCGCGAAGATGGCGGAGACCCTCTCGTCGTCGCGCACGAACATGTCGATGTTCGCGCCGCGCATCATCACCATCAAGATTCCAGTGGACAAGATTCGCGACGTCATCGGCCCGGGCGGCAAGATGATCCGCAGCATCATCGAGCGGACCGGCGTGAAGATCGACGTCGAGGACGACGGCCGGGTGAACGTCGCGTCGGCCGACGGCGAATCGGCGCAGAAGGCGATCGGCATCATCCAGGAGCTGACCGCGACGCCCGAGCTCAACAAGACCTACATGGGCAAGGTGCAGCGCATCACGGACTTCGGCGCGTTCGTCGAGATCATGCCCGGCACCGACGGCCTGCTCCACGTCTCGGAAATCGCCAACCATCGCGTGAAGGACGTGCGCGACGAGCTGAAGGAAGGGCAGCAGATTCTCGTGAAGGTCATCAATATCGACCCGACCGGGAAGATTCGGCTCAGCCGGAAGGCGCTCCTGCAGGAAGAGGCGGCGAAACAGCCCCAGGAAGCCGCCCCTGCCGCCAAGGAATAAATTAGCCGACAATCTGTAGTGGAGGGCGGGTCCTTTTGGACCCGCCAGACCTGCCGCGAACCCGAAGGGTTCGCGCCGCGTCAGAACAGTTATGGGAATTACCCGCCGTTCGCTCGGGCTCATCCTTATCGGCGCCGGCGGTGCGTTGCTCGCCGGTCCGTGCGTGGTGCGTCTGCTCGCGCAGGATGAGGCGCCGAACCGGCGCGAATTCACCATCGTCGCGAAGGACTTCCAGTACTCGCCCACGCGCATCGAAGTGATGCAGGACGACCTGGTCAAGCTGACGGTGCGCAGCGAGGACATCGCCCACAGCTTCACGATCGACCAATACCGCATCAGCAAGCGGGTCCCCGCGGGCGGCTCCACGACCTTCGAGTTCCAGGCGGACAAAGCGGGCACGTTCCCCTTCTACTGCGCGCTCACCGGCGAGCCGGGGCATCGCATGATGCACGGCGAGCTCATCGTCCGCGCGAAATAAGGTAGCGCTTCACCACTAACTGGTCATTGGCTGCCACCTCGGCTGCCAACTGCACGCGTTTGCGCAGGATCGGAACCTGCAGTGCAGCGCGGCCATGACCGAGTCCAGGGTTTATCGCGAGCGCCGCCGAGCGGTTGCTGCGGCCGGCCTGTCACTACTTCTCGCCGGATGCGGCGGCATGACGAGCCTTTCTCCCACTGCCCCATCCAACACGCTCGCTCCACAGGCGACCGGCACGACCACTCCGACAACAACCGTTGCGCCGGCGCCGACGCACGCCGTCGGTCCCGATGTTCCCGCGGGCCTGACGCCCGCCACGCGCACGATCGCCGGCTCCGTGGGGCCGCTGGCAAGCTATCCGGCGCCCTGCTACGTGGGACTGTACGCGTGCGAGCGTTACCGCTTCACGTTGCAGCGCGAGGGCGCGGTGGAAGTGACGCTCTCCTGGCAGGGCGGCCCGCGCGCGATGCTGATTCAGCTCTATCGCGCGGGCGCGGGGCTCGTGCACGAGGACGTCGCGCCGCGCGACGGCGCGCCGACGATCACGTTCAGGCGCACGGGCCTCGAGCCGATGGAATACGAGCTGCGCGTCGTCAACTGGGAGCCGGACACGACGCACGCCTTCACGATGACGCTCACGACCTGGCAATAGGGCTTCGTACAGGCCCGCTGCGCACCGGGCTCATTCGCCTCATGGTCGTCGCGGCGCTCGGAATGACCGCACGCGACATCGAGCAGTGGGTCGATCAAGCCGTGGGAACGTCGGGCTCAGGGCCCCACTGATGCGGACGCCGTGACCCTGGTGCTCTGGGTGGACACGCACTGCCAGCGGCCGTCGCGGAGCACGAACACGTCGGTGAATCGATAGTCGTTCTGCACGCGCTGGCCGTTGACCGGCCCGACCAGGTGCAGCGTGAACCAGACCACCGCGGTGTTGCCGTACTCCTTGATGATGAATTCGTCCATCGTCGAGGACTCGACGTTCTCCTCGATGAGCGCCAGCCGCAGCTCCAGGCTGCGATCGCCCCGCACGCCGTTGTCGTACGTCGCGACGAACTCCTCGGCGAGAATGCGATCGATGAATGCCTGGTCGTGGCGATGGAAGGCCGCGTCCCAGTTGTGTTCGAGCTCGATGAGGATGTCCTGATCGGATTTGACCGGAGGCGACTGCGCGCCAGCGGCGCTCGCGCAGAACAGCAGGACGATGAAGCCGGCGGCGGCGCGATGGATGACGTTCATGGGGTGCTATCGTAGATCGTCATGACAACCCACTACCACGATCCCGAAGATTTCAAGCTGCTGCGCGAGCTGAAGGCGCTCGCACCGGAGGAATTCAAAGGTTTTGTCGCGCTGGATTCGATGGTCGGCCGCGAGGGCGGCGCGATTCCGCGCAAGTACCGCGAGCTGATGGCGATTGCGATCGCCTGCACGACACAGTGCGCGTATTGCCTCGACGTCCACACGCGCAACGCCAAGAAGGCTGGAGCGACGCGCGAGGAAGTGGCCGAAGCGGTGTTCATCGCGGCCGCGCTGCGCGCGGGCGCCGCGGCGACGCACGGCACCCTCGCGCTGAAGCTATTCGACGGTCATACGGCGGCGCCGTCCGGGACGCCCGTCTAACACGCCTCGGCCGCCGCGATCATCCGCTCCCATGGGATGATCGCGCCCGTCTTCTTCGCACCTGCCTTGATCGCGTTGTATTCGATCGTCGCCTCGCGCACGCGGTTCGCGTCGTAGTCGGGCGTCAGCGTGCCGTCCCACTCCTGATACCAGCGCACCGTGTCCATGATCAGGCGCTCGGGGCCGACCCAGTTGTCGAAGCGTCCGAGACGGATGTCGGCGGCCGCCGCACCGGCGGTCATCTTGGCGTCATAGCGCTTTCGCGCTTCGACGCCGAGCACGCGGAAGTAATTCGCCATCTCCGCGAGCTCTTTCTTGCCCGCGATGGGTCCGTGGCCGGGGACGATGACGTCCACATCCCAGCCGGCGATCTTGTCGCAGGTCTCGATCCACTTCGTGATGTAGCTGTTGTTCGCGTACGGCGCGACCCAGAAGAACGCGACGTCGCCGGCGAAGAGGATCTTGTGCTGCGGCAGGTACGCCATCAGGTCGCCCCACGTGTGCGCAGGACCGGCGAAGACGAACCGCACCTCGGTGTCGCCGAGGAAGTAGGTGAGGTCGTCCTTGAAGGTGACCGTCGGCGGCACAAGCACGCGCGGCTCGCCTCCCCGTGCCAGGTTCGGCGTCGCCGTCCACGTCTTCGGCGTGCTCGCGACGGCTTTCAACACCTCGTTGCGGCAGTACGGGTGGCTGCTGATTTCGGCGCCCGTGAAGAACTGGTTGCCCGCGACGTGATCGCCGTGGTGATGCGTGTTCACCAGCCGCGCGATCGGCTTGCCGCGCCCCACCTGCTGCGCGCGCGAGATGAAGTCCTTCGCGGGAATCGGCCCCTGCAGCGCATCGATCGCCAGCATGTAGTCGGGACCGACGATGACGCCCGCGTTCGACACACCAGGGCCACTCATATCGGGGCCACCACCCTGCGTGTACGCGTAGACGTTCGGCGCCAGCTGTTTCAGCTCGCGGGCCCACGTCGGCGGCAGCGCATACCTCGGATCTCTCGCTGGCGGAGGTATGGGATTGACGGCGCCTCCCTGCGCGGAGAGCTGCGCACGTCCAGCGAGCGCGGCCGCCGCGCCAACCACGAGCCCTGTGCCGGTCTGCATCGCTTCGCGACGGGTCAGTTGCTTCACAGAAACCTCCTCAATCGACGCCGATCCTACGCCGTTTCAGCGGATCCTGCGGTAAAACATGTCGCCCCACTCAAAGCCGGGAGGTTGTGAGACCAGTGATGCCATGGGTTGGGCTCAGCGCAGTCACTACGACAGAAAGACACTCATCGCCGAAAACAATCTGGCCGAAGCCAAGGTCTCCGATCGGCGCTGCTGTCGCTGCTGACCGGACTGATTTCGGGCGCCATTACCGCGGTCGTCACCTACTACTCGACGTACGCGAAGGCGCGCCTCGACCTGACGATCGAATACGACAAGGAGCTGCGGAAAAGCCGGCTCGACGTGTATCGGACGCTCTGGCCCCTTCTGAAGCCGCTGGCGCGCTACTCCGCGGAGCGGCCGCTCTCCCGCGAGATTGCGACAGAGACCTCAGGGCAGATGCGGGATTGGTACTTTGACGGCGGCGGAATCTACCTCTCGCGCGAAAGCCGCGGACCCTATTTCGCCCTGAAGGACGCGCTGCAGCACGTGATCGACGCTCCCGGGCCGCTCGCTCCGACACTCGTCGCCCGCGTCCACGACGCGGGAACCGCGTTGCGCGCGGAGCTGTCGAACGACATCGGCACGCGGCGGCAGTCGTTTCTCTGGGGCTGACGCGGCCAAGGAGGACGCACCGTGATTCCAGGCGTCGCGCACAGGCGACAGTTCAAGAACCTGACCGAGCAGGAAATCCTCGCGCTCGCCATCGCCGCCGAAGAAGACGATGCGCGGATCTACCGGTGGTATGCGCAGCGGCTGCGCGCCGAATACCCTGCCACGGCGCAGGTGTTCGACGAGATGGCGCGCGAGGAGGACGGACACCTCGCGGCGCTGATCGAGGACCACAAGCGGCGCTTCGGTGACGCGATCCCGCTCATCCGGCGCGAGCACGTCGCCGGCTTCTACCAGCGCCGGCCCGTGTGGCTCGTGCAGAATCTCGGCCTCGATCGCATACGCGAGGAAGCGGCGCGGATGGAAGTCGAGAGCCGCGACTTCTATCAGCGCGCCGCGCAGCGAACCAGCGACGCGAGCACGCGGACGCTGTTGGATCGTCTCGCCGCGGTCGAATCGGGCCACGAGAGCAGGTGGGAGGAATTGCTCAACGAGCATCTGCCCGCCGGCAAGCGGGCGGCGGAGAACGCCGAGGCGCATCGCCAGTTCGTGCTGACGTGGGTGCAGCCGGGACTCGCCGGTCTGATGGATGGGTCCGTGTCGACGCTCGCGCCGATTTTCGCCACCGCATTTGCGACCGGCGACACCGGCAAGACATTTCTCGTCGGTCTTGCGGCATCGGTCGGCGCCGGCATCTCGATGGGCTTCACCGAAGCTGCCTCGGATGACGGCACGATTTCAGGGCGGGGTTCGCCGGTGAAGCGAGGCGTCGCCTCAGGTGTGATGACCGCGCTCGGCGGGCTGGGGCATGCGCTGCCCTTCCTCATTCGCGACTTTCGCACGGCAACGGCGGTGGCGATGGCGGTCGTGTTCGTCGAGTTGTGGGCCATCGCGTGGGTGCAGCACCGCTACATGGAGACACCGTTCTGGCGCGCGGCCGTTCAGG
>QHWQ01000132.1:0-22929 GCA_003222635.1 Acidobacteriota bacterium | reverse complement strand
TGACGGATGTTCCTCGGCGAGATTCTGCGCGCCGAGCCGCTTCATCGCGCTGACGAACGCCGCGACGTTCTTCGTCATCTCCAGCGCGTAGCGGTCCGCGCGCCGCTCGTGCGCGCGCGACAGCGCATTGGCCACGGGCATCAGCGCCAGCGACACGGCGCCGGCCGCGAGCAGCAGCAGCGGCAGCGCGGCGACATCCCCCTTCCCCATCAGCCCGAACGAGGCGGCGAATCGCGTCAGCACCCGATCCGCCAGGTAGAAGCCAAGCGCAATCAGCACCGTCTCGAGCGCGATCCCCTTCCAGATGTCGCGATGCACGTGATGCGCGAGCTCGTGCGCGAGGATGACCTCGATTTCATCGTCCGAGTGTTCGGCCAGCAGCGTGTCCGAGATGATGATGCGCCGCGTCTGCCCGATGCCCGCCAGCGCCGCGTTCGCTTTCTTCGTCTTGTCGCTGAGGCGCCACTCGAACACGCCCATCACGCGTGCGCCGGCGCGTTCGGCCAGCGTCACCAGCCGTTGCACCAGCGCCTCGCGATCGAGCGGCTTGAACTCGTAGAAGAGCGGCAGCAGCAGGACGGGCGCCAGCTGCACGAGGCCGACCATGATCAGCGTGAAGACCGCCGCGGAGAACAGCCACCATCGGCCCGGATCCCAGCGAATCAGCGAGCAGACGATCAGCGCGGCGAGCAGCGCAAACACCAGCGCGACGCCGCCGGCCTTCAGATGATCGAGCCACCAGTGCGCGGTGGTCTCCGTTGACAGACCGTAGCGCCGCTCGAGCGTCACGCCCTGATAGAACGCGAACGGCAGGCTCATCGCTTCGTTGATGAGCGCGAGCAACACGACGTAGACGACGAGTGTCAGGAGAAAGGAGGAGCCGACCAGCGACGCGGCGTAGGCGCGCAGCGCGGCAGAGGCGCCGCTGACGACGAGCGCGACGAGAAACGCGATGCCCAGCACCGTGCTCGTGATCGACGCACGGCGCCGGAGGCGATGGTATCTGGCGGATTTGTCTTCGTTCAATCAGTTCAGCTGAACGGAAATCAGCTTCGAGACTCCGGGTTCTTCCATTGTCACACCGTACAGCCGGTTGGCAATCTCCATCGTCCGGCGGTTGTGCGTGATGAGGATGAACTGCGTGCGGTCGAGCATCCCGCGCAGCATCTCGACGAATCGTCCGACGTTCGCGTCATCGAGCGGCGCGTCGATCTCGTCGAGCAGGCAGAACGGGCTCGGCTTGTACTTGAAGATCGCGAACATCAGCGCGATGGCGGTGAGCGCCTTCTCGCCGCCCGAGAGCAGCTGCACGCTCTGCAGGCGCTTCCCCGGAGGCGAGGCGACGATGTCGATGCCGCTCTCGAGCGGATCGTTTTCGTCGAGCAGCGTCAGGCCGGCGCGGCCGCCGCCGAAGAGCGTGCTGAAGGTGGACTGGAAGTTTCCCTGGATCGCCGTGAACGCCTCCGCGAACCGCGCCTTGCTCGTCTCGTCGATGCGCGTGATGGCATCCAGCGTCTGCGCGATCGAGTCGACGAGATCCTTCCGCTGCGTGGTGAGAAACGCGTGACGCGTCTCGAGCTCGTCGAACTGTTCGATGGCCATCATGTTCACCGGCCCAAGGCGATCGATCTTCGCTTTGAGCTCGTTGATGGCTTCTTCGGCCGTCATGGAGCCGGCCGGCGGTTCGGGGTTCGCCGGTTCGAGGTTCGCGGGTTCGTCGGACTCCGGATCGGCGTCTTCGGCGCGAATCGCCGCGGCATCCGGCTCCGTCTCCCCCGCGCGTTCCATCTCTTCAACATCCGCGAGCACGGCATCGAGCGACATCTGCACGGTGTCGTTGCAGGTCTGCGCGAGATGCGTGAGATCGGACTCCGCGGTCGCGCGCGCGATGTCGAGGCTGCTGACCTGGCTGCGGATCCCTTCGAGCAGCTGGCGCGCGTCGCGGATGACGGCATCCTGCGCAGCGACGGCCGCGCGCAGCGCGCCGGCGGCCTCGTCGGCGGTCCGCAGCTCGTCGCGCAGCGCGTCGAGCGCACGGATCGATTCGTCAAGCGTCCGCTCTCCGTTGGCGATCGACTGGAGCAGCTCCTCGCGCCGCGCCTGCATCTGCGCGATTTCGTCGGATCGCGCGCTGATCCGCTCCTCGAGCTCGCGGGCCGCCTCTCGCAGTCGTGTCACTTCACCGGCCAGCGCCGTGGCGCGTTCGACCAGTCCCGCGTGCGCGGCACGCGCCTCGCCCGCGTTGTGGTTCAGCTCGACGAACGTTTCCTTGGCGGCCGCCAGGCCGCGCTGCACCTCCGAGAGCCGTTCGTCGGCCGCCCGCTGGTCGGTTGTGAGCCGTGCCATCGCTTCCTGCCCTTCGGCCGTGCGCGCGTCGAGCGCCATCCCCTCGTCCTCCGCCTGCCGCCGCTCGAGGCCGATGACGTCCGCTTTCCGCGCGAGCCGCAGCGTGTCTTCACCGAGCCGCGCCAGCTGCGCGTCGTGCGCGACGATCTCCTTCTCCTGACGATGCTGTTCGGCGGCGAGCGCCGCGATCGCGGACGTCGCGGACGCGATGGCGACGTCGAGCGCCGCCGCGGCCTCCATCAGCTGCGCGAGCGCCGCGTGGTCCGCCGCGATCCGCTCGCGCAGTTCCTTGATTTCGCGCTTGGTCGCCAGGATGCCGCGCGATTCCGCCTTCGCGCCTCCTGACACGAGATGCGGCCCGCGGAACACGTCGCCGCCAACCGTCGCGATCGGCGCCGAGGTCTCCCGTGACAGCGTGACCGCGTCGTCGAACGTTTCGGCGACGTAGGCCTCGGGAATCACCTTCTCAATCGTCGCGGCATGCGGTCCGACGATGCGCAGGACGTCGCTGACGGGAACGATGCCCGGCATGCGGAGCGCTTCGCGCGGGTGGAACCCGTTGGAACCCGCATCGATGACGACAAAGCCGCACAGACCAGCATCGTGCTCGCGCACGAGGGAGAGACCGGCAGCCGCCTGATCGTGACGCTCGACGATGACGTGCTGCAGCAGGTCGCCGAGGCACGCCTCGACGGCGCGCTCGTATCGGCTGTCAACCTCCAGATAGTCCGCCACCGCGCCTTGCTGGCCGACGTGTCCGTTGGCCTGCACGAGAACCATGCGCGCCGCGTCACCGAACTCGCCGCGCGTGGCGACCAGCTCTTCGAGCGAGGCGAGCCGCGCCTCGAGACCGGCGAGATCCTGCTCCGCGCTGCGCACGCGGCGGGTCGTCGCCTCCTGTTCCGCGCGTGCCTCTGCCAGCACGGATTCCTGCGCCGTCTGCTGCAGCCGCACCGCATCGAGCGCGGCGTTGGCACGCCCCAGCGCCTCGGTCGCGATCGTGCGGTCCGCATCGACTTTCTGCACCTCGACGAAGACGTCCGACTCCTCGACCTCGAGCTTCGCCAGCGTCTCGCCGACGCGGCTGCGCTGTGCCGCCGCGTGATCCATCGCGTGGCGAAGGGTCGTCAGCGAATTCAGCACGGTGTAGACCTGCGTGCGCGCGGTCTCGACGTCGGTGTCGAGCGCGTCGATCCGCTGCTGCGCGCGGGCGAGCGACTCGCTCGCCTCCGCGAGCACGCCCGCCGCTTCGTCTCGCGCCCGCTCGGCGTCCGCGCACGCCTGCTCGCGCGCGCCGATGGCGATGCGCGCCGGGTCGCGTCGCGCTTCGAGATCGCGGATTTCGTCCGCCACTTCCGCCGCGCGCGTGGCCAGAGACGACGCCTGGTGGCGATCGAACTCGAGCTGCTGCTGGCGGCGGTTGATGTCGAGCTCCGCCGCGTGCGCCTGTTCGCGAATCGACGCGGCGCGCCGATCCGCCTCGGCCTGCTCGATGCGCAGGCGGCTCAGATCCGCTTCGACTTCCGCGACGCGCGCCGCCGCCGCGGTCTCACGCTCGCGGGCCGCCGTGAGGCTCGCTCTCGCGGATTCAATGCCGTGCGCGAGCTCGCGATAGCGCCGCGCGAAGAGCACCTTCTCCCAGCGGCGCAGCTCGTCGCGCAGCCGTCTGTAGCGCCGCGCCTTTGCCGCCTGACGCTTCAGCGCGCCTCGCTGCTTCTCCACCTCGAAAACGATGTCGTCGACGCGCGTGAGGTTCTGCTGCGCCGCTTCGAGCTTCAGCTCCGCGGCACGCCGGCGCGCCTTGTACTTCGTGATCCCCGCGGCTTCTTCAATCAGCTGGCGGCGATCGGTCGGCCGCGAGCTGAGAATCATCCCGATCTTGCCCTGCTCGATGATGGAGTAGGCCTTCGCCCCGAGGCCCGTATCCATCAGCAGGTCGTGGACATCGCGCAGGCGGCAGACTTCGCCGTCGATCAGGTATTCGCTTTCGCCGGAGCGATAGAGCCGCCGCGTGACCTCGACGTCGCGCGTGAACGCTTCGACAATCTCTTCCAGACTGGCGTGGTGATGCCCGTTCCCATTCCCGTTCCCATTTCCATTCCCGGGATTGACAGGTGGTAAGGGCAGCCCGGTCAGACGGAGGCGAACTTCCGCGGCGGCGCCAGGCTTACGGGCGTCGCTGCCGCTGAAGATCACATCCTCCATCTTGTCGCCGCGAAGACTCTTGGCGCTCTGCTCGCCGAGGACCCACGTGATGGCGTCGGCGACGTTGCTCTTGCCGCACCCGTTGGGGCCGACAATCGCCGTCACGCCCTGGTCGAAGGCGAGCTCCGAGCGGTCGGAGAAGGATTTGAACCCGACTATCTCGAGACGTTCGAGGCGCATAAATTTTTATAGAGACTAACAAGGCTCTACCGATAGTGGCAAGAGCCCAATCACACCACAAGATTTTGGGCTGGGGGCCCAAAGGCGGGGTCGTGGTGTCCTCTGCGGCCAGCTATCTCGCCGCTCGTTGCGTCGACGAGATCTTGCTCATGTCGAGCAGACGCTGCGCTTCGGGGAAGAGCGTCAGCGCGAACTGCAGCTGCGGATCGCTCTTCACCAGATCCTTGCGCGCGCCCTCGACGCCGAAGAGATCGAGATCGATCTCGTAGCGGATCATCGCCTTGATGAACGGCAGATCCTTCTGCCAGTCCGCATCGTCGATCTTCACCTTCGACTTCTCGACCAGCTCGCGGAACTCGCTCACCATCGCGTCGGTCACCTCGAAGCCCGGCGACAGCTCGCGCGGCGCGGCGGTCGGCGCCATCGTGATGCGCGTGTCGCCCTTGCGCGAGAAGCGCTGCGCGTAGACGTCGAAGATGTTGCGGGCGTAGAGCGTGCGGCCGAAGCGCGTCGGGTTGAACCCTTCGAGCGGTCCGTCGTAGCGGCGGTCCGGCTCGATGCCGCCGCCGCTGTACACCTTGCGCCCCGCATCCGTCAGCTTCAGGTCCTGGGGACTGTGCGTCTTGTTCGGATCCTGATCGCGCATCGTGTAGGTGAGGTACTCGTCGAAGCTGTCGTCCCACGGCCGCTGAATCAGACGGCCGCTCGGCGTGTAGTAATGCGCCGTCGTCACCGCGACGCCCGCGCCCTCGCTCACACGATAGACCGACTGCACGAGCGCCTTGCCGAACGTCGTCTCACCGACGATGAGCGAGCGGTCGTGATCCTGGAGCGCGCCCGACACGATCTCCGACGCGCTGGCGCTGCTGCGGTTGGTCAGCGTAATCATCGGAACGTTGAGGTAATCGCTCGATTCCGTCGCGCGGTAATCCTGATCGGAATTCGGCACGCGGCCGCGTGTATACACGACCATGTCGCCGCGCGGCAGGAAGCGGTTCGCGACCTTGATGGCCTGATCGAGCGCGCCGCCCGGGTTGTTGCGCAGGTCGAACACGAGCCGCTTCATCCCCTGACGCTGCAGCGTTCGCAGCGCCTGCCCAAGCTCCTGATCGGTGTTCTCGCCGAACTCGGAGACGCGCACGTAGCCGGTCTGTGCGTCGAGCATGAATTCGGCGGGAACGGTTGGAATGTGGATCTCGTCGCGGATGACCGCGAGATCGAGCAGCTGGTCGAAGCCGCTCCGCTTCAGCGAGATGCGAACCGGCGTCCCCTTCGGGCCGCGCAGCTTGCGCACCGCATCGTCGCTCGTCCAGCCCTTCGTCTCCTCGCCTTCGATCTTGGCGATGATGTCGCCGCGGCGCAGGCCTTTCTGATACGCGGGCGATCCTTCGAAGAGCGAGACGACGGTGATTTCACCATCGACCACCGCGATCGTGATGCCAAGGCCGTAGTAGCGGCCCTCCTGGCGTTCACGCATCTGCGCGTAGGTGCGCGGGTCCATGAAGCTCGAGTGCGGATCGAGCGTCTGCAGCATGCCCGCGATGGCGCCGTAGACCAGCCGGTCGGATTCGACGGTTCCGACGTAGGTCCCGTCGATGGCGTTCAGGGCCGCGGTAAAGACCTTGTACTGGTCGGGAACCTGGTCTTCGATGGCGAGGGCGCTGCGGCCGTAAAAGCCGCCGACAAGAGCGCAGAAAACAACGGCAAAAACCGCAATCGAGATAGAGCGGTAGCGACGCATATAGTTAAAGAATCTTAAACCCTGTCCTTGACCCCGTCCAGATCGGATTTCTATAATCCGATCAACTATTTAGCGGAGATTTCCTATGTTTGGCTCAATCGGCATGCCCGAGCTGATCATCATCCTGGTGATTGCGCTCATTATTTTTGGTCCGCGCAAGCTCCCGGAGCTCGGCCGCTCGCTGGGCCGCAGTATCAACGAGTTCAAGAAGGCCTCCAACGAGTTGCGGAGCACGCTCGAGGAGGAAATCCGCGTCGAGGAGCAGAAGGACCGCGCCACGACGGCCGCGTCGGCGACGCCTCCCTCGGCCACGCCACCGCCCGTTGACGCGACGGTGAGCCGGACCACGACGACGACCACGCCGGGCAACGGCACGACGGGCACGCACTCGGCGTAAGGCACTCGAATGGCGCTGGTGCCGTTTCCGGGGCAGCCCGGGAAGCCCTCACCGCACGACCTCGATCCCGATCCCGGCTATCGCACCGAAGGAAACCGCATCCTGCGGCGCGATCCCGGCGCCGATGGCGATCGGGACGATGACGATGCCGACGATGGCGAAGCGAAGATGTCGTTTCTGGAGCATCTCGACGAGCTCCGGAAGCGCATCATCTATTCGGCCGTCTCGATCTTCGTCGGCTTCCTGATTGCGTTCATCTTCATTCAGCAGCTGTTCGACTTCGTGATGAAGCCGCTGCAGGCGGGCCTGCCGGCCGGCCAGCATTTGATCTACACGGAGCCGACGGAAGCGTTCGTCCTCTACCTCACCATCGCGGGCATCTTCGGCGCCGGCGTTCTCGCACTACATCGTGTTTCCGCTGACGTGGAAGTTCTTCGTCAGCTTCACGAGCGACTATCTGACGTTCATGCCGCGCATCGAGCCGGCGTTCGACCTCTACATCAAGATGATCCTCGCCTTCGGCCTCGTGTTCCAGATGCCGACGATTGTCTTGTTCCTCGCGAAGATGGGCGTCGTGACGGCGCGGTTCCTGTGGCGCCACACCAAGTACGCGATCCTGATTATCGTGATCGTCTCGGCGATCGTCACACCGGACGGCGGCGGTGTCTCGCTTGTCGCGATGTCGATTCCGCTCGTCTTCCTGTATCTCTTCAGCATCGTTCTCGCCTGGATCTTCGGAAAGAAACGGGACAAGGACATCGAGGCAGACGAACAGGAGGCGTGATGAGAGCCATCGCGCTCGCGCTGGGCACGCTGCTGCTCTGCGCGTTTTCGCTGTCGGCGCAGACCGCGCCCATTGGCGAAGGCTGATGCGACCTGCGACCCGACGAGGCAGCCGGTCATGCCCGGCATGATCGACACCCATACGCACGTCGTCGATCACTTCAATCGCTCGAACGGACGTCGTCTGCACACCGCCGCGGATCCCGAGACGCGAACAGACGACGCTCTACGTGTACAGCCCGGCCTCCGGTCGGAGGAATAGCAGCCGGAAATAGCAGTTCAGCGCTTCTTGCGAGGGGGTCGGCCCTCCTGAATGATGGCGAGTCGCGCGATGACGTCTTCGTGCAGCATTCGCATGTAGCGGCGCGTTTCCTCATCGCCGGTGCGAATCTCCTCGCGGAGGCTGCGGCGCGTCTCCTCGTCCCCCGCGCGAATCTCATCCCGAAGAACGCGCAACGTATTCTCTTCGGAGTCCTGAATTGCCCGCCGCAGCCCGCTCAGCGTCACGTCCGCGCCCGCGTTACCCCGAATAGCGGCGAACTCGGCGCGCATCTCGTCGCGTAGCCCGACGAGCGTTAGCCCCTGGCCGCCGACGCCGCGGATTGCAGAAAATTCAGCGCGCATCTCGTCCCGAAGTTGCACCAATTGCAACTCCACGCGGGTCATTCGATCCGGTAACGTTTCGAGCGCCTCCACTTTTCTCTCCAGAATCTCGGTAATTGTGCCTTACAAACCACGGTCAATGCTTACGCCTTTTGGTTTCAGGTAGACCACCAGGAACGGTCTTGACGGACTCGCTTGGCGCGTCGCAGAAGTGCTCGGTGCCGCTTTCATCGACCACACGCTGATCGCCGTTGCCTTTCACAAACCACGCGACTAGTCCTGCTCGGGATAGATGAAATCCGCTGGCAGTTTGTTCCGTTTCTTCAGCTCGGAAATCATCCACTCTCGCGCCTCGGCTTCTGAGGCGACGAGCAGCGAATGATTGCCCTTCATCACCGCCTTCACAGCGTTGTCAACGCGGCTCTTCGCCTCCGCCAGTTGTTCTCTTGTCTCGGCTTCGCGAAAGTCAGCCAGATCCAGCCACAAGTCTAAGAACCGATCCTGATCGGTCTTGTATTCGCGCATAAGGTCGCTCCCGCCTTGCCGTCGGTTTCCATCGGATCAGTGCCAACGGCGTACCGGGTCGACGACGACAGCATCGCCAAACGCCGAACCTCGAACATCCGAACCTCGAACCGAACCTGAACACGAACCGAGAAGCGAGAAGTGGAAGCGCGAACCGCCCGCGTCAGTACGATTTCGCAAACCACGCATGCGTCGTCGCGGCGCCGCCGCACTTCAGGCACTTCTTCCCTGTCGCCGGCTTCGACGTGAACGGGATGTTACGGATCGTCGCCTGCGTTTCGGTCTTGATGTCGGCCTCGCACTTGGCGGAGCCGCACCAGGGCGAGATGACGAAGCCGGGACGACCGTCCATGATCTGCTTGAACTCGTCGTAGCTGTCGGTCTCGGTCGTGTGCTCGGTACGGAACGCCACGGCGCGATCGTAGAGCGCCTGCTGGATCGCCCCGAGCATCTCCTCGACCTTCGCGGCGACGCCCTCCATCGGCACGAACGACTTCTCGCGCGTGTCGCGCCGCGCGATCACCACCTGCGACTTCTCGAGATCCTTCGGGCCGATCTCCATGCGCACCGGAACGCCGCGCATCTCCCACTCG
This sequence comes from Acidobacteriota bacterium, assembly GCA_003222635.1. Taxonomy (GTDB): domain Bacteria; phylum Acidobacteriota; class Vicinamibacteria; order Vicinamibacterales; family UBA2999; genus Gp6-AA40. Next base: position 13,556 of record QHWQ01000132.1, on the reverse strand, counting down.
TTGTACTTCCAGCCCGGCGTCTGCGAGTCGCGGTCGTCGAGCATCACGCGCATGCCGCGCGCGACGAGCTGATCGCGAATCTCCTTCGCCTTCGGCAGGATCGTGTCCTTCCAGTTGCCGCGTGGAATCGGAATGATCACGACCTGATACGGCGCGACCCGTGGCGGCAGGATCAATCCGCCATCATCGCCGTGCGTCATGATGACGCCGCCGATCATGCGCGTGGAGACGCCCCACGACGTGCCGTAGACGTACTGCACGGACTTGTCGCGCGCCTGGAACTTGATGTCGAACACCCTGGCGAAGTTCTGCCCCAGGTTGTGCGATGTTCCTGCCTGGAGCGCCCGGCCATCCCGCATCAGCCCTTCTATCGAATAGGTGCGTTCGGCGCCGGCGAACTTCTCGCTCTCGGTCTTCTGGCCGTCGACGACGGGCATGGCCAGCTCGGTCTCCGCGAAATCCTTGTAGACGCCGAGCATCTTCAGCGTCTCCTCCTGCGCCTCCTCGGCCGTCTCGTGCGCGGTGTGTCCTTCCTGCCAGAGGAACTCCGTCGTGCGCAGGAACAGCCGCGTCACCTTCTCCCAGCGGACGACGTTCGCCCACTGGTTGATGAGGATCGGGAGATCGCGCCACGACTGCACCCACTTCGCGTACATCGTCCCGATGATCGTTTCTGACGTCGGCCGCACGACGAGGCGCTCTTCGAGGACCTCGTTTCCGCCCTGCGTCACCCACGCCACCTGGGGCGCGAACCCTTCGACGTGCTCTCTCTCCTTCATCAGCAGGCTTTCGGGGATGAACAGCGGAAAGTACGCGTTCACGTGCCCGGTCGCCTTGAAGCGGCGATCGAGCGCCTGCTGCATGAGCTCCCAGATGGCGTAGCCATACGGCCGGATGACCATACAGCCCTTGACGGGCGAGTAATCGGCCAGCTCCGCTCGACGGACGACGTCAATGTACCAGCGCCCGAAGTCGTCGGACTGCTTGGTGATCTCGGTTGGGAGGTCTGGAATATCTGTCATCAGTATATCCCAAATCCCAAATCCCAAGATCCAAATCCCAACAACCCGTCGTCACTTCGCATTGGGATTTGGGGTTTGGGATTTGGGTTCTGGGCTTTCAAGCACGTCGGAGACGTGTTTCAGCCATTTTATGTCGTCGCGATCGGGAAAGTCCGAGCGAAAGTGGCCGCCGCGGCTCTCCTCCCGGCGCAGCGCGGCGCGCGCGATCAGCAGGCCCACGGTGATGATGCTGCGCAGGCGGCGGAACTCTCTCTCGCCGATGCGCGCGGCCGGGGCGGTTCGAATGAGCGCATGCCACGCGTCGAGACGCGTGAGCGTCGCGTCGATGCCATGCCCTTCACGCAGCAGCCCGCAGTTCCTCCACATCAGCGCGCGCACATCGTCTGTTGACGGGAGATCGATGCTCGGCGGGCGCCGCGCGTCGGCCGGCCACGCGATCACCTCGTGTTCGCGGAGCCTGGCGGGACAGAGCGGACCAGTCATGGCGTCCGCCGCACGGGCGCCGAAGACGAGCCCTTCGAGCAGCGAGTTGCTGGCGAGACGGTTCGCGCCGTGGACGCCGGTGCACGCCACTTCCCCGGCGGCGAACAGGCCCTGAATCGACGTGCGGCCGTCGAGGTCCGTCTCGACGCCGCCCATCACGTAGTGCGCCGCGGGACTCACCGGAATGCGATCGGAGGCGAGGTCGAGCCCCGCGCTGGCGCACGCCCGTGCAATGGTTGGAAACCGCTCGTGCACGAACGCGCGATTCATGTGCGCCAGCGACAGATAGACCGGCTCGTGCGTCCGTTCCATCTCGCGGACGATCGCCCGCGACACGAGATCGCGAGAGGCGAGATCGCCCGCGGGCTGGTAGCGCTGCATGAAACGATCGCCGACGTGGTTGACGAGCCGCGCGCCTTCGCCACGCAGCGCTTCCGAGAGCAGAAAGCGCGGCTTGCCGGGCACGCTCATGACGGTTGGATGAAACTGAACGAATTCGAGATCCGCGACGCGCGCGCCCGCATGTGCGGCCATGGCGATGCCGTCGCCTGTCGCGATCGATGGATTGGTCGTCTCGCGAAACACCTGTCCGGCGCCGCCGCTGGCGAGCAGCGTGCGCTGCGCTGTCGCGGTTCCGACGCCATCGTTCGAGACAAAGCGCACGCCCGTACACGTACCGTTGGCGACGACGAGATCCGTCGCATCGGCATCCTGCAGGACGCGGATGCGCGGATTCGCGCTCACCCGCGACCAGAGCAGCCGTCCAATCTCGCGGCCGGTCGCATCGCGCGCGTGCAGCACGCGGCGGACCGTGTGCGCGGCTTCATGTCCGAGCGAGGGCGACCCGTCCGTCTCGCGATCGAACTGCGCGCCCCACTCGAGCAGCTCGACGACGTACTTCGGTCCCTCGCGGACGAGCAGATCGACCGCGTCCGGATCGCATAGGCCGTCGCCCGCCGCGAGCGTGTCTTTCGCGTGCAGCGCCGGCGAGTCGTCTGGTCCAAGCGCGGCGGCAATGCCGCCCTGGGCGTAGCCGGTGTTGCTTTCTTCGGCGCTGGCCTTGGTGAGCACAATGACGTCACGGGCCTCCGCGAGCGTCAGCGCGGCGCGCAGCCCGGCGATGCCGCTGCCGATGACGAGGAAGTCTCCGCGTACATCCACTTTGCTATCCTACTTGAGCCTTGAACACCGAGACCCGCGCGGCAGTACGCATCGACGTCGAGACCGGCACCCGGTCCTCTGCGATCTGGATCGGTGAAGGGATCGCCGAGCAACTGCCATCGCTGCTCGATGGCCATGGCATCGGCAAGCGCCGCTTCATCGTGTCGAGTCCGGTCATCTGGCGTCTGCACGGCCAGCAGCTGCAGCATGTCGGCAACGGAGGGGAACCGATCCTCATTCCCGACGGCGAACGCTTCAAGAATCTCCAATCGGTGTCACGCATCTACGAGTCGCTCATCCGCGCCGGCGCTGATCGCGGCAGCGCGATCGTCGCGGTCGGCGGCGGCGTCATCGGCGACACCGCGGGCTTTGCAGCGGCGACCTATCTCCGCGGCATCTCCCTCGCGCACGTGCCGACGACGCTGCTGGCGCAGGTGGACAGCTCGATCGGCGGCAAGGTCGGCGTCAACCACGCGCTCGGCAAGAACATGATCGGCGCGTTCCATCAGCCGGCGGTCGTCGCGATCGATCCGCTGCTGCTGAAGACGCTGCCGCGGCGCGAGTTCCGCTCGGGCCTCTACGAAGTGGTCAAGTACGGAATGATCGCCAGCCGCGAGCTGTTCGATCGCGTCGCGCGCCATACGAAGGAAATCTTCGCGAAAGATCCGGACATGCTGCTGCCGGCGATCGTCGAGTCGTGCCGCATCAAGGCGAAGGTCGTGTCCGAAGACGAGCGCGAAAGCGGGCCGCGCCGCATCCTCAACTTCGGGCACACGGTGGGCCACGCGCTCGAGGCCGTGACGAGATACCGCCGCTATCGGCACGGAGAAGCGATCGCGCTGGGCATGCTCGCGGCCGCGGACCTGGGCGTCGCGCGCGGCGCGCTGGCGGAGCGCGAACGCCAGGCGCTCGCGCAGCTGATCGCGCAGCTCGGTCCGCTGCCGACGGTCTCGGATCTCGGGACCGACGAAGTCCTCGAGGCCATCCGGCGCGACAAGAAAGTCGTCAACGGCCGGCTGCATTTCGTGCTGGCAATTGAAATTGGCGCGACGATGACGGTGGATGACGTGACGGAAGACGAGTTGCGTGGGGTGCTCAAGCGCCTCGGACTGCGCTAAGGTCCGCCTAAAGGCGGACACTACCGGGGAGGATCACATGATGGTCGCGGACGCGATCCAGCGGGTTCACCAGATCTCGATCCGGGCGGCGGACACCGCGCGCGCGGTGGCGTTCTACCGCGACGTCCTCGGGCTGAAGCTGATCTTCCAGGCGCCTCCCCAGCTCGCCTTCTTCGACTGCGGCGGCGTGCGCCTGATGCTCGGACCGGCCGAACCGGAATTCGATCATCAAGGATCCGTGATCTACTTCGCGGTCGACGACATCAACGCCGCGCATACGGCACTCGCGGCGGCAGGAGTCACGTTCCGCACCGAGCCGCACCTGATCGCGAAGCTGCCCGACCGCGAAGTCTGGCTGACGGATTTCCTGGATTCGGAAGGGAACGTGCTCGCGCTGATGTCGGAGCCGAAAATCGGCGGGGCGTAAAGCCCCGTCCTACACTTCCGAGATACCGAATTCGCGGAGCTTGCTCGTCAGCGCCTTGTACGAGATCTGCAGCGCTTCGGCGGCGCGCTGCCTGTTGCCGGCCGCGCCCTGCATCGCCTGCTCGACCTTGCGGCGTTCGACCTCGCTGGTGACGCGTCGCGTCGCTTCGAGCAGCGTGCCCGACAGGTCGATCTGATCCCACGGGCTGACCGGCGCGGCGACGGCGCCCGGGCCGACCTTGAACGTCAGGCTCAGATGCCGCGGCTGGATGGTGTCGCCGTCGCAGAGGATGACCGCGCGCTCGATGCAGTTCTGCAGCTCGCGGACGTTGCCTGGCCACGGATAGGTCTGCAGCTCCTCGAGCGCCGCGGGCGCGAAGTGCACCTTCTTGTTCATGTCGCGCGAGAACTTGTCCATGAAGTGGCGTGCGAGCGTCGCGATGTCCCCGGGCCGCTCCCGCAGCGGCGGGATGTCGATCGGAAACACCGAGAGCCGGAAGAAGAGATCCTCACGGAACTGCCTTGCCGCCACCGCCGCTTTGAGGCCGCGGTTGGTGGCCGCGACAATTCGCACGTCCACATGCAGTGACTGCGTCCCGCCCACGCGCTCGAAGCGCTTCTCCTCGAGCGCACGCAGAATCTTCGCCTGCAGCGGCAGCGGCAGGTCGCCGATTTCGTCGAGGAACAGCGTGCCGCGATGCGCCAGCTCGAAGCGTCCCGGCTTGCGCGCGGCGGCGCCGGTGAACGCCCCCTTCTCGTGGCCGAAGAGCTCCGTCTCGAGCAGCGTCTCGGGGATCGCGGCGCAGTTGATGGCGACAAACGGGCCGTCATTGCGGCTGCTCAGCGCGTGCAGCGCCCGCGCGAACAGCTCCTTGCCGGTGCCGCTCTCCCCTTCAAGGAGGACTGTCGTGTCAGTGCCGGCCGCGCGGTGCAGCTGCTGCGAGACCTGGCGCAGCTTCGGATCCTCGCCGACGATGCGCGGCGCGCCGCGGCGCTCGGCGAGCTCCTGCTTGAGCAGCACGTTGTCGATCGCCATGCGGCGCTGGGCGATCGCTCGCTCGACGAGCAGCAGCAGATGATCGGGATCCACCGGCTTGGCGAGGAAATCCATCGCGCCTTCCTTCATCGCCGTCACCGCGTCCTGGATGCTGCCGTAGGCCGTCATCACGACGACCGGCAGCTCCGGATCGAGCTCCTTGGCCGCGCGCAGCACGCCGAAGCCGTCGCCGTCGGGCAGCTTCAGGTCGGTCAGCACGACGGCCGGCCGTGCCTGCTGCAGCTGCTGTACGGCCGACGGCTGGTCCACGGCCTCGACGACCGTGTGCCCCTGCTCCTCGAGCGCGTGGCGCAGCATCGTCCGCAGCGAATCTTTGTCTTCGACGAGAAGGACGGGAGGGGAAGCCAGTGTTGAGCGATCTCCGGACGCATTCATAGTTTCGGTCGAACGACGCGGCATCTTCAACGCCAGGAACGCGTCTCGATCGCGCGCACGCCGCTGGCGTCCGCGGGAAGGCGCCGGACGGTCACCTGCACGCTGCGCCGGATGCCGCTCGGCAGGGTTGCACTCGATTGCAGCACCAGAATGTCGGGATTTCCGCCAGGATCGGCGGAAGCCGACACCACGACGGCCGTGCGGGCGTCCAGGACCGCGCCCTGCACGAGCGGCCCGCCGCAGGGCACGGCAGTCCAGTCGGCGGTCGTGCGCAGCCGGCTCATCGCCAGCTCGATGCCCGATTCCGCGGCGTAGAGCGTCTGCATGCCGTCACGATGATTGACCGCGATCATCGTTTCCGTGATGGTCGTCAGCGTGACGCCCGCGCTGAGCGCCATCAGCAGCAGCGTCGCCGTCAACGCGGTGAGCAGCGCCATCTATTGGGCGAAGCGCGAATTGCGCAGCGCCACGTGCAGCACGACGTCTTCGTCCGGCAGGAGACGTCGAAGCGGCGCCGCAGTGGCCTCGAGCCGGAGCGCGATGCGGACTTCGCTGACGCGAAGCAGATCCTCGTCAAAGCGGCGATGCGCGTCGTCCTCGACCCACGGCCCATCAAGGAAGACGCCCGGGTCGAATCTCACGAGCGCGGTGCCGGCGGCCGAGGACGGTCCGAAGTACTCGAACGCCAGCCCGAGGACATGATCAATCATCGGCAGATCGCTGCGGCCGCCGTCGTATTGCATCAACTGCAGCGTGTCGCGCCTGAGGTAGTAGGTCGTGGTCGCGTCGCCAATCACCGCGATGGCGTCCGGGCGATAGAACACGCCAGCGACGCTGTCGTCACGCACGGCGCCGACGCGATACGGCCGCACCGACGAGGCGTAGCGCAGATCGCCCGACAGGGTGTCGGCCGCCGCGCGGAGCCGCTGGTGAAGGTCCGCCGCATCTCCCTGCACGCGCAGCATCGTCTGCAGCGGATCAATCGTCGCCAGCACCGCGCCGACGACGGCCATCGAGATCGCGGCCGCGATCAGCAGCTCCACGATCGTGAAGCCGTCGTCGGTCACGGCACGTTCCTCGAGCCGAGCGCGATCATGCGGGTCGCACTGCCGCGCGTTCTCACAATGACTTCGATGACGATGAGGTGATCGGGATCGGATGGGAACGCGCCGATCGACCATTCGCGCGCGAAGCCGGGCGCCGGAACATCGCTGCCGCCTCCGTCGAGCGCCGTGGCGGAGGAGGCGCGGACGTCTTCGATCTTCTGCGCGGCGAGCAGCGCCGCGCGCGTCGTGCGGCCAGCGGCGTCGGTGGAGGACACGCCAAGCGCGAAGAGCTGGGCGAGCGACAGGAGCGCGGTTGCCAGCAGTCCCGAGGCGACGAGTGTTTCGGCGAGCGAGACCATGCGACAGGACGACGCAAGGGGGCTGCCCGCACGCAAACCGCGAAAATCCGCGGTCAGACACGACAAGAGCCGCGGGCAGCTGCAATTTCTGCTGCCTCGCGGCTCGATGAATCGATCAGATTTTGAAAGCCGCTACCGGTACCAGCCCGCGGGGACGCCGGCCTTGCGCGCTTCGTCCTGGATGCCGGTGATCGCTTTCGAGTTGTCCTTGATCTCCTGGTTCACGCGATCGAGCTCCGCGAGCGCCTTCTTCCGATCCTGCTCGATGACGGAGCGCTGTGCCGGGTCAGAGCGCGCCGCGAAATCGGTGGTCAGCGCGTTGATGCGGCTCTGGGGCGCCTCGGCGAAGCTCTTCGACCGGTCGAGCGAGGCGGCGCCCGGCTGCAGCGTGGCGTCAGCGGCGGGCGCAGCGGGAGCCCCGGTCTCGGGCGCCGGGGACCCATCGCTGCTCCGCAGGTCCTGGTTCGTGTACACCTTGCCCGGGGTCTGCACCGTCTTGCGGCGGGCTTCTTCCTGCTTGGCGAGGGCGCCGAGCGACTGCGCCGACGCGGCCGTCGCCGTCAACGCCAGGCCGGCGGCAAGCGCGGCCGCAACGAGGAATTTCATCGACATCACCTTGATTCTCCAGCTACCTCGCCGGCCGATCAAGATCCGGCGGGCGCGGGCGCGGCCGATGAGGCCGGCGCCGGCGCGGCGGGTTTCTCCAGCTCCGCGAGGTGTCCCTTCACTTTTTCGGCCTGAGACGAGTTCGGCTCCAGCTCGAGGTATTTCTTGTAGGCCGTCACGGCATCCTGCGGCCGGGCAGCGGCCTCGAGCGCGCGCCCGTACGAGAGCTGGAAATCGGCCTCCCCCGGCGCGAGCTGGATCGCCTTCTCGAACGCGGTCACCGCGCCCTTCACGTCACCGCTGGCCTGCATCGCCTTGGCGAGGTTGTACTGCGTCGCGTAATCGGTCGGGAACAGCTGCGCCGCCTGCTGATACCCGGCAATCGCGGATTTCCAATCCTTCACCTGCGCCTGCGCGCGCGCCAGATTGAACTGATACGCCCATGAATCGGGCGCCATCTGCGCGGCCCGCTGCAGATACGCAATCGCCTCCTGCGAACGTCCGACACGAACGAGCAGCTGCCCGAGATCGTTCAGCGCGCGAGGATCGTCGGGATTGGCGTCCACCGCCGCCTGAAATTCACGAAGCGCCGCATCGACGTTGCCGCTGTCGTAGGCGCGCTCGCCGCCAACCAGGCGCGAGGCGGCCATCGCCGGCGTCGCGTCGATGGTCGTCAGATCCAATGGCTCCGTCACGGCGTTCGCCGACGGCGCCCGCGTCGCGCGCGGGGCCGCGGCTGCTGGCGTGGTCGTTGCCGGCGTGGCCGGTGTCGCGCTGTTCCACAGCACGACGGTGAAGCCGCCGAGCACCACGCACCCCGCGGCAATGCCGGCGGTCACCCACCGGTTGGATAGCGACGCGCCGGCTGGTTGCTGGCGCGCCACGAGCGGCTCGCGGCAGCGCGGGCAGCGCTCCCGATCGCCTCTGACTTTCGCGCCGCACGCGGCGCAGATGACTGCCTTCGCCACCCTATCTCACCTCACGCCACGACAGGATGCGCACGCCGACCTGGCCGACGCCGTTGTTGTAGTCGTCCGGATCGCCGAACATTTCCGCCTTCGTCCCCGCGGAAAAGAACAGATGCTGGTCGACGACGAACGGCGCCGTCGCACGCGCGCCCGTCACCGTCTTCGCCTTGATCGAGTCCTTCGAGCTGACCGTGCCGTCACCCGACGTGTCATACGCGGGGCCGCCAGTATACGTCAAGGCGTACAGAGTGGCGTCCGGCTGCACGCACGGCGTCTGCGGATGGAACGTCGTCGTCGTGAAGAACACGATGTCGCCCGCAACCGCCGGGAACGAAGTGACCTTCTCTTCGTCAGCGGTCGAATTGGCGACCGCGGTCAGGTTCGGGGGGGTCGTGAATGCGTCCACACCGGTCGTCCCGTTGTCGAGGAACGCGAGCAACTGATACGACTGGTTCACGCCGTTCGACGGCAGCAGATCGCTTCCGGTGCCGAAGAAGATGTACTGCTGTGTGCCGCCGCCGACCGTGACGCTCGCCATCGACGAGAAGATCGGCTGCGATGAGCCCGCCTTCTTCGCGCTGCCGTGACCGCCGGTGAGGCTCGCGTTATAGAGCATCGTCGGGTTGGCCGTGAAGGACGGTACGCCCGAAGTGTCGGTCACGATGTTGAAGCGCCACACCTTGCCGTCCAGATCGCCGATGTACACCTTGTCGACGTACCGCGATTCCGGCGGACCCGTCGCGACGGGGTCCGCGTGCAGCGCGTTCTTCATGATCTGACAGTTGTTCACCGCGGCGCAGTTGTCCACCGTTTCTGCCTGCCCGTCATTGCCCACGTCCTTGGACGCGAAGACTGATCCGGTCTCGATGTCGAGCAGATACAACGACGTGCCCGCCGCGGTGCCGCCGCGGTTGACCGCCTGCTGCTGCGTGTACGGCAGGAAGCCCGATCCCGTGATCACCATGAACTTGCCGGATGCGTTCACCGCCTGGCCGACAGCCGGGTCCGACCAGGTCTGGCCCACGCTCTTCTCGGTGGACGTGGCCGAGCTGCTGATGTCGCCGTACGGCGTCGTCGCCGTCGAAATCGTATAGTCGAATTTCGACATCCGCGGGAAGCTCCACTTCAGCGCAATGCGCGTCGCCGATGAGAAATAGAGGAGCGACGACGTAATGGCGTTGTCGGTCGGCGATGCGGTCGTCCCCATGTCGTCAAGCGTCACGTCGAACGTCTGATAGAACGTGCCGCCGGCGCCCTCGCCGACGACCAGATACGTCCTCCACCCGCCGTTGATCTTCACGTCGGCAACCTTCGGAGAGGAGTCCATCAGGTAATCGAACTTGCCGACGGACTGGCCGTCGAGCAGCGTCTTCACCTTCGTCAGCAGGTTGAACGGAATGTACGCCCATACCTCGATGCCGAGTCGCGCGTCGATCGCGTGCAGCATGCCGTCGTTGGCGCAGACCCAGACGATGCTGCGGCGATCCTTGTTCTCGTCGATGAAGGCGGGATAGTTCGCGTCCGGCGGCGGATCGAGCGACGGCGGATCCATGACCGCGGGCGTGCCCGACACGATCGCGCCGAGCGGAAGCGCGCGGACGCCGTTGATCACGTTCGTCGCGTTGAACGAGCCTGGAGCCGGATTGGCGCCCGCCAGATACGGCGCCAGCGTTGCCGCCTGCGAGGCGTCGAACTTCACGATCGTGCCGTCGGGGAGCGACGTGTAGATGTTGCGGTCCGTCGTCGCGAGCGAGGAACAGGGGCCGCTGGTGGTCGTGCCCGGCGCGCACGCGACCCACAATCGCGTGCCGTCCTGCGAGAACTTGTATCCCGACGACTTCGTCGAGTCCGCGATCGGCTTGTAGATGCGGAACGCGCGAAGCCGTGCCTCGAAGCCCGGCAGCTCGAACCCGGTGCTCAGGAGCATGTTGGTGCGCTGGGGAATGAGCGTGCCTTCCTTGTCGAACACCTGGGTGTTGGGCAGCACCTGGCCGGTGATGTCCTTGGCACCGATCAGATTCACGGTGCCCGCGATCGGGCTCGTCACCTGGAATTCGCTCTCCGCGGTGTTCGAGTTGCAATCGGCGTAGCGCTGGAACGCGTGCTGAATGCCGTAGTTGATCGCCTTCACCATTTCCGGCACGGCGGATCCGGCCGGCGTCGCGGTGATCTGCGCCTTGGTGATCTCGAAGTATTTGCCGCCGCTGTTGGTCGCGATGAGCGCCAGGTTGGCGGCGTCGGCCGCGGCGGGCGCGATCGCAATCACGTACACCGGCACGTGGCGATTGCTGATGTTCAGGAAGGCCGAACCCTTCGCCGCCGTCGTCGCGGCGGTGGCGCCGGCGGTGGTCGTGCCTTCGCCGCCCGCGACGACCATGATGATGACGTTGTTCCGGCACTGCGTGTCGGCGGTGATGAGCCGCGTGACTTCGGTCTTCGCGTCGTCGAGCATCAACCCGAGCGGCCGATCCGTTTGCGCGTTGGTCGTGTTGCTGCCCGGAATCAATCCGTTCGCCACCTGCAGCGCGTCCGTCGGAGTCGCCGGATTCGCCGGAATGGCGATATCCGCGCGCACCGTGGTATTCGCATTCGCCGCATCAGCCTGCACCACGTTGTAGGTCGTGTTGGCGGCGGCCGCGTTGTTCCCGCTGACCGTCGTCCTCATGTGGTACCACACGCCCTTGCCGCCGGTGGATTGGTTCGTATCGGTGGGGACCTGCGCGACGCTCGCGATAAGGGCGGCGTCGTTGGCGAGCTTGCCGGCGCCGTTCGGCGGCACGCCCCATGCCGGTGTCGTCTGACGCGTCTTCAGCAGCCCGACGCGCACCACGTTGGTGTTCTCGTCGATCGCCTGCGTGATCGCGCGCCGCGCAATCATGAATCGCGTAGGCGCGTAGAACGTGCTGTACGACGCATCGAGGCTGCCGACCGGCGTAATCGAGTCGGCCGAATAGTCGTACGTCACGCCGCCGACGTTGGTCGCGGCCGTGTATCCGCGGTTGTTGAACTTGCGGTAGTACGGCGCGTTGTTCTGGTTCAGGATGTTGACGCCCGGATTCAGACCCAGCGCTGTCTGCCACGCGACGTCGCTACCGCTGTTGCTGTACTTGTACTGATACGGGTCGTAGTAGTTGTTGTCCGCGTCGGACAGCATGCCCGGACCGAGATCCATCACGAACAGCACGTTCGGCGGAATGCGCTTCAGGAACAGCAGCGGGTCGAGCTGCGCGAAGGCGTTCGTCGTCCAGAGCGCGGCGGCTGCCGCCGCGAGCAGCAGCCACTGCCGCGGGTGTCCGACGCGCCGGCGTGATGTCACGACGGTGTTAGGGATCCGTTTGCTCATTGAATGGTTCCTGTCGCGAGCGACAGCTCCTTCTGCGTCAGCGCCTTGCCGGGCGTCTGCACTGCCGCTTTGCGCGCGCGGCGATTCTGTTCGTCCTGTCCGCGCTGGCCCGTGTAGCCGCGCTCGATTTCCGTGTTGTCTGTTTTCGCCACGGTGATTTCAATCACGCGGTGCACCCCACCCGGTCCGAACGCCTCGGCGTGCATCGCCAGGACGCCGAGGCCGGGGTTGGCCAGACACGCCGCGTCGCCGTTGCAGTTCTGACCGGAGCCGCCGTCCTTGGTGGGGTCGTTGTCGGTCTCCGACGGATCGTCGGCAATCCAGACGACGACGTAGTCGGATGAGTTGATCGTGTCGGTCGGCAGCATGTCCTTCATCTGCCCGTAGGCGTACAGCTTCCACCGCGGGTTGTTCAGGCCCCACGGGCGCTCCTCGGTGGCGGTGTTCAGATCGGTGTCGTTGCAGCCGGCGGCCTTGCCGCAGTCGAGCACGCTGGTCGCCTTGTCGAGATCCAGCTGGGTGCCGTCGGGCAGCGTGCGGACACCCGTGGGCTGTCCGTCGATGAACGCGGAGCGGACGTTGCCCTGCAGAATCTGGTTCCAGTCGGGCACGGTCAGGATGTCGTCCATGACGCGCTCGACGGCCGAGTCCGCGGCATAGAGCGCTTCCGTTCCGCCGTTGTAGTTGTAGGCGATTTTCGATTCCGTCGTCGTCGTCATCATCAGCGTCATGCCGAGGGCCATCATCAGCATCATGGCCATCAGCGCGACGATCATCGCGATGCCGTCTTCGCGGCGGACGCGGGCGGAGAGTGAAAGATGTTCAGTCATGATTTACCGCCCCAGCGTCATGTTGCGCGGCGTGACGGAGAACTGAATCTCCTGGTCGGGGGCGAGCTTGTTGCCGCCCAGGGAGGTGCCGCCGTGAGCGAAGAGCACGCCGGCCGGACCGCGCAGCGCGGCGACCGCCGACTGCACGCGCATCGTCGCCTTCACGCGGCGGATGCGGAACAGGTCGGCATCGAAGCGATTCGGGTAGTTCGTCGAATCGGCGCCAGGGCACCAGGGACCGTCCGTGAGCTGCGCCTGCGTCAGCTCGACCTGACCGACGCCGCCGGCGCCGAGCACGTCGAGACGCGGCACCTGCAGCCCGTTGACGACCTTGAACGCGCAGTTCTCGCCCTGCGCATACCCACCGGTGCCGGCGGTTGCCAGACACGGCGGCTTCGGACCATAGGTCGTAAACGGCCCTTTGACGCCGGCGACACAGAGCGACTTGCCAGGCACAAGGGTCGGCGGCTGTGGGTCGCCGAAGTACTGAAAATTGAGCTTCACGACGTTGTCGACGATCGGCAGGTCCGTGGAGGCACCGTCGTAGTGCATCAACTGGTACGTGTTCGTGGCGTTGTCACTCTTCAGGTAATAGGTATGCGCCGCGACCTCGGTGATCATTGCCGACCCCGAGCTGTACCCTCCGGAGAGCTTGCCGCTGTGCTGCAGGTGCAGCGCCTCGTCCTGCACGTTCGTGATGGTGGTGAAGTCCCACGTGCCGTCGATTTCCATGATGAGGACGTGCATCCCCGCTTTGAAGCC
>QHWQ01000131.1 GCA_003222635.1 Acidobacteriota bacterium | reverse complement strand
ACGCCGGCTGGAACAGCAGCACGTCATCGCCGGGATGGACGAGCGCCGTCAGGCTGGCGAAGAGCGCTTCGGTGGCGCCTGAGGTCACCGTGATCTCGGTGACCGGATCGTAGCGACGCCCGTAGAGACGCTCGATCTTCATGGCGAGCGCCTCGCGCAGCGGGATCGTCCCCGGCATCGGCGCGTACTGGTTGTGCCCCTCGCGCATGTAGCGCGTGACGGCGTCAATCAGCTCCGGCGCGCAATTGAAATCCGGGAAGCCCTGCGACAGGTTGATCGCGCCATGCTCGAGCGCGAGCCGCGACATCGTCGTGAAAATCGTCACGCCGGTATCCGGCAGCTTCGAGCGGATCGGCAATGTGCGTGGAGTCAGGCCTTTATTCTACGAACTGGAACGGCTTGAGCGCGAGTACGGAGTATTTGTTCCGGAGTTCGACGACGCGATCGAAGTAGGTATTCTTCGGGAACTCGCCGCGCATCAGCCGGTCGCGCAGCCGGCGGATTTCGTAGCGATAGAGGTCGTTGACGAACTCGCGCACCAGCTCCGGCCGCGTCGTTTCCCGCGGCCGGATCCCGTATGTCTCGAGACGTTCGAGAACGTCCCGCCGATATCGATAAATCAATACCGGTAGTGATTGGGCTTGTACGGGCCCTCGACGGGCACGCCGATGTAATCGGCCTGCTCGGGCGAGAGCTTCGTCAGCGTCACGCCGAGGTGATCGAGATGCAGGCGCGCCACTTCCTCATCGAGCGCCTTCGGCAGCATCGTCACCGTCTTGCCGTACTTCTCGGCGTTTGCGTTCAGCTCGAGCTGCGCGAGCACCTGGTTGGTGAATGACGCCGACATCACGAAGCTCGGATGCCCGGTCGCGCACCCGAGGTTGAGCAGGCGTCCCTCGGCGAGCACCAGCACGCTGTGGCCGTCGGCGAACTTCCATTCGTCGTACTGCGGCTTGATGTTGATCCGCTGGATGCCCGCGACCTTCTTCAGTCCGGCGATGTCGATCTCGTTGTCGAAGTGGCCGATGTTGCCGACAATGGCCTTGTCCTTCATCCGCTGCATGTGTGCCGTGGTGATGATGTTCAGGTTGCCGGTCGCGGTAATGAAGATGTCAGCGGTGTCGACGACATCGTCGAGCGTGTTCACCTCGAAGCCTTCCATCGCCGCCTGCAGCGCGCAGATCGGATCGATCTCGGTGACGATCACGCGGCAGCCCTGGCCACGCAGCGCCTGCGCGCACCCCTTGCCGACTTCGCCGTAGCCCATGACGACGGCAACCTTGCCGCCGAGCATCACGTCGGTCGCGCGCGCCAGACCGTCCGGCAGCGAGTGGCGGCAGCCGTAGATGTTGTCGAACTTGCTCTTGGTCACCGAGTCGTTGACGTTGATGGCCGGGAACAGCAACGTGCCGGCTTCCATCATCTGGTAGAGACGATGCACGCCCGTCGTCGTTTCTTCGCTGACACCCCGAATACCCTTCGCGAGGTTCGTCCAGCGCCCCGGGTTGGATTTCAGCTCACGAGAGATGGCGTTGAGGATGACGCCCCACTCCTCCGGCTCCTTGTCCGGATTGAACGCGGGCACCGTGCCGGCCTTCTCGAACTCGGCGGCCTTGTGCACGAACAGCGTCGCGTCGCCGCCGTCGTCGACGATGAGCGTCGGGCCGTTGCCATCGGGCCACACGAGCGCTTCGACCGTGCACCACCAGTACTCGTCGAGCGTCTCGCCCTTCCAGGCGAACACCGGCGTTCCCTTCGGCGACTCCGGCGTGCCGCCCGTTTCGGGACGACCGACGACGACCGCGGCCGCGGCGTGATCCTGCGTCGAGAAGATGTTGCACGACACCCAGCGAACGTCCGCGCCGAGCTCGGTGAGCGTCTCGATCAGCACGGCGGTCTGAATGGTCATGTGCAGGCTGCCCATGATGCGCGCGCCCGCGAGCGGCTTCTGACCGGCGTAGCGCTTGCGCAGCGCCATCAGACCGGGCATCTCGTGCTCGGCGAGGCGAATCTCCTTGCGTCCCCAGTCGGCGAGCTCGAGGTTCGCCACCTTGTAGGGCGGACGCGCGGCCTTGGCCGCCGCCTCGAACGCGTGCATCTTCTCGAATAGAACCGTAGCCATTTCGTCTCCTTGATCCGGCTAAAGCCGGACTCTACCGTTCATGAGCGTGTTGCGATGGCTGCGAAAAGCGCCGGGCCTTTCGCATCCGGATCGACCGGCAGCGCGCGCACGCGCGCGCTTGCAAATCCCGCTGCGGTCAGAAACTTCACAATCTGTTTTTCGGAAAACCCGAGCCACACGTGGCCCATCTGCTGCTGATACTCCTC
The DNA here is from genome assembly GCA_003222635.1 of Acidobacteriota bacterium. Lineage (GTDB taxonomy): Bacteria > Acidobacteriota > Vicinamibacteria > Vicinamibacterales > UBA2999 > Gp6-AA40. The sequence continues at coordinate 7,125 of QHWQ01000131.1, read as the reverse complement.
GTGATGATGCGGCAGCATGTCGACGACGAGGACCTTCGCGCCCGGACGGCAGACGCGCGCCACTTCGGCGAGCGTGCGTGCCGGATCCGGCGAGTAGTGCAGGACGAGCGAGAGCAGCGCCGCATCGAGCTCGCCGTCCTTGATCGGGAGCGATTCGAGCTCGCCTTTGCGAATCTCCACGTTGCGCAGATGCGCGAGCCGCGTGCGCGCGGCGTCGAGCATCTCGGTGGATCCATCGACGGCGATGACGCGCCGGACGTAGGGCGCAACGGTTTCCGTGAGCTGGCCGGTCCCGCATCCGAGGTCGCCGACCGTCAGCGCCGGATCGATCAGGCCCAGCACCGCCCAGAGGTAAAACGAGTCGCCGAAAAGGTCCTCCCGGAGGCGATCCCACTTGCTCGCCGCGGTCGCGAAGAATTCCTGGGATTTCAGCCGCCGGCGATCGAGCACGCCGCGCAGCCGCCGTTCATCATGGGCCGCGGCGGTCGTGGACGCGACCTGCTCGCGGATGAGCGGCCACAGCCGGCTCGCCGCCGAATCCAGGTCGTCGAGCGGCATCGTGTAGAAGCGGCTCGTCGCGTCGCGCCGCGACGTAATCCAGTTGTCGTCGGCGAGCGTTTTCAGGTGCCGGCTGACGCTGGACTGCGGCATCTGCAGCACCGAGCAGAGCTCGGAGACCGTCAATTCGTGTTTTTCGAGCATGAGCAGCATGCGGCAGCGCGTCGGGTCCGACAGCGCCGTCATGTGCTCGAGAATAGCAACCATCCGTTAATCCGGATGGATGGTATCACATGGTGAGCTCGGCTTCCAAACGGGCCACCAGGCCGTTCAGCCCGGCCGACACGGCACTTACCGTCTCAGGCTGGCTGAGATCGACGCCAGCTCTGGCAAGCAGGTTCATCGGGTAGTCGCTGCCGCCCGCCTTCAACAGATTCAAATAGCGATTCACCGCGTCCTGGCGTGCGCCCGCGTCCGTCGATCGGATGCCTTGCATGAGGCGCGCGGTGGAGGCGAAGCACGTCGCGTACTGGTAGACGTAGTACGGCGTGCTGAAGAAATGCGGGATGCGCGCCCAGGTGAACTGCGACAACTCTTCCCGGTCGATGACGTCGCCGTAGTACGCCTCGAGCAGCGACGAGTAGATGGCGTTGAGCACGTCCGCCGTCACCGGCTGATCGTGCTCCACCAGCCGATGCGCCTGCAGCTCGTAGTCCGCGAACATCACCTGCGTGTAGAACGTGCTCGCGATGCTGTCGATCGCGTGCTGCAGCAGCACGATGCGCTCCTCGCGGCTGCGCGCGCGATCGAGCATCAGGTCGAGGAACAGCGCCTCGTTGAGCGTCGAGGGCACCTCGGCGACGAAGATCGTGTAGCCGGCGTAGACGAACGGCTGCGTCTGATGCGACAGCAGCGTGTGCATCGAGTGTCCCATCTCGTGGGCCAGCGTGAACACCGCGTCGAGCGTTTCGTTGTAATTGAGCAGCATGTAGGGATGCGCGCCGTACACCGGCGCCGAGTATGCGCCGCTGCGCTTCCCGCTGTTCTCGAACACGTCGATCCACTGCCCGTCGAACGCGCTCTTCACGTTCTGCTGATACGGCTTGCCAAGGGGCGCCACCGAATCCACGATCCACGCGCCGACCTCGTCGTACGGATAGCGCGCCCCATGTTCGACCAGCGGCACGAACACGTCGAACAGCCGATACGAGGACAAGCCGAGCACTCGCCGGCGCAGGCGGTGATAGCGTCGCAGCGGCTCGACGCCCTGCTTGGTGACCGCGATCAGGTTCTCGACGACCGACGTCGGAATGTTGTTGCCATGCAGCGCCGCGTCGAGCGTCGTCGTGTAGCCGCGGGCGCGTGCGTGGAACCAGTCGCGCTGCAGCACGCCGTTGTAGAGCGCCGCGTAGGTGTTCTGGTTGTCGGCAAACGTCTGATGGAAGATCCGGTAGGCGTTCGCGCGGTCTTCCTGATTCCGATTCGTTTCGAGCACGGCGCGATACTGGCCATAGGTCAGCGTCACCTTGGTGCCGCTCCCGAGCGTGATCGACGGAAACTTCACGTCCGCCGTCGTCAGCGCGGAATAGCTGTCGTACGGGACGCTGTTGAAGCGCCCGGCGAACGACATCAGCCGCTCGCCCTGCTCGTCGAGCACGTGCTCCTGCTCGTGAAACAGGCTCTCGATCGCAAACCGGTAGAGCGCGAGGTCCGTGTTCGCATCCATCCAGCCGCGAATCGTCTCGATCGGAATCGCGAGCACTTCCGGGTTGAACCACGAGCTGGCCTGCGCCTGCCTGGCAAACAGGATCTGCACCTGCTGGCGGCGCGCGTTGATCTCGTTGTTCCGCTGATCCTGGTCGTAGTGGAGCGAGGCGTAGTACCACACGCGATAGCTGAGCGCGCCCATCTCGTCCATCGCCTTGAAGGCGGCGAGCAGCTGCCCGGATCCTTTCGCCAGCGTCCCCTGAAACGCCGGAAACGCGGCGATCGCCGCATCGAGCTGCTTGTAGCTGCCCTGCCACGCGTCCCACGACGTGCAGATGGACGTCAGGTCCCACTTGTAGCGCGCCGGGACCTCGTCGCGTGTCGGAAGGGTGCCCGGCTCAGGGCGGAACGTATCGAGCGTCGGCATCCGGCGATCTTAGCGTGTCCGCGCCAGCAGCAGGCTCTTCAGCGTGGGGTAATCGACGCGCAGCTTCTCGCTGTGACGCGGCCGTTTGATCGCTTCCGCCAGTACCGGCGGCAACGGAATCGCGTCGCCAATGGCCGGCTCGACAACTTCACGGAATTTTGCGGGATGCGCGGTCGCGAGAAAAACGCCGCGCTCGCCGGCCGCCAGGTTCTGTCGCAGGCCGAGCCACGCGATAGCGCCGTGCGGATCGAGCAGGTACCCGTACTGGCGAAACACGGAGCCAATCTCCGCGACGACCGTCGCATCGTCGAACGCCGCGCCGGCGATGTCGCAGCGCAGCGACTCGAAACTGTCGCCGTACATCGCGCGCATGCGCTCGAAATTGCTCGGCGCGCCGACGTCCATCGCGTTGGCCACGGTGCGCACCGACCCGCGCGGCTTGTACTCGCCTGTCCGCAGGTATTCGGGAACGACGTCGTTGACGTTGGTCGCCGCAACGAACCGATTCACCGGCAGGCCGATGCGCTTGGCGATCAGGCCCGCCGTCAGGTTCCCGAAATTCCCGCTCGGCACCGACACGACAAGGTTGCGGTAGTGTCCGCCTTCAGGCGGACCCAGACTGGTGAGCACGAAATAATAGAAGGTCTGCGGCAGCAGCCGGCCGAGGTTGATTGAGTTGGCCGGCGTCAGCCAGACGTGCGACCGCAGGTCGTCGTCCGCGAACGCCTGCTTCACCAGCCACTGGCAGTCGTCGAACGTCCCGTGGACCGCGACCGCGGTGATGTTGTCGCCGAGCGACGCCATCTGCGCTTCCTGGACGTCGCTGACCTTCCCTTCCGGATAGAGCACGACGACGCGCGTGTCAGGGACGCCGTGGAACGCTTGAGCGACCGCGCTGCCGGTATCGCCGGAGGTCGCGACCAGAATTGTCAGCGGCGTCCCATCGGTGAAGTGGTGCAGCAGCCTCGCCTGCGTCCGCGCCCCGACGTCCTTGAATGCCAGGGTCGGCCCGTGAAACAGCTCGAGCGCCCAGATGTTCCCGGTGACCTGGACGAGCGGAATCGGAAAGTCGAGGGCATCCGTAACGAGCGCGCGCATCGCGTCCACCGTGATCTCGTCGCGGAGAAGGTGCGATCCGACGATGGTGCCGATCGCGACGATGTCGCCGTTGGCGGCGCGGATGGCGTCGAGCTGACCCGGCGAGAGCGGTTCGAGCCGCTCCGGCATGTAGAGGCCGCCGTCCGGCGCGGTGCCGGCGAACAATGCGTCAATGAAGGGAACCGCAGGCGAGCCGCCGCGGCTGCTGACCCACCTCATGCCTTCACCGTCTCCGGACGCACCGGAATCGGGCGCCCCTCACCATCGACGGCGACGAGGATCACTTCCGCCTCAGTCACTTTGACCTTTTCGCCACGCCCGATCCCCTTCTTCGCCGCATCCCAGCCCCAGCGCTCGGCTTCGACCTCCACGCGGATGGTCACCGAGGTGCGGCCGACGCGCACGAGTGAGGGGAAAAAGCTCACGAGGTCGCCGGTGTAGACCGGCTCGTGGAACTCCACCTCGCGCATCGCCTTCGTCACGTAGAGGTGCGGCGCCACCTTGAACGCCTCGACGCCCGCCGCCAGGTCGATCTGCGAGAGGATGACGCCGCCGAAGATCGTGCCGTGCGCGTTGGTGTCCTTCGGCATCATCACGACCTTGATCGCGGGCATGCGATCGCTCATCGCGTCAGCATAAGTGTGGAGCGGTCCAGGCACCAAGAAATTTACAACCGCGACCGATAAGCACGATCAGATTGATCGAAAAGCGTTTATCATCGACAACCAGTGGAGCGCATCAACTGAGCACGATGACCAACGGCCGCCAGGCGCCGCCGCTGGCCGCAAGCACTTCGTCGACCACGGCGTGGACCGTTCACGACGCCAGCGAGCTCTACGAGGTCCCGCGCTGGAGCAACGGCTACTTCTCCATCAACGGCCAGGGCCACGTGCAGGTGCACCCGACGAAGGATCCGCAGCGCGCGATCGACCTGAAGGAGCTGATCGATCGCCTGCAGCTGCGCGGCATCAGCCTTCCCGTCCTCGTCCGCTTCACCGACATCCTCAAACATCGTCTCGCCGACATTCACACCGCGTTTGCGGGAGCCATCGCCCAGCACCAGTACCAGGGCGGCTACAGCTGCGTCTACCCGATCAAGGTCAATCAGCAGCGGCAGGTCGTCGAAGAGGTGCTCGACTTCGGCAGGCCCTACAAGTTCGGTCTCGAGGCGGGCTCCAAGCCGGAGCTGCTGGCTGTCGTCGCGATCGCCGACAACGAGACGCCGATCATCTGCAACGGCTTCAAGGACGCGGAGTTCATCGAGACCGCGATGCTGGCGCTCAAGATCGGGCGCAACATCATTCCGGTCGTCGAGAAATACACGGAATTAGGCCTCATTCTCGAGTACGCGCAGAAAGTCGGCGTGCGGCCGCAGATCGGGATGCGCGTCAAGCTCGCCGCGCGCGGCAGTGGACGGTGGCAGTCGTCAGGCGGCTTCCGCTCGAAGTTCGGCCTGACCGTCAGCGAAATCGTCCGCGGCCTCGAGGAACTGAAGGCGCTCGGGATGCAGGATTGCCTCAAGCTCCTGCACTTCCACCTCGGCAGCCAGATCACCAACATTCGCATCGTCAAGGGCGCCTTGAACGAGGCAGCGCGCGTCTACACCGAGCTCGCCAAGCTGGGCGCGGGGCTGCAGTACCTGGACGTGGGCGGCGGGCTGGGCGTGGACTACGACGGTTCGCAGACGAACTTCGAGTCGAGCATGAACTACACGCTCCAGGAGTACGCCAACGACGTCGTCTACCACGTCCAGACGGTGTGTGATGAGGCGGGCGTCGCCCACCCGACGATCGTTTCGGAGAGCGGCCGTGCGGTCGTCGCGTACCACAGCGTGCTCGTCTTCAACGTCCTCGGCGTGTCCGGCTTCGGCGACGAGAAGGTGCCGACGACGGCCAATCCCGATTGGGAGCAGCCGATCACGGACCTCATCGACACGTATAACAACGTCACCGCGCGTAACGCGCTGGAGGCGTTCCACGACGCGCAGCAGGCGCTCGACATGGCCCTCAGCCTGTTCAACGGCGGCTACCTGCCGCTCGACCAGCGCAGCATGGCCGAGAACCTGTTCTGGGCGATCTGCACGAAGCTCCAGAAGCTCGTGCAGACGATGACCGAGGTTCCGGAGGACCTGCAGAACCTGGACGAGCAGCTCTCGGACACCTATTTCTGTAACTTCTCGCTGTTCCAGTCGATTCCCGACGCCTGGGCGATCAAGCAGCTGTTTCCCGTGATGCCTATCCACCGGCTGAACGAGAAGCCGCCCAACCACGCGGTGCTCGGCGACATCACGTGCGACTCGGACGGCAAGCTGGATCGCTTCGTCGACCGGCGCGACGTGAAGAAGACGCTGCCGCTGCACTCGCTGAACCAGGACGACTACTACCTGGGCGTCTTCCTCGTCGGCGCGTATCAGGAAATTCTCGGCGACCTCCACAATCTGTTTGGGGACACGCACGCCGTGCACGTCTCGCTGGACGAGCATGGCAACGCGAAGCTGGATGCGCTCATCAAGGGCGACACCGTCCGCGAGGTGCTCGACTACGTGGAGTTCGACGCGGAGTCGCTGCTGTCGAAGCTACGGACCGACGTCGAGACTGCTGTCCGCGCAGGGCGCATGGACTACGAAGGCGCCGGCCGGCTGCTCCGCTTCTACGAAGACGGGCTGCACGGGTATACCTACCTGGAAGGCTAAATCGTTCGGATCGTTCGAGGCGTTCGGATCGTTCGCGCCCTTCGTCGTTCTCGAACCGAACGAGCCGAACGTCCCGAACGAATCGAACGTTCCGAACGGCTAGTTCGCTGGCGGCTTGCAGTTCTGCACGATAGTGGCAGACACATCCCATTCTCTGCCTTGGACGTCACAAAAACTGCATCGAAAATCAGGCGCGGCGAATTCGTGCGCGAAATGGGCTTCTTGCTCGTAGTGTTTGCCCCGCTCGAAACCATCTTCAATCCGGGCGTATCATCGTAGTTGGAGACGGCCGCCATCGTCGCATTCGGCTTCGCACTGGCGTACGCGGGCATGCGACTCGAGGAAAAGCAGCCATGAGATTGATCGCCGCCTACATCCCCACCATCATCGGCGCCGTTATCTTCACGTTGCTCGGCTTCCACTGGAAGAAGCAGGAACGCGAGGAAGAGCGCCGCCAGCGGCGCTAGGAACGCGCGGAAATGAGCGTCCCGAGCCCGCGTCCGCCGCTCACGGCTGATACCTCCGCCGAAGCCGAAGCGTTGCAGATCGAACGCTGGCGCAACATGTCAGTCCGTGAAAAGGCAATCCTCGTAAGCGCCCTCTCGCAGGCTGCGGACGCCATGGCTAACGCCGGCATCCGCGCCGCTTACCCGTCCGCCTCCAGACGCGAGGTGTTCCTCCGGCTTGCGACCAGGCGCCTCGG
>QHWQ01000130.1 GCA_003222635.1 Acidobacteriota bacterium | reverse complement strand
GGACGTCCAGCTCCCCGAGCTCGAAGAGCGCCTCCGCACGATCTTCGAGGATCGCAAGGACAAGACGATGTTCATCAGCGGGGATGGGTCGCTGCGCTACGGCGACATCATCAACGTGATCGACGCCGCCAAGGGCGCCGGCGTGGAGAAGGTCGGCATCGTCACCGAAGGCATGAGGAAGGGCGCCAGCGCCACCGCGCCGGGCGCGTAGCGTTCTCTCAATCGCTCGTACAGCAAAAGGGCCGTCCCACTGGACGGCCCTTTTCATTTTTGCCTCGAACGCGCCATCGGCAATCAACTTCTCGATACGACGAGCCCTTCGAGCATGCCTGCCGCCAGCATGCGCGGCCGGGCGCGCCGCTCGGCCTCCAGGCGCTTGCGTTCCGCCATCCCGCGCTTGATCACCTTCGCCAGGTCGTTGAGGCTGAACGGCTTGACGATGTAGCCGACCACGCCGGGACGCAGCGTGATCATCGGATCCATTTCCATCAGGCCCGTCGCGAACACCACGGCGATGTCGGGATAGAAGCGGCTGATCTGGTCGAGCAGCCAGATCCCGTCGTGGCCGGGCATGCGGACGTCGACCAGCGCGACGTCGATCGGGCACTCACGGACAATCTCCAGCGCGGTGTCGGCATCCTCGGCCGATTTGACGGCATAACCCAAATCGGACACCCACCGCGAAAGCACTCTGCGGACCCCTTCGTCGTCGTCGACGACGAGGATGGTCCCGGGCATCGGTTGTGACATCTGCTCCATGGCGTTTTCGTCCACCCGCGATAGGAACACTCCGCACAAAAAGCGAAATCCGCACGTCCGCTGCGACCCGGGTGATCTGAGACGAGGCGGTTCGGGGGTGCGACGGTGCGACGGTGCGATGGTGCGACGGTGCGAATGTGTGCACCCTGCCACCTTCGCACCCCCGGCGCGGATTAGAAGCGGATCCGCGCCCCGAACTGCGCCTGCCAGCGTGACCGCAGGTCGTCGCGCGTGAAGGTCCCCTGGAAGTTCGGCGACGTGATCGTCGACAGGTTCAGCGTTTCCTTGCCCGTCGCCGCGTTGATGCCGCCGTAGCCGATCGTGATCGGGCTGTTCAGATTCGGATAGACGCTCCAGCCCCAGTTCTTGTTGAACAGGTTCAGCAGGTTGAAGACGTCCATCGTCAGCTCGACCTTCGTCCGCCCGCCCGTCGGCACGTCCACGCCATAGCGGAAGTCGAGGCTGTTGATCCACGGCGCGTGACAGGCGTTGCGTTCGGGGATGCTCCCGCGGTTGTCGCGCATGGTGCAGTCGCCGTTGATGTAGGCGTTCAACTGATCCCAGGTGCCGTTGATGACGACGACCTGATCGGGCGATGCCGGGACGAACGCGACGTCGTTGGTCGTCACGCCGTCGCCGTTGGCGTCGCCGTTGAAGACGATCGTATACGGCTGCCCGTTCTGCCCGTTGTAGTAGAGCGACGCGGTGCTGCGCACGCTCGACGTGATCGGGATCGGAATCGACGCGGTCAGCGTGACGCGGTGTGCCGTCTCGTAGTTCGAGGTCGCCAGCGGCGGGTTGTTCACGTCGAAGTTGACGTAGGAGCCGAACGCCCAGTTGGAGCGCGCGACGCTGGACGTGCCGTCGTTGATCGACTTGGCGCGGTTATACAGGTAGGACCCGCTGGCGTAGAAGCCGTTGGCGAACGGCCGCTCCACCTTGAAGGTGGTCGTCCAGTTGCTGCCGCGTCCCGTGTTCGAGAGCACGACGACGTCGTTCAGGCTCGGATCGCGCTTCGTATACGTCAGCCGTCCATCGGGCAGCGTGCTCAACGGAATGTAGTTGACGTTCTGGTAGAAGATTTCCTTGATGTTCTTCGTGACGAGGACTTCCGCCGTGCCGATCATCCCGAAGGCGATCTCGCGGTCGTAGGCGAGGTTGCCGCGGACGATCTCCGGATACTTGTAGTCCGGCTCGATCAGGTTGATCGTCTGACGGCCGGTCGCGCCGCCGGTCACCGTGCGTGGCTGACTGTTCGGATCCGCGACGAACGGAATCGCGACCGTCGTGGCGAAGTTCACGGCGATGTTGGTGAAGTCCACGCCGGTGTTGCCGTACTGGTTCGACAGCCAGACATACGGCGTGCGGCCGGTGAAGATCCCCGCGCCGCCGCGCACCTGCTGCCGGTTGTTCGATCCGCCGCTCAGATCCCAGTTGAAGCCCGCGCGCGGCGACCACATCGTCGGCGCCGGCACCTGATCGGTCGGGATGCCGAATTCAGCGACCGCCAGCGGGTTGGCGTGCGGCTTGTCGGGGAAGCGTGGAATGTCCACGCGCACGCCGTAGGTGACCGTGAAGGCGGGCTTCAGCCGCCACTGATCGCCTGCATACGCGCCGAACTGGTGGACGGAAAACTGCGCCGCCTCCAGCGGATTCGACGTGTTGGAGAAATTGAGCGAATAGGACTGCGCGATGCCGGCGGCGAAGTTCGCGGGGCTCGAGAACCGGTAGTTGCCGTACAGGTTCTGGATGAACAGGTTGTAGAACTTCAGGAACTCGTTGTGCGTGCCGAGCGTGACCGTGTGTCGCCCGCGGATGAGCGTGAAGTCGTCGGTGAATTCCGTGATGTTCTGATTCAGCTTGTTGGCGTGCGACGAGTTCTCGCTGCCGAAGCGGACGTTGGTGCCGTCCGGAAAGTCCACCTGGACGAACGGGAAGCGCTGCTGCCCGGCCGCATCGCCGCGGTTGTCGCGGATGCGCTGGTAGGTCATTCGCAACTCATTGACGGCGCTCTTGAACGTGCTGTTCAACTGACCCACGGTCGACGAGGTCTTGTCGGTGAACGCGTAGTAATTGGTCGGCATCAGGTACTGCGTGGTGGACGGGAACCCGATGCGCGCGAGGGAATCGACGTAATTGGTGCTCACCCTCAGCTGGTGAGACGCGGCGAGGTTCATATCCGCGCGGACGAACACCTTGTTGCTGTTGTTCGGCTTGCTGAACTCGTCGAGCGAGCCCGGGTCGAATCCGTAGCGGCTCTTCGCGATGTCCACGACCTGCTGCACGTTTCCGGGCTGGCCAAAGCGCTGTCCGGAACTGCCGCTCGCCGAGAAGCCGGTCGGCGTGTTCTTGCGCGCCCAGTCGACGTTACCGAAGAAGAATGCCTTGGCCTCTGATTGCGACCGAAGTAGTAGCCCGTCCCGCTCAGCCTGTTCGTGCCGCTCTTGGTGATGGCGTTGATCCCGCCTCCCGAGAAGCCGCCCTGGCGCACGTCGTAGGGCGAGACCACCAGCTGAATCTCCTGGATGGCGTCGAGGCTGACCGGCTGCGAGCCCGTCTGGCCGCCCGGGGCGCCCGTCGCCGAGAGCCCGAAGACGTCGTTGTTGACGGCGCCGTCAATCTGCAGGCTGTTGTAGCGATTGTTGCGGCCGGCGACCGTCACGAACGTGTCGCTGCCGGAGCTCGTCGCATTGAAATAGGGCGAGGTGCGGGCGAAGTCGAACAGGTTCCGCTGAATCGTCGGGAGCTCCTCGATCGCCTCGGTTGGAATATTCGCTGCCGCGCCGGCGTGCGACGGCGTGAAGACGGCGGATGCCGCATCGGCGCGCACTTCCACGGTCTCGCTCAGCGTCGCAATCTGCAGCTGGACCGGGATGTTCGTCGCTTCGCCGAGCTTGACCTGCACGCCGTTCTGCGTGAACGGCTTGAAGCCGGAGAGATTGACGGTGACGTTATAGGGTCCGCCGACGCGGACGTTGAGGAGGTGGAACGTACCGTCTCCCTCGGTGACGGCTTCGTACATCGTGCCGGTCGGTTCATGAACCGCCGTGACGGTCGATCCCGGCAGGACGCCGCCCTGCGCGTCCTTGACGATGCCGGTGAGTGAGCCCGTGGTGACCTGTTGCGCGTAGCTTGGAGCAGTACATGCGACCACACACAGAGCCAGGAGTATTCGTGTGATCTGCTTCATGTCGGAAGCGTACACGAAAGAGCCGGTGCCCCGCGAAGAGCACCGGCCCATGCCGCCCGCGATCGTGGTCCGGCTTAGTTGAACGAGTAGCGGAAGCTGAGCATCAGCTGGTACACGTCGCTGCCTGACGTCTGGTTCTGGCCGATCAGGGTATTGGACTGAAACGATTTCGTCACCAGCTGGCCGTTGGCTACCTGCAGACGATACGTGGCGCGACCCTGGGCATCGATTCCCGGATTCGTGAGAATCTGTGCGCCGTTGGCTGCGGTCACCGGCACGACCAGGCGTGAGCTCACGCCCCAGTTGTGATTTAGAAGATTACTGAAATTCGTGATGTCGAGACGGAACTGGCCGGCCTGTTTCCTGCCGGAAACGCTCCTGAAGACGTCCTGCACGAGGCTCAGGTCCATTCGTTTCATCATCGGCCGTGAACGTTCGACCTCCTTGCGCGGGAGGAAGCGTGAACGCTACGAAGTTCATCTCCGACGTATTCCGCGGGATGTAGATCAAGTCGTTCCCCGATGCGCCGTCGCCGTTCATATCGCCGGCGAAGACGTAACTGGCGGTGGTGCTGAAGTTCGGGTACGACGGCTTGGCCTCGAAGAACGCGGAGATCGTGGTCGCGCCGAATCCGAAGTACTGGCGGTTATAGGATGCCTGCACGAATACACGGTGCCCTTGTGCGGCATTGTCGATCCCAAGACCCGGGTTGTTCGGATCGAACGAGATTTCATTGCCCAGCCACGTCCCCGAAGCGTTGGAGCCGGGGTCGATCGTGTTCCGGGAGATGCCGTAGCTGTATGCGCCCTTGAGCGTCAACCCGTGATACAGCGGTCTCGACAACATCTCGGAAATATTCCATGAACGTCCCATGCTCTCGTTCTTCATCACGTAGGCGGCAGTGATGGTGGGCGTGCCGGTGTTGATACGGGTAGCTGTCCAGCGCGGGCGATTATCGACGCCTGCGAACGCGGTCTGGGCGGCAGGCAGATTCGCGTTGATGTAGTAGATGCCATTGATCGTCTTGTTGAACAGATATTCCGTCGTGCTCGTGATTCCCCAGAACAACCGACGGTCGACGGCCAGGTTCGTGCGCCACACCTGCGGGAACTTGAAGCTCGGATCGGAGACGTTGAACTCGAAGCTCGCGGCGCTGGCGCCGGTCACCGTCTTCGGTTTGTATGTGTCCGGGTTCGGGTTGAACGGACGTGCGTTTGTGTTGTCAATCTGGTCGAAACCGGTCAGCAGGCCGGTTTGGCCGATCTGGTTCGACACCCATACGTATGGCGGCGGACCAGTGAAGACGCCGGTCCCGAGCCGCACTTGCGTGCTCTGTTTGCCGCCAACGTCCCAGTTCATCGCCGTCCGTGGAGACCAGAGGAATTTCGGGTCCGGCAGGTGGCCGCTCGAATATTTGACCGCAGCGCCTTTTTCGTCCCGGAACGTCAGGGCATCGACGGCCGGGTTGGGGAACGTGGTGTTCGCGAACTGCGCTCTGTCGAACCGCACACCAGCCGTGACTGTCATGTCCTGTCGAACCCGGTATTCATCCTGGGCATAGCCGCCCGTGTTCCAGACGCGAAGCGGCTGGAGCGGCTTCGACAGACCAGGGATGTTCATGTATCGCACCTGGAACCGCCGCAGCGTCACCGGTGAAACGGTGCGATTCGGGTTGGCCAGGAAGTCGTTGGCGTCGGTGTAGAAGTCCTGCAGCGAGTTGTAGACGTAGCCGCTCTGCTGGAGCGAGAAGAAGACGTTCTCGGACTCGTAGCGCTGCAGGGTTGTACCGACAGTGATCGAATGCCGGTTGGCGAAGCGCGTAATGTCGTCCTTGGCCTGATAGGTCGTGTAGCGCAGTTCATTGTTCGGCGTGAATGGTTCAGTACCGAACGACGTATAGGCGGTGCCATCAGGCGCGAGGATGTCAACAAACGGGAAGAGTTTCCCCCAGTCGCCGCGGCTCTCATCGTTCTTCGTGTAACCACCCACGAAGTTATTCGACGTCTTCTGACCAAGGATCGCATTCCATTCCCCGATGCTTGATTTGATGTTCTCGAGCTGCGAGTAGTTCGACGCTGCGAAATTCAGGAACGCCGTGCTGAACGTTCCTCGACCGAGACCGGCGGACGTGGAGGAGGACAGGTTCTTCCCGCTACTCGAGTCGAGCTGGCTGTAACGAAAGCTGACTCTGTTGCTGTTGTTTAGATTGACGTCGCTGCGAAGCAGATACCGCTTGCCGGGCGTCTCCGCCGGAAGATTCTGGTAGCCACCGGTCTTGTACGAGAAATTCTTGTCGAGGTACGCGCTCAGCGCGTCGAGGTCCGACGCCAGGACCCTGGTCACGCTCCCCGTTGCCGCCTGCCCACCGGAGTTGGCAACGAACGTGTGCAGGGGTGCCTTGAACAACTCGTTCTCGTAGTTGCCGAATAAGAACAGTCTGTTCTTGACGATGGGACCGCCGCCCCAGACACCGGTGTTCCGGAATGTGAACGTCCCAGGGTTGACGGACAACCCCGCGGCATCGGTTCCGACCCACCCGTCGCTGCGCATGCGGTGATACACCGACGCAGTCAGCTGGTTCGTTCCACTTCGGGTCACCGTGTTGACGGAAGCGCCGATGAAGTTGCCTTCACGGACGTCGTACGGCGCGATGCTCACCTGCACCTGCTCGATCGACTCGAGCGAGATCGGGGCGACGAGGGTTCGACCGCCAGCTTGCCCCTCGCCAAGGCCGAACGAGCTGTTGAAGTAGGCACCGTCAACGGTCATGTTGTTTACGCGGCCATCCTGGCCCGCGAATGAACTGTTGCTGCTCGCCTGTGGTGTCAAACGAGTGAGGTCGCTGAGTCGGCCGTTGATTGTCGGCAATTCGGCGATGTCATCGCGTGAGATTGCGGTAGCCGCGCCGGTGCGGGTCGACGCGAAGACAGGGTCGGCCTGCGCGGTGACCTCCACGGTTTCCGCGACCGCGGCGACCTTCAGCTCGAAGTTGACGTCCTGCGCCACGCCGAGCGACAGGTGGATGTTGTCTTTGCTCTCCGGCGAAAACCCGGAGAGCCCGGCCGTCACTTTGTACGGCCCGCCGACGCGCATGCCGGGAATGAAATACCGGCCGTCGGCCTGGCTCACGCCTTCGTACGAGGTGCCTGACGGCACGTGGACGGCGACGACCGTGGCTCCTGGAACCACGCCGCCCTGTGAGTCCCTCACGATGCCCGTGACGGAGGCCGTGGTGACGCCCTGTGCAGCGGCACGGCTCACCGGCCACGCGCACAGCACGCACGCAAGAAGGACGAGCGCTTTCTTCATCTTGTTCTCCTGATGGCTTCTTTTAATGTCGAGCTTGGTCGCGGAAAAGTGTACATGAAAAGGGCCGTCCCGCTTGCGCAGGGACGGCCCGGAAATTCCGCGTAAAACTTTGGTGTGACTAGCGCTTTGGCGCGGCGGGAGCGGCGGCCGCCGCCTGCTTCTGCTTCTGCAGCTCCTGCGCCTTGTCGCGGAGCTGGTCGGCCTGCTTGATCAACTGCTGCTGCTTGGCCGGATCCTTCTCGACGAGCGCCTCGGAGCGGAGGAGCAGATTCTTGTAGGTCAGCGCCTCGAAGTAATCCGGCTTGAGCTCGAGCGCCTTGTCGACCTCCGCGAGCCCCGCCTGGATGTACTTCATCTTGTCGGCGTCCTTCAGCTTGAAGTTCTTGTACGCCTCGTTCCAGTAGTAGGTCGCGATGACATGATGCGCCTCGGGGTTGTTCGGCTCGTGCTGCGCGCGCTCGTTGAGCGCATTGATCACCTTGTCGAATTCACCCTGCCGGTCGTAGAAGGCCGCCAGCGTCGTGTAGACGACGGGATCGTTCGGCTTCATCTCCTTCGCCTTCATGAACTGCGCTTCGGCGTTGTCGTAGTCGCCGTTCTGCTCGTAGATGTTCGCCAGGTAGAAGTAGTTGGCCGGGTCGGTCGGATCCACTTGAATCATCTGCTGGAGAATGGGCTCCTGCTGCGACGGATCGTTCAGTTTGTCGGGTCCGTACGCCGCCACGAGGTACTGCAGCGACAGCTTCTTCATCTTCGGGTCGGGGTCGACCTCCGCGTCCTTCTTGTAGTTGTCGACGGCCTTCGTCATGTAGGCGTCGTTGGTCGCGTCGCCCTTCTTGGCCCCGCGAAACAGGTTGTCGTAGCTGTTGGCGAGGAAGAAGTACGCCGGCTCGAGGTGGAACTGGTGGAGGACGTCTTCAGGCAGCGCCACCACCTCCTCGTACTTCGCCGCGGCGGCCTTGTAGTCGCTCGACTGATACAGACCATTGGCGTCCCGGAACTCCCGCTTGGCCTTCAGGCCGTTGTAGTACCCGCATCCGGCTGTCGCCACGCTCAATGCCGCAATCGCCGCGAACAGGACGCTCTGAGACAGAAACTTGCGCATCGTTACCCCTCTACTTAGATTCCGTAAGCGCGCCAGTATAGTTAGGCGTTTTCGGGCGAGTCAAGCGGCCCCGCGCCGTATTCTTGACCCCCCTCAACCCCACTTCTATCATGGCGTTAGACACCGTTTCCCATGATTCGTTTCGAAACGCTCCTGGAGAAAGTCCGTAGCTACAGTCCCGAGGCGGACCTCGAGCTGCTGCGGCGGGCGTACGTCTTCTCGGCGCTCGAACACAAGGGACAGGTCCGCCACTCGGGCGAACCCTATCTGGTGCACCCGCTCGAAGTCGCGGACTTCCTCGCCGACATGAAACTGGACGTCGTCGCCGTGGCCGCCGGCCTGCTGCACGACGTCGTCGAGGACACGCTGACCACGCCGGAGCGTATTGCGGAGCTGTTCGGCCCCGAGATCGCGCACGTCGTCGAAGGCGTGACCAAGATCGGCGCGATTCAGTTCTCCTCCAGCGAGGAGCGGCAGGCCGAGAACTTCCGCAAGATGCTGCTGGCGATGGTCGACGACATCCGCGTCGTCCTCGTCAAGCTCGCCGACCGCCTCCACAACATGCGGACGCTGCAGCACCTGCCGGAAGAGCGCCGCATCAAGATTGCGCAGGAGACGCGCGACATCTACGCGCCGATCGCCAACCGGCTCGGGATGAGCAAGGTGAAGAACGAGCTCGAGGAACTCTCGTTCAAGTACCTCGAGCCGAAGGCCTACGAATCGCTGCGCGCCAAGGTCGAGGCCAAGCGGAAGATGGCGGACGCCGTCATCCACGACCTCACGCGCACGATTCGAGCCAAGCTCGACGAGGCGCAGATTCCCGTCGTCCAGCTCGATGGCCGCATCAAGCGTCTCTACAGCATCCACCTCAAGTTGATGCGGCAGAAGATCGATCTCGAGCGCGTCTACGACTTCGTCGCGCTGCGCATCGTCACCGAGTCGGTCAAGGACTGCTACGCGGCGCTCGGCATCATTCATCAGACCTGGTCGCCCGTTCCGGGACGCATCAAGGACTTCATCGCGATGCCGCGGCCGAACGGGTATCAATCGCTGCACACGTCGGTCATCAGCGAGAACGGCTTCCCGTTCGAGGTGCAGATCCGCACCGAGGAAATGCATCGGCGCGCCGAGGAAGGCATTGCGGCGCATTGGAAGTACAAGGAAGGACGCGTCGGCGACCATCGCGACGAGCGCTACTTCCAGTGGATGCGCCAGCTGCTCGAAGTGCAGCAGGAAGTGCGCGACCCGCAGGAGTTCCTGCAGAACCTGAAGATCGACCTCTATCCCGAGGAGGTCTACATCTTCACGCCGAAAGGCGAGGTGCGGTCGCTGCAGCGCGGCGCGACGCCGGTCGATTTCGCGTACATGATTCACACCGACGTCGGCAACCAGTGCGTCGGCGCGCGCGTGAACGGCAAGATGGTCCCGCTCCGCACGCGCCTGCAGAACGGCGACATCGTCGAGATCATCACGCAGACGGGACACAAACCGAGCCGCGACTGGCTGACGTTCGTCGTCAGCTCGCGCGCGCGCAGCAAGATCAAGCACATCCTCCAGGGCGAGGAGCGACAGCGGAGCATCGAGCTCGGACGGCGGCTCTTCGAGAAGGAGGCGCGCCGCTTCGATCTGAATCCGAAGACGCTGCTCGAAAGCGAGGAGCTCTCGAAGTTCGCCGCGGAATACGGCGCGCAGAAGTCCGACGAGCTGCTCGCGCACATCGGTTACGGGAAGCTCTCGCCGCGGACCGTGCTGCAGAAGGCCGTGCCCGCCGCTCAGCTCAAGGAAAAGCCTGCCGACTCCGCCGTCGTCTCCGTCGTCAAGCGCGTGCTGCGGCCGGGCGCGGCGAGCGACAAGATCAAGGTGCGCGGCACCGACGACATCATGGTGTTCCGCGCCAAGTGCTGCAACCCGATCCGCGGCGAGAAGATCGTCGGCTACATCACGCGCGGCAAGGGCGTCTCGGTGCACGCCGCCACGTGTCCCAACGTCCTCAACCTGATGTTCGATCCGGACCGCCGCATCGACGTCGAATGGGATACCGCGACCTCCGATCAGGCGCCGTACACCGTCCGCCTGACGATGCACGTGGAGGATCGGAAGGGGATGCTCGCCGAGATCAGCGCCAAGGTGTCGGACATCAACACCAACATCACGAACATGGAAGCGCACACCGGCGACGATCAGCAGGCACGCATCGACATGACGGTCGAGATCAGCGACGTGAAACACCTCGAGCGCGTCATCAAGTCGATCAAGGGTGTGCATGGAGTGCTGGGCGTCGAGCGGACCGCGAGAGCCTGACGGGATTTACGAATCTACGAATTTACGAATTTACGAATCGACGAATTTATTGTTGGATTGCGCGGCCGGCAATTCATCAATGCAATTCGTAAATCCGTAGATTCGTAAATTCGTAAATCACTCGATCACCGCTATCACATCGATTTCGACGCGCGCATCGCGCGGCAGCCGCGCGACCTGCACCGTCGAACGCGCCGGCGGCGGATCCACCACGTAACGCGCGTACACCTCGTTCATCTTCGCGAACTCGTTCATGTCGGCGAGGTAGACGGTCGTCCGCACGACGTGGCCGAAGTCCAGCCCCGCCGCCTTCAGCAGCGAGCCGATATTGCGCATCACCTGGTCGGTCTGCGCCGTGACGTCGCGTCCGACGAGCTCGCCGGTCGCCGGATCGAAGCCGACCTGGCCCGAGATGAACAGGAGTTGTCCCGCGCGAATGGCGGGACTGTAGGGGCCGATCGGCTTCGCCGCGTCGGGAGCCGAAACGGCCTGCCGCGCGCCGCCTTCGCCTGGCCTTGGCGAGCCAGGCACTACGCCGCCTTGGTGACCTTGCCCGAGCGCAGGCAGCGGGTGCAGACCCGGATGCGCCTGGTGGCGCCGTTGACGATCGCCTTCACCGACTGCAGGTTCGGCTCGAACCGCCGCGGTCCGACGTTATGCGCGTGGGAAATCGTCCGGCCGACGACCGGTCCTTTCCCGCAGATTTCACACCGCTTGGCCATGATTTCCTCTCAGGAGCAAACTCCGAATTGTAGCCGACGCTCAGGGGATGATCAAAGACGGCCGCTCGGCCGGCGCGGGTTGCGCCGGACCCTGGTTCCGCTGGAGCAGCCGGGCCATCACGGTGAGATACGCCGTGTCGCCTGGCTCGGTTTTGCGCGTCTCGCGCGCCCCCTTCTCGATTGCACGCAGGACGATCGCCGCTTCGCGGTCATAGACGGTGGCGCCCTGCCGCCGTATCTCGGCGAGCATCGTCTTCATCTCGTTGGCGAGCCGCTGCGCCGGCAGCGACTGCGCCGCATGCTCGTAGATGACGCCGCGCGCGGCGGTCTCGAGCGTCGAGGCCATTGTTGCCGCAGCCTCCGCCACATCGTCGTCGACCAGACGCGCGAAGCCTTCAGGCGTGTGCCGCGCGATCAGCGATTGAAAGAGGAAGAAGAGTTGATACTGGCGCTCGGTCAGACCGTGCAGCGTCGGCAGCAGAATCGCGACGTCGTGCTCCTGCTGCCGCTTGACGATCGCCGCTGGATGCTCGCGCGCGCTCGTGAGATACCTGCAGGTGTCAGGGCACTGGATCTCGGTGAGCCGCTTCGTACCGCAGCACACGGGACAAATGGTCTGATTGAGGGCCGGACAGAATCGTTTTTCCTTCCGGGAACGGCACAAGGGGCAGGACATGTCTTGGATTTCTCATTATAATTTGCCCGTTTTCACCCACAACTGAAGCGGAATATCCCTTGCAATCTTGAAGGAAGAGGAAAGAGAAGAGGGAGGAGCATGGCCGAGGGGCTCGTTCGCAACGAATCGCCCGCGGAGTACTTCAAGGAGCTGGTGGAGACCGCCATCGAACATCAGCATGTGGCCGTGTGCGAGTTCACCTCGTTCTACCTCGTAAACCTGCTCACCGGCTTCGTTCAATTCGATCGATCGTCGGCAACGGCCGCCGAGGAACCGCTCGGCATCCGCCTCGCGCGCGCGCTGCAGGCGGGCGGCAGCCGTCAGCGCGACGGCCTGCGCGAGGTTGGCGACCTCTCGCTCTTCATCTCCGGCTTCTTCGCCGACAGCCTGACGCGCAGCCTGGTGGACGTCGACTACTACATCCAGCTCGGTGAGTGCGCGTACGGTTCGCTCGCGCGGCGCGGCGACCCGGCGCTCGGCGACGTGTTCGACGAACTTGCCGGCAAGTTCACCGCGTGCGTGGACGTCCTCAGCGAAGTGAGCGAACGCAGTGCACTGGCGTCGAACTCCGACGTGCTCAGACTGTATGAGAAATGGATACGTACGCGCAGCAGGCGTAGCGGAGACCTTCTCGTGGAGCGTGGAATCGTTCCGAATTACTCGGTGAGCAGCCGATTGATTCAGTGATGTTCACGAGCGGACTCTAACGCCGACGATTCTTGAACAAACTGTAGATTTATCCACAAGCTCAACCTGTAACGGTCGAGTTCTTTCCCACCATTGCTCACCGCCGGAAAGTCTTTTGTCCAGCGATGTTTAAGCCCTAGCACTCCCAGTCGATGAGGCGTTTCCGCCACAGCGACCCGGACTTTCGGCGTCCCACGGAGTGGACAGAGCCTCCAAGCGCTTCCCGGCGTCTAAACGCCTGGCTGCGCGGGACCCTGTGGCATCACGTTCGAATGGTCACGGTAATTCGTTGATTGGGTGATGGTTGTTCGATCAGAGCGGTCGAGGTCGAAGCGGCGGGGAACCATTCAAAACCGGAGGGAACTATTTCCACCCGAGCGCAGTCTAAAGGGGCATCGCAATTGCATCAGCGGGGCGCCAAACATGGTCACCCGCGCTAGGGTGAATGTGGAAGGAGCGGCAGGCATCATGGCGACGACGAAGAGCACGAAGGTGGCGGCGGGCAAGACCAGCCGCTATAACGAACTGAAGACAATGCTCGAAGAGCGCCGCCGCGAGTTGCTGAGCGAGGTTCAGGGCAAAATTCGCGACGTGCGGGCCGAGGGCAACAAGGAGCGCGACGTGCTCGACCAGGGCGAGAGCTCCGAGGTCGACATCCAGGAAGACATCGAGTTCGCGCTCATCCAGATGAAGTCGGAGACGCTCAACAAGATCAACGAGGCGCTCCGTCGTCTGGAGGAAGGGACCTACGGCAACTGCTTCGAGTGCGGCGACGAAATCGCCGAGGCGAGGCTGCGTGCGTTGCCGTTCGCAGTTCGCTGCAAGGACTGCGAAGAGGCGCGCGAGACCGCCGAGCAGCGCGAGCGCATGCTCGCGCGCAAGAGCGGGTCGTCCGCGCTCTTCTTCGACATGTCGAATTAACCGCCTCACACCTGATCCGCGCCGCGCGTGGCCGCGGCGCGGATCGGTTCCCATCCATGACAGACCGCGACGAACCGCTCGAGGTCGAAGAACTCTCCACCGATCGTCCGCTCAATCTTCCAGACGAGCTCCCGATTCTCCCGCTCCGGGATACCGTTCTGTTTCCCAACTCGTTCATGCCGCTCGCGGTCGCGCGCGAGAGCTCGGTTCGGCTGATCGACGAGGCCATTTCGGGCGGCAAGCTGATCGGCGTCTTCACGCAGCGCGACGCGACGGTGGAAGAGCCGCAGCAGGGGGATCTCTATTCGCTCGGCACCGGCTTGCGCCGGAGATCGGCGCGGACACCCACAACCTCGAAATCGACGCCCTGCTGCGGAACATCCGCGCGAACTTCCAGCAGGTCGTCTCGCTGTCGCCGCTGCTGTCAGACGACCTGCAGACGCTCTCCGCGAACATCACCGATCCGGGCCGGCTCGCCGATTTCATTGCCTCGAGCCTGACGACGATCAGCACGGCGGTGAAGCAGGAAGTGCTCGAGACACGCGAAGTCCGCGCACGCCTCGACACCCTCAATCGCGTGCTCATCAAGGAGCTCGAGGTCCTCGAGCTCGGCTCGAAGATTCAGTCGCAGGTGCAGTCGGAGGTCGGCAAGAACCAGCGCGAGTACTTCCTCCGCGAGCAGATGAAGGCGATTCAGAAGGAGCTCGGCGAGGGCGACGATCAGACGCGCGAGATCGAGGAGCTGCGCGAGAAGATTGAAGCCGCCGGCATGCCGGAGATGGTGCAGAAGGAAGCGGTGCGCGAGCTCGATCGCCTGTCGAAGATGCCCGCGGCGGCCGCCGAGTACACGGTTTCGCGCACCTATCTCGATTGGCTCGTCGCGCTGCCGTGGCAGAAGCGCACCGATGAAGTGATCGATCTGCCGAAGACCAAGCAGACGCTCGACGCGGATCACTCCGGCCTCGAGAAGGCGAAGGACCGCATCCTGGAATACCTCGCGGTGCGCAAGCTCAATCCGGAAGTGAAGGGACCGATCCTCTGCTTCGCCGGCCCTCCCGGCGTCGGCAAGACGTCGCTGGCGCGCTCGATCGCGCGGTCGCTGGAGCGCAAATTCGTGCGCGTCTCGCTCGGCGGCATGCGCGACGAGGCGGAGATTCGCGGGCATCGGCGCACCTACATCGGCGCGCTGCCAGGGCAGATCATCCAGGGGCTGCGCCGCGCCGAGTCGAAGAACCCGGTCTTCATCCTCGACGAGATCGACAAGCTCGGCAACGACTTCCGTGGCGATCCCGCGTCCGCGCTGCTCGAGGTGCTCGACCCCGAGCAGAACGTGTCGTTCCGCGATCACTATCTCGACGTGCCGTTCGATCTCTCCGAGGTGCTGTTCATCACCACCGCGAACATCCTCGACCCCGTTCCTCCGGCGCTGCGCGACCGCATGGAGGTGCTCGAGATTCCCGGCTACACCGAGGAGGAGAAGCTCGCCATTGCGCGCGATCACCTCGTGCAGAAACAGATCACCAATCATGGGTTGACGCCCGAGCAGCTGACGATCGGCGATGACGCACTCCGGCTCGTGATTCGCGGCTACACGCGCGAAGCGGGCGTCCGCAACCTCGAGCGCGAGATCGGCGCGCTGTGCCGCAAGGCCGCGCGCCGCCGCGCCGAAGGCGACGAGACGCCGCTGCACATCACGGCAGACGTCGTCGTCGAGCTGCTCGGCGCGCCTCATTTCCTCGACGAGGAGATGGAGGAGCGGACGAAGGAGCCCGGCGTGGCGATTGGGCTGGCGTGGACGCCGGCGGGCGGCGACGTGCTCTTCATCG
>QHWQ01000403.1 GCA_003222635.1 Acidobacteriota bacterium | reverse complement strand
CCCGAATGGGTGGATCACGTCGTCTTCGGCAACGTGCTGCAGACAAGCTCGGACGCCATCTACGGCGCGCGCCACGTGGCGCTGAAGGCGTGCGTGCCGATCGAGGTGCCCGCACTGACGGTGAATCGGCTGTGCGGGTCGGGCATCCAGGCCGCCATCACGGGCGCGCATCACATCCTCACCGGCGAAGCGGACGTCGTGCTGACCGGCGGCATCGAGAACATGAGCCAGGCGCCGCACGTCATCCGCGGGCTGCGCTCGGGCCTCAAGCTCGGACAGGGCGCGCTCGAGGATTCGCTCTACGAAGGGCTGCGCGACACGATGTGCGGCATGTTCATGGCCGAAACCGCCGAGAAGTGCGCGCGCAACTACGAGATCTCGCGCGAGGAGCAGGATCGCTTCGCCATCCGCAGCCAGACGTGCGCGGACGAGGCGTGGAAGCAGGGGCGGTTCGCGGACGAAGTCGTGCCCGTCGAGATCAAGACGCGCCGCGGCACGACGGTCGTCGATCGCGACGATCACATGCGGCCCGACACGACACTGGAGGCGCTGGCGAAGCTGCCGACGGCGTTCTCGAAGGACGGCACCGTCACCGCGGGCAACGCCAGTGGCATCGTGGATGGCGGCGCGGCCGTGATGCTGGCGTCGGAGAGCGGCGTACAGAAGCATGGTTTGTCGCCAATCGCGCGCCTCGCGGGATGGGCCACTGTCGGCGTCGATCCGAGCATCATGGGAATGGGACCGGCTCCGGCGATTCGACAGCTGCTCCAGAAGCACAAGCTGACGATTGACGACATCGATCTGTTCGAGATCAACGAGGCCTTCGCCGCGCAATACCTCGCCGTCGAAAAGGAGATCGGCCTCCAGCGCGAGAAGGTGAACGTCAACGGCGGCGCGATCGCGCTTGGCCATCCGCTCGGCGCCACCGGCGCGCGCATCCTGCTGACGCTCACGCTGGAGATGCGGCGGCGCGGCGCCCGGCGCGGCATCGCGGCCGCATGCATCGGCGGCGGCCAGGGGATCGCCGCTCTGGTGGAGATCCTCTAGATGGCAATTCGGACAGTTGGGGTGCTCGGCTGCGGCCTGATGGGATCCGGAATCGCGCAGGTCGCCGCGGCATCCGGCTACAAGACGATTGTGCGCGAGGTGAACGACGCAGCGCTGCAGGCGGGGATGGCGCGCATCAAGAAGTTCCTCGCGGATGGCGTTGCGAAAGGGAAAGTCACCGAAGAGGCGCACAACAAGACGCTCGGCAACCTGACCGGCACGACGAACACCGCCGATCTGAAGGAGTGCGACATCGTCATCGAAGCGATCGTCGAGAATCTCGACGACAAGCGCGCGATCTATCAGGCGGTCGAAGCGGCCGTAAAGCCGGAGACGATCATCGCGTCCAACACGTCATCGCTCTGCATCACGGAGCTCGCGTCGGCCACGGGGCGACCGGATCGATTCGGCGGCCTGCACTTCTTCAACCCGGTGCAGCTGATGACGCTGGTCGAAGTCATCCGCGCGCTGACGACGAGCGAGGAGACCGGCAAGACGCTGACCGAGTTCGCGGCCTCGCTGGGCAAGGAGCCGATCGCCGCCCCCGATCGCCCGGGCTTCATCGTCAACCGGCTGCTCGTGCCGTATCTGCTCGATGCAATCCGCGAGTACGAGCGCGGGCTCGGCACCATCGAGGATATCGACAAGGGGATGAAGCTGGGATGCGGCTACCCGATGGGGCCGTTCACGCTGCTGGATTTCGTCGGCCTCGACACCACGTATTACATTGCGAACATCATGTTCGAGGAGTTCCGCGAGCCACGCTTTGCGCCGCCGCCGCTGCTGAAGCGGATGGTGCTGGCGGGGTACCACGGACGCAAAACCAGGCGCGGCTTCTACACGTATTAGGTCCGCCTGAAGGCGGACACTACCGACTGGTAGACACTACCGACTGGTAGTGTCCGGCTTTAGCCGGACCTACTCTTTCATCAACATGACGTGCGCGATGGCGAGGTCGCGCGAGTGCGTCAGCGTCAGCAGCGAGCTCGTGCCGCCCATCGAGGCGAACCGTTCGGCGGCGCCGCCGTGGAAGGCGAGGCGCGGCGGGCCGTGGCGCCGGACCACCTCGATGCCGGTCCAGTAGACGCCGCGCGAGTGGCCGGTGCCGAGCGCTTTCATCGCGGCCTCCTTGGCGGCGAAGCGCGCAGCGTATGACGAGGCGAAGTCGCGCCTCGCCTGGCAATACGCGATCTCGCCAGCCGTGAAGACTCGCTGCAGGAAGCGATCGCCGTATTGATCGATCATCTTCGCGACGCGGTCGATTTCGGTCGCGTCGAGCCCGACACCTATAATTTCCATCTGTCCATCGGATCCTACATGACGCTCCCTGAGGTGCCCCCCGGCTTCTACTGGACGGAAGAGAGCTGGGGCGCGGCGCTGCGCTGCCGGGCGCTCGATCCGATCGCGCAACATCTGTTTACAACCCGTCAACTGCAGTTACCCGCCGACGAAGCGTGGCGCGCGCTCGCCGCGGCGGTTGGCGTCGCCGGCGATCATGTCGTGTCATTGAATCAGGTTCACGGCCGCGACGTCGTTGTCGTCCGTGACACTCTTCCCGGGGAACGGCCAAAGGCGGACGCCCTGGTGTCGGACCGCCCGGACGCTGCACTGGTCGTCCGCGCGGCGGATTGCGTTCCCCTGCTGATTGGTGACGTGGTCGTCGCGATCGGACCGGCGATCGGGCCGTGCTGCTACGAGGTCGGATCGGATCTCGTCGATGCGTTCGCGGCGGCCGGACACGAGCGCTATCTGATTGATCGATGGTTCCTCACGCCCCGCGAGCAGAAAATGCGTCTGGATGTCGTGGGCGCGAATCGCGATCATCTGGTTCTCGCGGGCGTGCGCGAGGAGAACATCCATGCGAGCGGTCTCTGCACCGCGATGCACCTCGACGTGCTGACATCGTATCGCGCGGAGAAGGAACACGCCGGCCGCATCGCAGGAGTGATCAGAGCTTGCCCCCGAACGAACGAAGTGAGTCGAGGGGCAACTACAGTTAACAGATCGTGATCACGCGCGCGGGCACGCATTTCGTGCCCGCCGCCAAGGCACACGCACTCACACACTTCCACCAACAGATCATCGTCCTGTGGTCAGGCCCGTCCCTTGCCTGGCTGCTTCACGCCAGCGCAAACATACGCGGACCGCGAACGCGGTCCGCGCAGCCAACACAGGCAGTCGCGTCGCGAAAGCGACGCGACCTGGAGGACGCCGTGGTTGTCAAGATCATCACGCCAACCGAGAAGAACGCCCTGCCCGGCAAGCTCGCCGAGGCCGAGCTGCATTTCAACGAAGGGATCCTCGACGGCCTGAAGCTGATTGGCTTCACGGTCTGGGAACGCCGGACCGGAGGCGGACGCAACGTCACGTTCCCCGCACGCGCCTACTCGGTCAACGGCGAGCGGCGCAGCTTCTCGCTGCTGCGCCCGATCGCGGGCGACGTCACCGCGCAGGATCGCCTGCGCGAGATGATCCTCGAGGCCTACGACGAGTTCGAAGAGAAGGCGGCGGTTGCGTCCTGAACGGCCGCCACGAAGACGTCAATGCACGCGGTCGGCGCGCCACGTGCGATGCGCCTCGCCATCGGCCGGATCGTAGAGAAACACGCGCGTCTCCTCGCCGAATTCGGCACGCGGCTGCCAGTCGAGCCGCGCGTTGACGGATCGCGGGTTCTTCTTCGCCAGCTGCGGTGCCTCCCAGTCTTCAACCACGAACACCGGGTGGCGCCGCAGCGCGCGGAGCGCCGCGATCGCCGTGTCGAGATCGACGTCGAGCTGATCCCACCGGAGGATCGGCAGGTTCGTGTAGTAGCGCGCGCTGCCGCTCTCCTGCCCCGTTATGACGAGGGCGTTTGGCGGAAGAGCGGATGCAAGGTAGCGGCCCGCGAAGCGATAGCGCGACTCGTAGCGCTGCATCGCGAACGCCTGCTCCTGCTGCGCGCGGACGATGTTGAAGGAGCCGGCGATCGCCAGAACGCAGAGCAGCGTTGTCGCTCGCAATTGCGGTGGGAAGCGCAGCACGGCGTTCACGATCAGCGCGCCGGCGAGGACGAACAGTAGCGGAAAGGCAGGCAAAAGGAATCGGAGATACGACCATTCGGCGAACACCGCGTAGGGCAGATAGGAGGCGGCAACGATGCCGACCGCGATCGCGGCCAGGACGATAGTTCGCTTCAGTGGCGGCACCCCGGCGGGGCGTGTGCGGATGATCGCGGAGACGATCAGCGCCGCGACCGCGAGCGCAAGTGCCGGTCCTTCGCCGTGGATCATGCGCCTCGCGTAGCCGACGGCATTGGGCACGATGGTATTGAGCGCGTAGAGGTCGCCCGCCGAGCCGTAGCCGGAGGCCATCGGGCTGCCGTAGAGACGCCACTGCATCAGGAACTGCGCGCCGACCGCCGGCGTGATGCCCGCGGCGAAGCCGACGAGCCGATCGAATCGGCGCCGGCGTTCGTCGCGGCCGCGGGGGATGTTCACGACCACGACCGCGATGACCAGAGCGAACGGCATCAGGTTCGGCCGCGTCAGGATGGCAAGGCCCGACGCGGCGCCGGCGGCGAGCGGACCGCCCGGGAATGGTGCGAGCGCAAAGAGCAGCGCCAGCGTCCACCAGGCCGTGACGGGTACGTCGCTCATTGGTTGGACGATCTGGAACAGCACGATCGGGCTGGTGGCCAGGAGAAACGCGGCAATCAGGCCTGCGATGCGTGAATGGAGCCGTGTGCCCACGCCGTAGGTGGCCAGCACCGCGATCGCGCCGAGCAGCGGCACTACGAGGTACACCGCCAGCTCGCCGGCGATCAGACGCACGGGCGCCATCACCAGCGGGAGGCCGGCCGGGTACGTGGGGACCAGCTCACCCGGCTCGCTGCCGGGCCGGTAGCCGAGCGGCGAGAACGCCCACGTGGCGTTCGGCCAGGCGACGGCGCGTGCCAGCGGTTCGTCGGTCGCGAGCCGTGCCGAGGCGATAAGACGTGACTCGCTCACGTAGCCGGACGCGTCGGAGCTCGAGGCGGCATACGTGCCGCAGGCGATCCCGGCGCCTGCCGCCGCCGCGGCGATCACGATCGCGAACGCCAGCGCGTGGGCATCGAGCAATGCCCACGACGCCGACAACATGTCGTTGAATGCCGCGCGGTTCAAGGCGCCGGCGGCAACGAACGTGAAGATCGCGATGAGAGCCGGCCGGCGCGGGTTGTGTGCGGAGAGATGCAGTGGGCCGGCGTCAATCGTGAAGCCGCCCGTAATGAGAACGACGACGAGAACGATCAGCGCGGAGATGCCGATCGCGGCCAGCGCGCGGGCTACTGGTGAAGAACGGACAGGAGCCGTGCGTTTTCCTTCTGCCGCTTCGGCGGGAGAGTCCACTCCTCGCGGAGCGCCTTGTCGAATTCGGAGCGGAAGAAATGCTCTCTGAGTCCGCCGTCGATGATGTCCCACGGCAGCACGGCGTCGTTCGACCGATCGCGGAAGACGAAGAAGCCGGCGTCGACGCCGCTCTCGGCGACTGCCGCGCGCCAGTTGCCGCCGTTGCGCTCCGCGGCTTCGATGGCCGCCGCCACTCGGCGATCGCCGAGCGAGAGCAGCGCCTGACATTGATACGCGGTGCCCGGCTTCGGGACCAGCGGGTTCACGCTGCCGACGATGCGGCCGATGTGCCCTCGGCCGCGCTGATGCTTCAGCATGATCTCGCGCAGCTGCAGCGTGATGTCCCGGATCGCCACGAGGTCGGCCTCCGTCTCCGTCGGCAGGGCGATCATGAAATAGAGCTTCAGGTTCTCGAACCCGCTCTCGAAAATCATCTCCGCCGCGGCGAGGATTTCGTCGTTGGTCACGGTCTTGTTGATGACGCGCCGCAGGCGATCGGAGCCGGTCTCGGGCGCGATCGTGATGGTCTTCTCGCCGCTCTTGCGCAGCAGCGACAGGATCGTCGGCGTCAGGTCGTCGAGCCGTAGCGACGCCGGGCTGATCGAATAGCCCATGTCGACGAGCCGCGTGAGGATCTCTTCGATCTCCGGGTGATCGCACAGTGCGATGGAGACGAGCCCCGCGCGATCGGAGTAGGGCTTCGCCTTTTCCGCGAGCTCCAGGATGCGCTCCTTCGGAAACGCCCGCACCGGCAGGTAGTTGTAGCCCGCCCAGCAGAAGCGACAGAGGTTCGCGCACCCGCGAACGACTTCGACGAGGAACCGCGAGCCGAGCTCCGTCTCCGGCGTGAACACCGTCGTCGCCGGCGGATCGACCGCCTCGGTCGTCTTGAGCGCCGCTTTCTTCACCGTCGGCGGCGCGCCGGTCCCCGGCTTCGGCACGAACGCCTCGATGACGCCCTCGTCTCGATACTTCACGTCGTAGAAGCTGGGGATGTAGAAGCCGCGATCGGCTGCGAGGCGCCGCAGCAGGTCGTCGCGATCGGCGGCGGTCTTGAATGCGGTCAGCAGCGAC
>QHWQ01000142.1 GCA_003222635.1 Acidobacteriota bacterium | reverse complement strand
ATCGCTTGCGAGCGGACGCATCGGCGCGGCAATCGCGATCGCGTGGTTCGCGACGACGCTGCCGTCCACCGAATACACCACGCCCGTTGCCGTCCAGTCGATGCGGAAGCGGTGAGGCGATCCCAGAAGGGACGCGGCAAGAGGCGTGTCGATACTCGCACCGCCGGAGTTGGTCCGCGCAAACAGGCCGCCGCCGCTGAACGTGCTGAAGACGGCCCACGGCGCGGCCTCGAGCGTGTCCGCGAAGCCGGCGTGCTGGAACGCGCTGCCCGTGAACGTCGCGACGAACTCGAGCGAGTGTCCAGAGGTGAAATTGGCAGTCGTTCCCGCGCGCGCGCCGTCGACGATGAGCGCGCCGCCGGACACCGTTGCGGTGCCTCCCGCATTCCATACGGTCGCCGACCAATCCGGCGGGAGCGCTGTTCCGAAGAACTCGGTGCCCGACGCCGGTCTCAGAATCACTTCGCCGTCGGCGGCCTGCGCGATGTACTCCTGACCGTCGGTCGTGCCGGCGCTGAAATCGGCGACGGTCGTGTCGGTCGCGGCCAACTGAGTCGCCGGCGTCGTGAACGACAGGATC
The DNA here is from genome assembly GCA_003222635.1 of Acidobacteriota bacterium. Taxonomy (GTDB): domain Bacteria; phylum Acidobacteriota; class Vicinamibacteria; order Vicinamibacterales; family UBA2999; genus Gp6-AA40. The sequence continues at coordinate 26,383 of QHWQ01000142.1, read as the reverse complement.
GAGGATGCGGCGGCATTGCCGGCCGCGTCGGCCGACGTCACCCGATAGAAGTACGTCGTGTTCGGTGTCAGGCCCGTCAGCACGACGCTGTGCGTCGTGGTGAACGACGCATCGGTGGCATGGCTGCTCAGCGCGGACGCCGAGAGGCCGTACTCGACGCGCGAGTCAGCCGGCTCGCTGGTGGTCCACGTGATGGTGGCCGTGTTGTTCAGCCCCGGCGTCGCCGCCACACCGGAAATGACCGGCGCCGCGACATCGACGGCGTACGTCGCCGTGTAGCTTCCCGCAACGCCGTCGAACACCGCATACGAAACGCCTTTGATGACCTGCGTGGTGTAGCTCGCCGGCGAACCGTCGCGGCTGATGCTGATGAGCGCTCCGCCTCGCGCCTGCGCGGGAACCATCGCCGTGAGCCCGTTCGATCCGGCCGCAGCGGTGATCGTGAACGTCAGCGTACCGCTGCTGAACGCGATGGATCCGAATGACGATCCGTTGCGGCCATCGAGCCAGTCGAGCATCTGCCTGGCCGACACGACGGGAACGCCGCGCGCGATCGCCGAGTTGACGGCCGCATCCGACGGCTGCTCGGTCGGCTGATCGGTGTGCATGTTGGCGGTGAACACGCCGTAGTAGCCGAGCGGTCCGAGCGCGCGATCGAACAGCGTGTCCGACGTGAACGGATAGGTCTGCCCCGACTCGTCGGTCATCTGCGTCGCCGCCTGATAGACGTCGATGCTGCTGCCATCGAGATCGGCGAAGCGCATGGGCATCGCGGAGCCGGTGAAGAGGCCCGGGCGGTCCTGCACCCAGTTCGGCGGATAGAAGTAGTAGTTCGTGTCGAAGCGGATGCCGTTGGCGAGCTCCACCTTCGGCTGCGTGACGTAGTCGCTCCACACGATGCAGTGCGTCCGGTTCGTCGCGATGGGCGGCACCGACGGCCGCTCGGCATGGAACTGGGCAATCTGCTGCGAGTAAAAGGTGGCCAGCGTCGAGGGTGTCCAGTTCGCGCAGTTCGTCGTCACGTGAAGCGCGACCTCGAAGCCCTCGTTCACGAAACCGAGCGACGCCGCGTCGTCCATGCCCGGCGTGCCGTTGTAGATGTACGACGTGCTGCGGATGCATTGCCAGTCGGCGACGCTGCATCCCGGCGCGCTCAGCGTCTTGTACTGATTGAACCGTCCGACGGTTCCGCCGTTGCCGTGATCGTCGCCGGTCATGACGAGCGCCGCTTTCGCGCCGCGCGGCAGGTACCAGAAGCGCGGCAGCGGTTTGCGCATGCGCTCGAGATGCAGCACGAGATTGGCGAGCAGGCGCTGCTGCTCGTCGGCCTGCGGAATCGCCACCTTGTTCAGATCGACCCAGTCCGGTTGCACGTCACCACCGGCGGCGCCGAAGAACAGGTCGTCGGAACGGATCGGCGAGATGCCATCGCGCTCCTGTCCGGACCATGCGGGATTTCCCTGCCGCGTGTAGACGATGGAGCGCGCGAGGTCGAAGGTGAAGGCTGCCGCCTGACCACCCTGCGTGCCGACCGATGCGATCGTCACTGCCGGATTTGTCGTGGCCGTCGTCGCATCACTGAACAGCGTGGCGACCGTTGATGCGCCAGACGCCATATAGCGATCCGCGGCGCCGTGGAACTGGATCGTGTCGGACACGATGCCTGCGCCAGGAGCCGACGCGGTGTTGATCTGCAGGTACGCGTTGGTCAGCGCCGACGCCTGATCGCTCAGCCCGAGCAGCGCGGCAAGCTGTTTGTCGGGACGCATGGCGATCAGGTTTCCACCGTTGCCCACCCAGTCCGTCAGCATCGCCACGTGGCTGGGCGTCAGCGGCATCTCGCCGAGAACCGCGACGTCGTATCCCGCGAGCATCGCGGGCGTGACGAGGGAGATGTCCGTGGCGGTGAATTCGTTCAAGCCTTCGGCGCGCAGAATTTCCGCGTAGTAACGGCCGAACGGGTTCGACGAGCTCGAGATGACCAGGATCGGTCCGCCTGGTCCTTCATCCGGCGGCGGCGCCGGCGCGCCTGTCGTGAACGACCACACGACGTCGGAGGCGAGCGCGTTGCCGGCGAGATCACGCACGCCCGTGACACCGCCGCTGACCGTGGCGGTGAAGGTGGTCTGTGCCAGCAGGCCCGCGGTAGTCGCGAGCGTCGCCGTGCGAGTGCCTGCGTCATAGCTGACCGTGGCGGAAATCGCGGCGCCACTCTGGTCGCGCAGCCCGAACGTAGACGAAGTGACGGTTGCCGGATCGATCGGTTCGCTGAACACCGCCTGGACCCTCGTCGAAGGCGCGACGCCCGTCGCGTTCGCCGCGGGGGTCACGCTGGTGATGACTGGCGGAGTTGTATCCGGCCCCAGATCCGTCTTCAGCACCACGTCCGCCCAGTAGTTGTTCGTGCTTCCCGCCGAGGGGAAGCCGCTGGGGCCGTAGAGAAAGACGCCGTTCGGGCCATCGACACCCGCCTGCAGCGCGTGCAGCGGCGGCGAGTCGACGCCCGCGGCCGAGAAGAATCCGCTGTCGATTGCGAAGAAGCCGTCGGAGTGATACGACGCGATGTACGTCGTGTTCGCCGTGATCGCGACGGCTGGCGTGAGCGCGACCTCCTGCCAGCCCGACGCCGACTCGTTGGTGAACGTGGCCTCGGCGAGCAGCGCACCGGTTGCAGACCAGAGATGGCCCACATGGACGCCCATATTCGCCGTGCCCTTGTAGAAGCGCAGCGCGGTCACGAAGCCATCGATGTCCGATCGGAACTTCACGCCAACCTCGATCGGTTGCCCGTCGGTGACCGCGGCGTTGGCCGGCGTGGCCGCCGGCGTCCAGATGCTGCACGGACAGCCGAATGACTGCGCGACGACTCGATCCGCGCGTGTCGCGGCGACGATCAGACAGAGCGCCGCGAGAAAGAGAAACACACGACGGGCGTGATGGACCATGATTGTGGATTGCCTCTTCAGGTTTTCGGGGGAGTGTTCGACGGTAACAGGTGAAACGAACGCCGCGCAAGCCGAGCGGACGAAAAGATTGCAATGATGTACAGTCGCCGTCGACTCTAGAGGACGTTATGCGACATCAGATGCTATCGATGCGAACGGTGATGATGACAGCAGTAGTCGTGCTGGCGTTCGGCGCAGGATGGATGGCGAGAACCAGCGCGCAGCAGAGAGCGTCTGCTCCACGGATCACCTTATTCAGTCACGACAAAGTGGACGCCACGTTCGCGCAGGCGCTCGCCTCGACGGGCACCACGGACCTGTTCGCGCGCAAGGATCGACAGGGCCGTACGTGGGCCATCCATGCCAACAGCCGCGGGAAGGCCGACGAAGGCACGCTGCATTCACATGAGGATTGGACCGGCGTCGTCGTGATCATGAGCGGCGCGGCGACCTTGATTGAAGGCGGTGAATCGCACCGCGTCAGCAGAGGCGACGTGGCGATCATTCCGCCGAACGCGCCGCACATGTACAGGAACATCGAGGAGCCCTTCCGCTACTTGGTGATCCAGACACCGTAAAGACAGAATGGGATTCATGAAGAAGCTTCTGGATGCGGCGGTGCTGCTGACGCTGGCGTCGGCGGCGGCGTATGCGCAAATCAACGCGGGCGCGCTGAAGGCGACAACCCTTCCGTTCACGATGACGGAGATCGCGAACTTCAAGCTTCCCTGGCGCATCGCGTTCCTGCCGGATGGACGCATGCTCGTCACCGAGAAGGTCGGCCCCGTGTGGCTCGTCACGCAGCACGGACAGAAGACGCCGGTCGACAACGTTCCCGCGGTGTTGTATCAGGGGCAGGGCGGCATGCTCGGCGTGTTCGTCTCTCCGCACTACGCGACCGATCACAATATCTATCTGACGTATGCGGAGCCGGGCGACGGCGGATCGGGCCTGGCGCTGGCGCGTGCGCGGCTCACGCTCGGCGAGAACACGGCGAGCCTCGAAGGGTTGCAGGTGCTGTGGCACGACATGCCGAAGGGGCGCGGCGGACAGTTCGGCGCTCAGATCGCGTTCTCACCCGACGGTCAGTACCTGTTCCTCACCGTGGGCGACCGGCAGCGCATGACGCCCGCGCAGGATCCCAACACGGAAGTCGGCAAGATCCTGCGTCTGACACTCGACGGCAAACCGGCACCCGGCAATCCGATGGCCGGCCAGATCGGCGCGGCGATGATTCCGCTGATCAATCCGCCCAGCGACACGGAAGCGGCGAAAGACGCGCCGGTGGTCAGCACCTACACGTTCCCGGGGCCGAACCTTGCGCCCGCGGAGACGTGGACGTCCGGTCATCGCACGCCCTATGGTCTCGCCTTCGGCCCCGACGGCCGGCTGTGGGAAGTGGAGCACGGCCCGCGCGGCGGCGACGAGCTGAACCTGATTGAACCGGGCAAGAACTACGGATGGCCGCTCGTCTCGTACGCCACCAACTACAACGGCGTCCCGATTCCGAGTCCGGACACGCGGCCGGATCTCGCCAGGCCGGTGATCTACTGGACGCCCATCATCGCCCCGGGCAACCTCACCTTCTACAACGGCGCGATGTTCCCGCAGTGGCGCGGCTCGGCATTGATGGGTGGCATGGCGACGCAGACGCTCAACCGCATCACGTTCGATGGCAAGGGCGGAGCGGCGCCGGCCGAACGCTGGGATGTCGGCCGCCGCATCCGCGATGTGGAGGTCGCTCCGGACGGAGCGGTCTGGATGCTCGAGGACGCCAACCCCGGCGCAATGTTGCGTGTAACTCCCTGACGTTCTCTCACTCGTCGAAGGGCCGCCTCACAGAACACGACCTGGGTCGGTTTCCGAGCGACTCGCTCTTCGATCGCCTCGCCCGCGCGGTGTGCCGCGCGGGCTGCCTGCCGCGCAAGGAGCTGTACGAATCGTGGGAGATGGCGCGGCGCGTCCGCCGCCTCTTCCGCGGCGGCCGCATCGTCGATCTCGCCGCCGGACATGGATTGCTTGCGCAGGTCTTGCTGCTGCTCGACAACTCGTCGCCGCGCGCGCTGGCGGTCGATGCGACGCTTCCGAAATCGCACCGCGTGCTGCACGACGTGCTCGTTGACGTCTGGCCGCGGCTGAAAGGCCGCGTCGAATTCCAGCAGCGTTCGATCGAATCCGTCGCGCTGGAGGCGAGCGATATCGTCGTCTCGAGCCACGCGTGCGGAGCGCTGGCGGATCTCGTCCTCGCGCGCGCATCGGCGGCACACGCACGCGTTGCAGTGCTGCCTTGCTGCCAGAATCTGGCGGTGAACGATGCAGGATCGCTGAAAGGATGGATCGACGGATCGCTCGCCGTTGACGTCATGCGCGCGGTACGGCTCGAACAGCGCGGCTATCGTGTGCGGACGCTGACGATTCCCGAGGAGATCACGCCGAAGCACCGGCTGCTGATCGGCGAGCCGTGAATTAATGACGTTCGTCTTCTCGCGTCGCCTCTTCCTCCGCCTTCTTGGAGTCGTCTATCTCGTCGCGTTCGCATCGCTCGGCGTACAGATCACCGGTCTCGTCGGCGCGCACGGCATCCTGCCGATTGGCGAGCTGCTCGCGCGGGCGCGCACCAGCGCCGGCGTCGAAGCGTTTCACGCGCTTCCGACGCTGCTCTGGCTGTCGAGCGGCGACGCCATGCTGCTGTTTCTCTGCTGGGGCGGCGCCGCGCTGTCGCTGCTGTTGATCGCCGGCGTCATTCCGGTCGTGACATCCGCGCTGTTGTGGATGTTCTATCTGTCGCTGACGGTCGCTGGACAGGTCTTCCTCGAATTCCAGTGGGACATGCTGCTGCTCGAAGCAGGGCTGCTCGCCTGCCTGTATGCGCCGCTGCGATCACCTGACGCGGAGCCGAACCCGATTGTCAGGTGGGTCCTCTGGGGCCTCGCCTTCAAGCTGACGTTTCTCTCCGGCATCACGAAGCTGGCGAGCGGCGACCCCACGTGGGCCGGCTGGACGGCGATGACGTATCACTACTGGACGCAGCCGCTGCCGGCGTGGACAAGCTGGTACGCCGCGCAGCTGCCCGCGGCCTTTCACTACTGGTCGGTGCCGCCGATGTTCGCGATCGAGCTGGTCGTGCCCTTCGCGATTTTCCTGCCGGCGCGCTTCCGCAAGACACGGCTCATCGCCTGCCTGCTGATGATCCTCCTTCAGGCCGGCATCGGGACGACAGGCAACTACGGCTTCTTCAACCTTCTCACGATCGTTCTCTACGTCGCGCTGCTCGACGACCGGACGCTCGGGCGACCGCCAGTCACGCAAGCCGACACCGATCGGTCCCGGCCCGAACCACGGCTGTGGCGAACGGCGATCAGCATCGCGGCCGTCGCGATTGTCTGCCTGAGCGCCGTCGCTTTTGTCCGCGAGATCCAGCTGACCGCACGATCGCGTGCGCAGATCGCGCGCGCGTGGCCGGGTCGCGTCCTGGCCTGGTTCGAGCCGTTCCGATCGTTCAACGGCTATGGCCTGTTCCGCGTCATGACGACCGAGCGGCCCGAACTGGTCATCGAGGTCAGTGACGATGGACAGAACTTCAAGGAGTACGAATTCCGCTGGAAGCCCGGCGACCCGAAACGGCGGCCGGCATTCATCGAGCCGCACATGCCGCGTCTCGACTGGCAGATGTGGTTTGCGGCGCTCGATCCGGTGGATGCGGGCTACTGGCTCGAGTCGCTGGCGCAGCGCATCGTCGACGGCGACGCTGCGGTGGTCAGGCTGCTTGGGCCGAACCCGCTGGGCGCGCGACCGCGCAGCGTCCGGATCGCGTTTTACGACTATCGATTCACGACGCGGGCGGAGCGGGCGCAGAGCGGTGCATGGTGGGTCCGGACATTGAGAGGCCGAACGGAAGTGCCCGTTCCCTAACGCTTGCCCAGGTGGCGCTGGAGCTCGCGTTCGTCCAGCGCGTGCTCCCACCGTGCGATCGCCACCGTCGCGACGGCATTGCCGATCAGGTTGGTCGGCGTCATCGCCTCAGACATCAACCTGTGAATGCCGAGGACGATGGCGACGCTCGCCACCGGAATGTGTCCTGCGGCGGAGAGCGTTGCCGCCAGCACGACGAACGCCGCACCAGCGACGCCCGCCGAGCCCTTGGAGGTCAGCAGCAGAACAGCCAGTAGCCCGAGTTGCTGCGCAACCGTGAACGGCGTGTCGGTGGCCTGCGCGAGAAAGACCGTTGTCGTCGCGAGATAGAGGCACGTGCCATCGAGATTGAACGAATAGCCGGTTGGAATGACGAGACCCACGACATCGCGGCGGCAGCCAAGCTGCTCCAGCCTGGTCATCATGCGCGGCAACACGGTTTCAGACGATGTGGTCGCGAACACGATCAGGAGTTCCTCGCGAATCCACCGCATCAGCGCAAGCAGGCTGAAGCCGCACAGCCACGCCACGACCGACAGCACGCAGAAGACGAACACGAGGCACGTCACGTAAAACGAGAGCAGCAGCTCGCCGAGCGACAAGAGGGTGTCGGTTCCGAAGCGCGCGACCGTGAAGGCGATGGCGCCGAACGCGCCAAGCGGCGCGGCCCACATCACGACTCCAACCACGCGGAACAGCGCCGCGCAGACGGCGTCGAGAACACCGATGAGCGGCCTGCCCCGCTCGCCCAGCCGGCTCAACGCTGCCCCGAACAGCACGGCAACGAACAGCACCTGCAGCACGTTGCCTTCCGCGAAGGCGCCGGCAATGGTGGCTGGAATGATGTTCAGCAGAAACGGGATCGCGCCTTGTTCCGGCGCGAGCGCGATGTACGGAGCGGCGGCGGAGGTATCGAGTGCCCGCGCATCGAGGTGCATGCCGGCGCCCGGCCGCCAGATGTTGACGATGACCAGCCCCAGAACCAGCGCGATCGACGTCATCACTTCAAAGTAGATCAGCGTCTTGAGCGCCACGCGGCCGACGCGCGCCATGTCGCCCATCTTCGCGATGCCCACCACGACGGTGCAAAAGACAATCGGTGCAATCAGCATCCGCACCGCCTTGATGAATGCGTCGCCGAGCGGCTGCAGGCGCTCCCCGACCTGCGGCGCGAAGATCCCCAGCAGCACGCCAGCGGCCATTCCGGCCATGACGTGCACCCACAGCTGGGCGTACCACGGCCGGCTCGCTGCCGCGGAAGGCTGCGCGATGGCAATAGACGTACTCATATCGGAAAGCGGAACAGACGCGCGGGGTTGTCAACGAGCAGCAACTGTCTGTGCCTCTCGTCCGGCGCGTACAGCGGAACCAGATCGATGAGGTCTCCATCGTCCGGCATATACGGCACGTTCGGGTGCGGCCAATCGGTCCCCCACAGTACGCGGTCGGGTGCCGTCTCGATCAGCGCGCGTGCGTACGCAACCGCGTCGTGGAACGGTGGTCCGATGCGCGAGATGCGCTCGGGCCCGGTGATCTTGACCCAGCACTTCTCATCGCGTCGAACGAGCGCCAGCAGTCTCTGAAACCCCGGCTGCTGGAGGCCCGCGGACGCATCGATGACGCCCATGTGATCGATGACGTACGGCACGGGGAGCGCCTCGAGGCGCGGCGCCATGTCATCGAGGTCCGCCGCTTCCAGGTACAGGTCCACATGCCAGCCGAGCGGGACGATCCGCGTCACGATCCGATCGAACGCGGACATGTCGGGCCGCCCGCCGAGGCGCGACAGAAACGTGAAGCGGCAGCCGTCGATCCCTCCGGACGCCAGCCGTTCGAGCTCGGCGCCGGTCATCCGATCATCAACATTGGCGATCCCTCGATACCGTCCGCCACTTTGCGCAATCGCGTCGAGGATCACGGTATTGTCACGGCCGTACGGCGTGGCGTTGACGATCACCGCGCGTTCGACGCCAATGCGGTCGTGCAAAGCCTTGAATGCCGGCAACGGCGCTTCCTGGGGTGTGTAGGGCCGCGCCGCCGCGTACGGGTAGCGGTCGACAGGGCCGAAGATGTGACAGTGCGCGTCGCAGCTGAGGGGCGGTGGCTTGAACGCCGGCGCCATAATTCGCGGCATTATATGGGGCGAGTCGGCGTTACAATCTGCCCCTTACATATGAAGCTGCGGCCACGGTTCCTCTGCCTCGCGTCGGCGGTTCTTGCTGCCGGGGTATTCGTGTCGGCGCAGAACACCCCTGCGACTCCCGCGCTCGAGCTGCTGCACGTTCAGGGCAACGTCAGCCTGCTCGCCGGCGCCGGCGGCAACATCGCCGTGCAAATCGGCAAGGACGGCGTCCTGCTCGTCGATTCCGGCACGGCGGCGATGACCAACCAGGTGCTCCAGACCATCCGCACCGCGTCGAGGAGCCAGGTTACCTACATCATCAACACCAACGACCGGGCCGATCACCTCGGCGGCAACGCGAACTTCGCGAGGATGGGCCGGCCGCTCGCCATCGCCCGCGCCGCGCAGGCGCGCGTCTTCATCGTCAGCTTCAACGCGATCCTCGATCGCCTGAGCGAGCCGAACGCGAAGACCTCCGTCCCGGCCGAGGGATGGCCGAACGACGTCTACTCGGGCGCGCAGAAGAATCTGTCGTTCAACGACGACGCGGTTCAGATCTTCCATCAGGCCGCCACCACCGACGGCGACAGCATCGTCCTCTTCAGGCGCGCGGACGTCATCGCCACGGGCGACATCTTCGATCCGACCGAGTACCCGATTATCGATGTGAAAAACGGCGGCAGCCTGCAGGGCGTGCTCGAGGGATTGAACCGCCTGCGGGTGATGGCGGTTCCCGCGGACCACATGGAAAACGGGACGATGATCATCCCGGGCCACGGCCGCGTGAGCGACGTCGCGGATCTCGACATCTACCATCAGATGGTGACGATCGTGCGGGATCGCCTGCAGGACATGATCAAGCGCGGGATGACGCTCGAGCAGGTGAAGGCGGCCAAACCGACGCGCGACTACGACCCGATCTACGGCCACGACACGGGACCCTGGACGACCGACATGTTCATCGAGGCGGCGTATCGAAGCCTCACCGCCACCGCAGCCCGTGCTAGTAACTAGGAGCGATGCGCATGAAACCTGGATTGCTCGTTGTCTGCTTCACTCTCGTCCTGTCGTCATCAACCTTCGCGCATCATTCGGCGACGGCGACCTACCTCCACGGCCAGGTCGTCAAGATTCAGGGGACGCTGAAGGAGTTCGTCTGGCGCAATCCGCACTCCTTCATGAAGGTCGAGGCGACTGACGACAAAGGCGAGAAGCAGATCTGGACCATCGAAGGCGCCGCGCCGCAGCAGCTCACCGAGGGCGGCCTGACCGCGTCGACGCTGCGCGCCGGCGACAAGGTCATCGTCACCGGATATCCGGGCCGCATCGCGGACGATCATCGGCTGCTGCTGCAGGTGCTCGAGCGGCCATCGGACGGCTTCAGGTATCAGGGGCCGGCCGCGAATTTCTGATCATGACGATGCGTCGAGCCGCCACGTTCGCCGCCGCGTTCCTGCTGCTATTGTCGAGCAAGGTGGCAGCACAGCGCGCCGCCGCGCCTGACGATTACACCGGCTACTGGGTGTCGGAGGTCACGGAGAAGTGGCGCTTCCGCATGCTGGTGCCGGACAAGAACGACTACATCCAGGTTCCGCTGAACCCGGAAGGCCGCAGGGTCGCCGCGCTGTGGGATCCCGCGAAGGATGAAGCGAGCGGCGAGGCGTGCCGATCGTACGGCGCCGGCGGCATCATGCAGGTGCCGGGGCGGCTGCACATCACGTGGCAGGACGAGAACACGCTGCGCGTGGATACCGATTCCGGACAGCAGATGCGCCTGTTCCACTTCACGGGCTCACCGTCCGCGAACGACAAGCCGTCGTGGCAGGGCTACTCCGCGGCATCGTGGGGCGGAGGCGAGCCGAGAGATCGCCGCGATGGCCAGGGCGGCCCGGTGCAGGACAAAGAGGGCCGGCTCGTCGTCGACAGGGCGCAGCAGAAATCGGCGGACTACCTGCGCGTCGTCACCACGCGCATGCGCCCCGGTTACCTGCAGAAGAACGGCGTCCCCTACAGCGCGAACGCCGTCATCGAGGAGTACTTCGACGTTTTTTCCGATCCGTACACGAAGAACACGTGGCTGGTCGTGACCACGATGGTGAGCGATCCGCAGTACCTGATCGAGCCGCTCATCATGCACACGCACTTCAAGAAGCTTCCGGATGCATCCGGATGGGATCCAACGCCATGCCGAGCAAACGAACCGCGCTGATTCTCGTGCTCCTCGCGTTCGTGAGCCGCCCTGCGTTCGCGCAGGTCGATCTCACCGGCGAGTGGTCGCCGCGTGTCTACAACACGCACATGGACATCGGCGATTACACCGGCATTCCCGTCAACGAGCCAGGACGGCTGCGTGCGGAGAGCTGGCATCCGGATCAACTCGACCTTCCCGAGAACCTGTGCCGTCCGCATCCGATCGACATCGGGCTCCGCGTCTCGGTCTCGCAGCTGCGCATCACGACGGAGCTCGACAACGACACGAAGCAGCCCGTCGGCCTGCGCCTGCACGTCGCGTGGCAGGAGCCGGAGCAGGTGATTTACATGGACGGGCGTCCGCATCCGTCAGCGAACGCGCCGCACAAGTGGTCGGGATTTTCAACCGGACACTGGGAGCGCAACACGCTCGTCTACACCACCACGCACCTGAAGGAGGCGTATCTCACGCGCACCGGCGTGCCCAAGAGCGAGCGCGCGGAGGTGACGACGCGCGTGCATCGCTACGGGAATCTGCTGACGATCATCTTCATCATCAACGATCCGGCGTACCTCACGGCGCCTTACATCCGTGAGTCGAGCTGGATCTTCGATCCCACGCAGATCATCCCGCCGTTTCCATGTGAGATCAGTCCGGACGGCACGATCATCGGCGCCGGCAAGGTGCCCAGCTTCATGCCGGGGAGAAACGACATCCTCGCCGACTTCGCGACCGAATACGGGATTCCGCTCGAGGGCGCGCTCGGCGGCGAGGAGACGCTCTATCCCGAATACATCAAGAAGATGAAGACGATGAAGGTCGCCCCGCGCACCAGCACGGAGCACTATCGAAGGGCGCAGTGATGAAGAAGCTCTGTTCGGCCGTTGTCGCGCTGGGACTCGCGTGCGCCGGATGGTCGGTGCGCGCCCAGGGTCAGGGTGAGATCACGCTGCTGGCGGTCGGCCCGATGCGTGCGCCCACGCAGAAGATCGTCGACGCCTTTCAGGCCAAGAGCGGCCGCACGGTGAAGATCACGTACGGCAACGGCGTCGAAACGCGACGCATGGTGGCGAAGGGGCAGCCGCTCGACGTGTCGCTCCTCATCGCGCCGTTCCCCGGCGCGCTGACGTCGGGGACGATCGTCCTCGAGAGCGCGACGCCGATTAACACCATCCTCACCGCGGTCGGCGTGCCGAAGGGACGGCCGAAGCCGGACATCTCCACGCCTGATGCGGTGAAGAAGGCGCTGCTCGCCGCGAAGCGAATCGGATACGAGGATCCCGATTTCACGGCCGCCGGACAGGGACCGTGGGAAGCGCTGACCAGGCTCGGGATCGCCGAACAGGTCGCCGGCAAGAGTGAGGTCGAACTGGGCCCCGGCTCTCAAGGGATCGCGCCGAACACGACGCGCAACACCATCAAGACGGCCGCGCGGCTCGCCAACGGCGACATCGACATCGGCATGCTCATGCTCAGCGACATGGTTCCGCAGAAAGATCAATACGACATCGTCGGAGTGTTGCCGCGAAGCATCAGCACGCCGGTTGCCGTTGTCGGATACATCTCCACGCACGCCAGCGACCCCGCGGGCGCGAAAGCGCTCCTCGACTACCTCGCATCGTCTGACGCGCAGGCGATCTGGAAGGAAGCGGGCTACGGGCCGCCGGAGCGAGCGCTGACCTACGCTCGCTGAGGCTGCGGCCGCTCGCGGATGATCATCCAGTTGATGCCGTAGCGATCGCGGAGCTGCGCGAATCGCGTCGCGAAGAACGTTTCCTGCATCGGCATGAACACCTGGCCGCCGTCGGACAGCGCCGCGAAGATCCGCTCCGCGTCCGCGTCGGAGTCGACGCCGAGCGACAGGTAGGCGCTTCGCATCGGCTCGGCCGACGGAATGTCCGCCCCCATCAATTCCGTGCCGCCGATGGAGATGCGCGCGTGCAGCACCGCGTCCTTCCACTCGGGCTTGACCTGGCTCTGGTCGGGCGCCTGGCCGTGCGTCATCATCATGCCGATTGTGCCGCCGAGGTGCTTCTCGTAGAACCGGAATGCCTCCGCGCACGTGCCGGCGAAGTTCACGTAGGTATTCATGGTCATAGATGCAAGGTTACCGCGGGCGTAGAATACCCGCGCTATGACACATCAGCGTCGCGCGCTCGACACCCTCGAAATTGCCGCCGGCAACGGACTTCTCCACCGCCGCGCGTTTCTGACGAGCGGCGCCGCGCTAGCGGCGGCCATGACCGGCTACACGCTGAGCGACACCGCCTCCGCGCAGCAGCTGACCGACGCGCCGTGGAGCACGAAAGCGGGCATTCCGATTCCGGAGTACGCCACGCCTTCGTCCTACGAAAAGCACGTCGTGCGGACGCTCACCAATCCGAAGGGCGAGCCGCGCACCCAGCACGCGCGGACGCCGCATCACCTGGTGAACGGGACGTTCACGCCCAACGGGCTGCACTTCGTGATCTCGCACTCCGGCGCGCCCGACATCGATCCCGCGCAGCATCGGCTCGTCGTTCACGGTCTCGTGAAGCAGCCGCTGGAGTTCACGCTCGACACCCTCGCCCGCTATCCGATGCAGTCGCGGATGACCTTCGTCGAGTGCGGCGGCAACAGCGCGCCCCTCTTCTCCAACGAACCGGTGCAGGCGAACGTCCAGACGATCCACGGCCTGGCGTCGTGCGCGGAGTGGACCGGCGTGATGCTGTCGACGCTCCTCGAGGAAGCGGGCATCGATCCGAAGGCGAAGTGGCTGATTGCCGAAGGCGCGGACTCACTCGCACTCTCGCGCAGCGTGCCGCTGAGCAAGGCGCTCGACGACGCGATGATCGCGCTGTACCAGAACGGCGAGCGGCTGATGCCCGGCAACGGCTACCCGATGCGACTGCTGCTGCCCGGCTGGGAAGGCAACATGAACGTGAAGTGGCTGCGGCGCATCAAGCTGGTCGATCAGCCGGGCATGAGCTACTACGAGGCGCGGACCTACGCGCCGGTTCTGCCCAACGGCAAGGCGTATCAGTTCTACTTCCTGCAGGAAGTGAAGTCGTTCCTCACGCATCCCTCACCGGGACTGAAGATGAGCGGGCCTGGCTTCTACGAAGTGTCCGGCGTCGCCTACTCGGCGAGCGGCCGCATTGCGAAGGTGATGGTCACGGCCGACGGCGGCAGGACGTGGGCGCAGGCGGCGCTGCAGGAACCGGTGCTGCCGAAGGCGTTCACGCGCTTCCGCCTGCCGTGGAAGTGGGACGGCGGGCCCGCGGTGCTGCAAAGCCGTGCGTGGGATGAAGCGGGCAACGTGCAGCCGACGCGCGCGGAGGTCATCGCGCGCCGCGGTCAGACGAAAACGCCGGTGACCAATCCGACGGCGTTTCCGAGCCAGCACTACAACGGTCCGACGTCCTGGGCCGTCGCTCGCAATGGGGAGGTCACGCATGTGTATGCGTAATGCGTTGATCGCGATCGCGCTGGCGGTGCTCGCCAATCCTGTGTTCGCGCAGGGATTGGGCAAGCACATTTCGGAGTCCGATGTGGCCGCGTGGGACATCAGCATCCTGCCGGACGGCACCGGCCTGCCGGCGGGGAACGGCACGCCGCAGCAGGGCGCGACCGTCTTCGCGAGCAAATGCGCCGTGTGCCACGGCGAGAACGGCAAGGGCGCGACGGCTGCCGCGCTCGTCGGCGGCGAGCCGCTGACGTCAGGGATTGAAACGGCGAAGACGGTGGCGAACTTCTGGCCGTACGCGACGACGCTCTTCGACTTCACGCGGCGCGCGATGCCGTGGCCGCGCCCGCGCACGCTCACCAACGACGAGGTCTACGCGCTCACCGCCTTCATCCTGGCGCAGAACAAGATTATCGGCGCCGAGGACGTGATGAACGCGCAGAGCCTGCCGAAGGTGCGCATGCCGAACCGCGACGGCTTCATTCCCCGGTTCCCCGAACGCATCCCTTGATGAACAGACGCACGTTTGTGACCGGCATGGCCGGTTCGCTTGCCACTGCAGCGTTGGCGTCGCGTGCCCGCGCCGCGCAGGATCTCCCGCTCGGCCCGCTTCCCGGCACGCGCTATCCCGACCCGCGCATCGAATCGCTCGACCCGCGCTTCAGGAAGATCGGCAACGCCGGCATCGAGCGCGTCGCGACCGGCTTCCGCTGGTGCGAAGGGCCGGTCTACGTACGCGATGGCGCGTATCTCCTCTGGAGCGACATCCCGAACAACCGCATCATGCGGTGGTCCGAAGACGACGGGCACGTCAGCGTGTTCCGCTATCCGTCGAACAACTCCAACGGCAACACGCGCGATCGCGAAGGGCGGCTCGTCACGTGCGAGCACGACACGCGCCGCGTGACGCGCACCGAGCACGACGGAGCGATCACCGTGCTCATCGACACGTTCGAGGGCAAGCCGCTCAACGCGCCCAACGACGCCGTTGTCTCGGCTGACGGCGCCATCTGGTTCACCGATCCGCTGTTCGGCAATCTCGGAAACTACGAAGGCCACCCGATCAAGCCCGAGCTGCCGACGCAGGTCTACCGGCTCGATCCGAAGACGCTGCGTCCGACCGTCGTCGCGACCGGCATGGGTGGACCCGACGGCCTCGCCTTCTCGGCGGACGAATCGAAGCTCTATATCGTCGACACCGGCGTGCAGAGCTCCATCGGCCGCGATTCCAACGTGCGCGTCTACGACGTCGCGGGCGACAAGCTGACGAATGGACGCGTGTTCGTGCCGACGCTCGGCACCGCTGGCCGATCCGACGGCGTGCGGACGGACATGGATGGGAACGTCTGGATCACGATGGGCAGCGGCGACGCAAACGAATCAGGCGTGCGCTGCTACGCCCCGAACGGGGATCTGATCGGCAAGATTCATATTCCCGAGACGTGCGCCAACCTCTGCTTCGGGGGGAAGAAGAAGAACCGCCTCTTCATCTGCGGCAGCACATCGATCTATTCGCTCTTCGTCGAGCACGTCGGCGCGCAGGTGCCGTAGCGGCACCCGCGCGCTGGCAACCGTGGTCCGCCTGAAGGCGGACACTACCGTCTTACTGCGCGCCGCCGCCGCCGCCCGCGGCGCCGATCGGCTTTCCCTGCTTGACCAATTCGTCTTCGCGCGTCTGCGCGCCCTTGACGACGTTGAACACGCCGTAGTTGGACTCATGGCACGCGAACTCGAATATCCCCGGCGGGATTTTCGGCATGAATGCCTCCGCCGACCATGGCCGCGTCCACGTGTGGGGATCCTCCATCGTGTACTCGTACTTGATCGTCGTCGGGTTCACGAGCGTGAACCGCTCGGTCATCTTCAGGTTCTCGGTCGATCCCTGGAAGTTGGTCGCCGGTGTCTTGTCGTTGAAGTTCGTCGTCACGACGACCAGCGTGTTGCCCTCCCAGTGACCACGCGAGATGCCGAGCCACGTGCGGACGTTGGCTGGCGGGACTGGACGCCCGTCCAACGGAATGATCCGCACGTCGGAGCCGGATTGCGTGATGATCGCCGCGTAGCCGGGCGACTGCAGGAGCTCGATCTCGGCGGTCACGCCGGCTTCGCTGCCCGTCGTGTTGACCGGATCGGGATTGCCCCCGCGCACGAGCGGCCCACCCGCGGCGTTGCCCGTGATGCACCTCGTGTAGGTGCTCGCCAGCGTCCGCACGGCCACCTCGGGCGCCCGCAGGCGCGCGGCGGCCGCGCGATCCGCGCGCCGCTTCTCCGCCTCGGCCGTCAGCGGCGGGATTCGCCCGTTGGGCGGATCGACGATCAGCGACGTGCGGAGCGACGGACGGATCGGGCTCTGCCACCCGTCCATGCCGTACTCCTTCCAGTCATAGTGCACGTTCCGCGGATCGACCTCCGCATCCTGACCGATGACGCGCGCAAGCTCGTTGATCGCTTCATCCTCGGTGAAGAGCGGCTTGTCCTTCAGACGCTCCGGGCGCTGCAGCGGCGTGTAGGTGGCAGTCAGATACGTGCCGCTGATGTCGGGGTCGCCCCACGCGGTCTTCTTGGGAGCGAAGTTGTCGAGAGGTTTCGCCTGCTTGAACGCGGCTGCCGCCGCCTTGATGGCGGCCTGCGGATCGGTGACCTTCTGGTCGATCTTGCCGCCCGACTGCGTCTGGACGATTGTGGTCCACGACGCGATGATGACGAGGGTGACCATGACCACCGCGATGCGAGCTGACCGAGTCATGTGACCACCTCCTGGATGTGGCCGCCTATTGTCCTCCCAAACGGGGGCTAGTGCCTGGTTTTTTCGTCGAGGCTCGTCAGATTGTCGAAATCCGTCTCGACGCATGGCGGATTTTCGATGATCCGCTCGCTAGTCTTCACGGATACCCACGGATTCATCGTCCACGGCCGGGTAAAGACCTCCGGATCCTCGACGGTCGCCTGATAGTGCAGCGTGTCGCCGGCGCGCGAGATCCGTTCGACGACCTTCATCTTGTCGCTGTGGAACCAGCCGTAGATACCGATCCACGTTTCATCGATGAAGCCGACGGTTTCCACGACGAGCGTGGTGCCTTCCCAGCGGCCGATGGAATCCCCGTTGTACAAGTTGCCGATCGACAGCGCCACGTCGTCATGGGTGGTGCTGATGGGCACCTGACGAAACGCGTTGCCGGCCCCGAGCTGATACAGAAAGACGATCGGCATGCCGGGCGCCTGCACGATCGCATGCGGCGGCCCGAGGCGCGGCACGCCGCCCGGCTTGCAGAAGAACGCGGTGTCGAGCTTGCTCTCCTGCTTCGCGAAGTCCTCGACCTTCGCCTTCAGCGCCGGCTTGTACGGCGGCTGATTGGGATCCGCGTACGCCTCCTTCGCGTTGCGCCAGTCGCCCCGTTTGATGAACGGGTTCCGCTGGCCGAACTCGCTGTTGACCGGCGTGTCCGGACCACGGCCGATCGCCCAGTAGCCATTCAGATCCGGACGGCCGTCGGCGAGCTTCGGCGTCGGCTTCTTGGACGGGTCGGCGGCGGTATTCGGCGCAGGCGCGGCGGCCCCCCGCTGCTGCGCGGCGGCGGGAAGCGCGGCGAGCGCGGCGAGCAGGGCAAGCGAGGTGATGAATTTCATTGCGAGATGGTAGATCGAACCGCAAGTCGACGTTTCTTGACAAATCTCCGCAGCGTGTGCCACTGTCCGCGCTCCGTTCAATCCGGTTCTCGACAGGAGGCTTTGTATGAACCCTGTTTCGGGACATGGGACCTCTCGGACGGCGCTGCTCTTCCTCCTCACAATCTGTGCGCTTGCGCTTGCTGCTCCAGTCGCGGCGCAAGGTGAAGCGAGCGGAGTTGTTACCGGCATCGTGACCGATGCGCAGAGCGGTGTGCTGCCCGGCGTCACCGTCACGCTGCGCAACGTCGAATCAGGCGCGCTTCGCACGACGGCAACGGACGAAGGCGGGCGGTACCGGCTCGCGGGATTGCAGCCGGGACGCTATGCGCTGCGCGCGGAGCTGGACGGGTTCCAGCCCACCGACGTCGCGAACATCACGCTGACGATCGGCCTCGCGCTGCAGCAGAATCTGACGCTCGCGGTCCGCGGCGTGCAGGAGGCGATCCTCGTGACCGCGCAGGCGGCGGTCGTCGAGACGACCACGACCGAGGTCGCGACGGTCGTGACGCAGGAGCAGATCGAGATGCTGCCGATCGCAAACCGGCAGGCAGGCTCGCTCGCGCTGCTCCTCCCGGGCACGCAGCTGCCGACCGGCACGCGCCGTGCCCGTCCGACGATCGGCGCCGGTGGCGCCAACGCGAACCTCACCACGTCGTATGTGGATGGCGGGCAGAACCAGATCTACAACTCGGGACAGGAATTCCTCGAGGTGCCGCAGTCGGGCATCCGCGAATTCCGCGTCAACATCAGCGGTTCGTCCGCGCAATACGGCGCCGTCGGCGGCGTCGTGCTGACGGCGACCAAGAGCGGCACGAACCAGTTCCACGGCGAGGCGTTCGAGTTCTTCCGCGACACGAGGCTCAACGCGATGGACCGGTTCGAACAGGAGGCGCACGACACCACGGGCGCGGCGAAGCCCAAGTACCGCCGCGACCAGTACGGCGGCGCGCTCGGCGGCCCCATCGTCCGGAATCGCCTCCACTTCTTCAGCGCGTTCGAGCGCACGAAGGAGCCGAAGACGGTCACGGTGCGAACGGGACAGCCACAGTTCTACTCCGGCGTCGAGGGAAATTATCCGGCCGGCTACGAGCGGCGGCAACTGTTGCTCCGCGGCGACCTGCAGGTCAACAACGCGCATAGCCTGTTCCTCCGCTATCTGTGGGACAAGGAGTACACCTTCTGCGAAGCGTGCGGCGGCGCGATGGCCGGCAACACGGGCATGGACACCGACTCGCCGCGCGATTCGCTGCTCGCCGCACACACGTGGGTGATCAGCCCGCGTGTGCTGAACGAGGCGCGGTCGCAGCTTCCGCCGTCGCATCTGGAAAACCTCAGCAGCCCTCCCGGCATCGCGCGCTGGCCTGCCAGCCGGCGCGGCGAGTTCCCCGCCGAGCGCTTCAAGGATTACACGGGCGTCTACGTGTTCCCGAGCCTGACCTGGGGATCGACCGGCTACCAGAACAACGCGACGAAGCGCTGGGACGTCAGCGACGACGTGACGCTCAGCATCGGCGATCACACGCTGAAGACCGGCGGGGCCTATCTTCGCTTCCGATCGAACGAGGAGTCGAACCACAACATCGCCACATGGACCTTCGGCCAGGATCAGTTCTTCGACGGCAGCGCGGCGGCGATCCGCAACCTTCGCAACCCCATCCAGTTCACCGCGTCGTTCCCGCCGCTGCCGCGGTTCCTGCGCGCCGACTGGATTCAGAGCTACGTGCAGGACGAATGGAAGGTGCTCTCGAACCTGACGCTCGACATCGGGCTGCGCTATGAAAACCTGTACAAGGCCTTCAACAACCACATCACCTTCGACGGGCGCGAACGGCTGCGCGAGTTGATCGATCCCGCTTCGCGCCATGACAACAACAACTGGGGTCCGCGCTTCGGCCTCGCGTGGGACGTCACGCGCGACAACCGCACGGTGGTGCGGCTCGCCACCGGCAGGTACTACGGCAATGTCTTCGCGGGCACGCTGCGCAACGAGATCAACGCGCTGCTGCAGAGCTCGGTCAACATCCGCAACCCCTCGTATCCGGATCCGTACGGTGGGCTGTCGCCGCAGGCGTTCGTCACGGCCTCCTCCACGCCGAACGTCAGCATCACGAACGACCGCATCGAGCAGCCGGAATCGACGGCGCTGAACGTGGGAGTCTCGCGCGAGCTTCGCCCGAACCTGGCCGTGCACGTCGATGCGGTGTACAGCACGGGCAAGAAGGGGAATCAGATCGCCAACGTGAACACGCCCGATCCAGTCACGGGTCTTCGGCCGCGGCCGACATGGGGGAACATCAACGAGTACCGCTCCGCGGCGACGAGCGACTATCGCGCCATGTATCTGCGGCTCGACCGCCGCTTCGCCAACCGCTACCAGTACCTCGTCTCCTACACGCTGGCGAGCGACAGGGACCGCGGCGCCGGCGGGGCGACCGTCGTCGACTTCTACCATCCCGAGTACGACGACGGCTATGGCCTGCAGGACCGGCGGCACACGCTCGTCGCCAGCGGCGCGGTACTGCTGCCGTTCGACGTGACGCTGGGGGCGGTGTGGAACTATCGTTCGACGCGCCCGTTCAGCGCGGTGGCCGGCGTCGATCTGAATCGCGACGGCGCGATCACAGACTATGTTCCGGGCACCACGCGCGACGTGTTCAATCGCGGCGACAACGCGACGTACCTCGCGCTCGTCAACGCGTGGCGGGCGCAGAACGGACGTGGACCGATCTCCGACAGCCAGCTGATGACGGACGAGTTCAAGCGCGTGGACGTGCGCATCAGCAAGCAGGTGAAGATTGGCGGCGATCGCCGCGCCGAGTTCATCGCGCAGGTGTTCAACCTGTTCGGGACCGACAGCTACGGCCCTGGCGCCACGCCGTGGCAGATGAACGCGCTGTCGAACTCGTTCGGAACGATCAATACGGTGTTCCCGCGTCAGCAGGCGGAGCTGGCGATCAGGTTCGTCTGGTAGTCAAGGCGCGCGCGGCGGAGGGTTCTGCAACGGATCGGCGTCCGCGCCCGAATCCGCGAACCCGCCGCGCACGAATCCTCCGCATCCACCGATGACGATGCACATCGTCGCGGGATCGGGGCCGCGTCGTGCCGCGAAGGCCCGCTCGGACTCGCGCGCCCCGCTCAGCAGCGCGATCAGGCCGTAGTTGCCTTCGTGGCACCGCGGCTCGTAGTAAATGCGGTTCTCGTGGTCGCTTTGCTTCTTCAGTTCCTGTTTCGCGGTCCACGATCTGACCCACGTCGTCGGATCGTCAATCGTCACGACATAGTCGATCGTTTCCGGATCGACGCGCGTCCACCGTTCCACCAGATGCAGGTGTTCGTGCGATCCCTGGAAATCCGACTTCGGCGAGAAGTTCGTGACGTCGACGACCAGCGTGTCGCCCTCCCAGTGGCCTCGTGAGTCTCCCCACCATTGGTGCATGGCCGCCGGCAAATGCGGGGCCGTGGTGATCGGGATGATGCGAGGGCGCCCCAGGCCGGGGCCCATGTCGTAGACGATGGAGATCGCGCCGGGGGTCTGCACGATTCGACTGAAACCGCCGACGAAATTTCCGAAATCCGGAATGGTCCCGCCCAGACAGCGCTCGGTCGTCGTGCGGTCCTCGGGCCCATCCGCCCGGTTGATCCCCGAGTTCGGAGTGGCGCCGATGTAACTCGGGGGCGTCTCGTTTCGTTTCGGTGATACGGGGCCGTACTTGCCGCCGACGCAGCCCGGTTGATGCTCCTTGCAGGCCGCAGTGGGTTGAAGTAGCGCGAGCTGAAACTGTCGGAGGGCGTCGCGCGCCTTCTGCGCCTCGGGCGTCAGGCGAGGGATTCTGCCGTCGGGTGGATCCACGATGAGCGACGTTCGTTTGCCGACCGGCAGATGCATCGTGAAGGGTTCCTGCGTGAACTCACTATTGACGTCGCGCTCGGTTCCTCGTGCCCGCCGCTCCTCGGTGCTGTCGCGTTTGATGATGTCGGCAATCTTGCGATCGAGATCGCTGCGTTCGGCGTCCGAAAAGAATTCCTGGTTGGCGTATTTGGCGGGACGCTCGAGAGGGATGTCGACGTCCCTGGTCCAGATGCCCTGCAGATCCGGCTCGCCCCACGCCGTCTTCAATTCCGGTTTGGTCGCGCATGCGACCGCGCCGGCCATCAGGAGCATCAGGACTGTCTTGCTCATGGCGAAGCGGGCACATCTTACTTCAGCGCGGCGACCTCGGTCGGGGTCAGCGCCCTCCATTTGCCGATCTGCAGGGTGCCGATGGCAATCGGGCCGATCCTGATGCGCACCAGCTTCAGCACCGTCGCGTCGAGCGCTTCGACCATCCGCCGCACCTGACGGTTGCGCCCCTCGGTCAACGTGATCTCGAAGTGCGTGTACTTCGCCGAATCGCGCAGGCGCTTCACCGCCGCGGGGCGCGTCGGGCCGTCCGACAATTCGATGCCGTCGCGCAGCTGCTGGAGCTGCTCGTCGGTCAGCAGTGTCGATGCTTTGACAAGGTACGTCTTCGGCACGTGCGACTCGGGATTGGTCACGCGCTCGGCGAACTGGTTGTCGTTGGTCATCAGCAGCAGGCCGGAGGTGTCGAGATCGAGGCGGCCGACGGGTGATACGAACGTGCCGACGTCTTCGATCAGCTCGTAGACCGTCGGGCGGCCCTGCGGATCCTTGTAGGTCGTCAGATACCCGGTCGGCTTGTAGAGCAGCACGTAGACGCGCGCGCGCGCCTCGAGCGGTTCGTTGTCGAAGCGCACCCGGTCGCGAGCCATGTCGATCCACTGGTCGGGATCGCGCGTGATCCTGCCGTTCACCTTGACGCGCCCCTCGGCGATCCAGGCGCGCGCGTCGGTGCGCGATCCGATGCCCGCCTTCGACAGCACGCGTTCGAGTGTCTTCAGTGGCCGCTTCGCCATGACATACAATCTTCCCTTCTGGGAGGGAATATGCTTTCACGTCACCTGCTCGCGGCCGGTGCGCTGACCCTGGCGTTCGCCGCCAGCGCCGCCGCGCAAACGCCGTTCACCCTGACATCGCAGACCTTCAAGGACGGCACGATGATGCCGCGCAAGGTCGCCAACAAGAATGCGCAGAACCCGAATTGCGTCGGCGACAACGTCTCGCCGCAGCTCTCGTGGACCGGCGTGCCTGCCGGAACGAAGAGCTTCGCGCTGCTGATGGAGGATCCGGAAGGGCGCGGCGGCGCCGGCGTCCATCACTGGGTCGCCTACGGCATCCCGCCGAACGTCACGAGCTTTGCCGAAGGCGAGGTCAGCAAGGAGTCGGATAAGTACGTCGGCGGCAAGAGCACGCAGGGCGTCGGTTTCTATTCAGGGCCCTGCACGCCGCCCGGCACGCCGCATCACTACACCTTCGTGGTGGTCGCGACCGACTTCGAGCCAAAGGAGTTGCCGCCGGGTCTGACGCGCGAGGAGTTCCTGGCCAAGCTGGTGCCGCAGGGCGGCATGTCGCACGCCAAAGGCTCCGCGGGTCTCGTCGGCCTGTTCGTCAAGCCGCAGTAGAGCGGCGGTAGGGTCCGGCTTCAGCCGGACCCACTCGCTCCTTGCCGATTTGCTGGAACCAGCGTCGATCGAGGAGCCGCGCCGGCGGCGCCGTCACGAAATGCGGTGAGCGGCAACCGCGGATTTGTCTCCACCCTGGCGGCGGTGTAGGATTCGGCGGCGGTCCTTCTTTTCAGGGGCAACTATGCGTTTGAGCATCAGCGCGCTGTTGGCGGCTTCACTGGTGGCGATGCCGGGTCTCGTGTCGGCGCACCACTCCATCCAGGCGCAGTTCGACATCTACAAGACGATCACCGTCACCGGGACCGTCGCCCGCATGGAATTCATCAACCCGCACTCCTACCTGACCGTCAACGTCAAGGACGCCGACGGGAAGATCACGAAGTGGGCGTTCGAGATGACGGGTCTCGCGGGGCTTCGCCGCGCGGGGTTGAGCCGCGCCGATCGAGGCGGGTTGAAGCCGGGCGACGAGCTGACGGTCGTTGCGCTGGCCGCGCGTGATGGATCCAACAGCGGGCTCGCGCAGGAGCTGAAGATGGCCGACGGCCGCGACTTCAAGCTGCTCGCGGACGCGCCCGACGCGCCGGCGCCGAATAGCCGCTAAGGCCAGAGGATCACCATGGGTGTGAGCAGCCGACTCATCGCGATGGCCGCGGCGATCTGCCTCGCCGGTTCAACTCTTCTCGCGCAGGGAGGCGGAGCGCGTCAGGGGCCGCGCACCACCAACGCGCCGCCGAAGCCGGCTGGCGCGACGCCGCGCGCGGCCGATGGACATCCGGATTTCACCGGCGTCTGGAATGCGCTCGGCGACAACCTGAACGGCGTGCCGAACCAGATCGCCAACAACGGCATCTCGATCGAGAGCGCAACCGTCGCGCGCGATCTGCACAGCGGCCAGCTCGTCACCGTGTTTCCGCGGCTGGACAATCGCCCTCAGAACAACGAGCAGGCGGAACGCGCGGCGGCGCTGCTCCGGCGCAGCGGATCGAACAGACCGATCTACAAGCCGGAATACTGGGACATGGTGAAGTACAACGACGGCAACGCCAACGAAGAGGACCCGTCGAACAACTGCATGCCCGCAGGCGTCCCGCGTGCCGGCATTCCGTCGTACATCGCCCAGTTCCCCACCTACGTGATGTTCGTCTATCCGGGGCAGGGCGGCCTGATTGCGACGCAGACCATGTACCGCATGATTCCGACCGACGGCCGCAAACACACGCCGCTGCAGGAACTGGACGGCACCTACACCGGCGAAAGCATCGCCCGCTGGGAAGGCGACACCCTGATCGTCGATTCGTGGGGGTTCAACGCCAACACCTGGTTCGATCAGATCGGCGGCTACATGCACGGCGAGAACATGCAATCGCAGCCGTGCAGCGAGCGCGACCTCGCGCACACCGTCACCAAAGAACATCACTGATCATGACTGCCACCATTCGCATCGCATTGGGTGTCGCGCTCGCCGGCGCGCTGATCGTTCACTCCGCTCACGCGCAGGGGGTGCCGGATCGCGCGAAGACGCTCCGCGCTGCCGCTGACGCGCTCGGGATGGCCCGATGGTCCGACATCGGCGGCGCGAACACCCGCCTGCCGGGCATCGACATCATCAACACACAGGAAGTCGTCGCCAGCGGCACGACCGACGTGGACGGCCGGATGGTGAAGACCGACGTGCACGTCGCCCTCGGCTACAACCCGGCGGCGATACGCGTCGACATCGCCCCCGAGGGAGCCGCGCGGCACACGATCGAGACGGTGCGCGAAACGTGGGCGTGGAACGAATCGCAGATCGGCGCCGGCCTCGTGCCGGGAAAAGGAACAGCCACGCCCATGATGGCGGCGGTTCGCGAACGGCTGCTCAACCTCTGGATGCTTCCCTACGGCGTGGTGAAAGCCGCGTATGCCGCAGGTGACAAGACCGTTGTGTCAACAGAAGGCGGCGCGACCGTGATCACGGCGCCGCTCAGCGGTCCACTCGCGGGGATGAGCCTGAAGGCCACGCTCGACGCGAAGAACCTGATCACGAAGGTTGAATCGCGCGCCGACAACCCCGCGCTCGCAGACCTTGCGTGCCAGTTCGAATTCTCCGACTACGCGGATCACGCGGAAGTGTTGACCGACGTCAAGACGCCGGGCCACATGGTCGGCAAACACGCCGGCCGCACGGTGTTCGATCTCACCGTCAAGTCCTGGGAGACGAATAACCCTTACGTCGTGTTCCCCGTGCCGGCAAACGTGAAGACGGCTTCCGCTTCGTCGCCGACTTCGCGCTGAGCTCGGCTACCTCGCCGGTAGATGGACGTTCGGCACATCAACGAGCTCGCTCGCTCGAGTCCGGGGCTGGAGTTGCTGATGCTGTACGGCTCTCGTGCGCGTGGCACTCACACCGCCGGTTCGGATTGGGATTTCGGCTACATCGCGACCTCGCCATTCGATCCCGAGGTGCTGCTCGCGCGGCTGTTGGCGGCGCTTGAAACCGATCGCATCGACCTCGCCGACCTCGATCGCGCCAACGGCCTGCTTCGATTCCGTACGGCTCGCGACGGCATCGTCGTCTTCGAGCCGCAGGCGGGCAT
>QHWQ01000129.1:7904-19307 GCA_003222635.1 Acidobacteriota bacterium | reverse complement strand
CGGCGGACGACAAGGTGAAGGGCGATCCGGCCGGCACCATCACGGGCACGGTCAACGACATTCCCGTGGGCGATGCGAAGAAAGGACTGACGGTCGCCGACGTGGTAAACACCGTCGGACAGAACGTCATCGCGTCGAACTTCATCTGGACGCTCGTCACCGGCTTCCTCGTCATGTTCATGCAGGCTGGCTTCGCGATTGTCGAGACCGGCCTCGCGCGCGCGAAAAACGCCAACCACACCATGATGATGAACTTCATGGTGTACGGCGTCGGCATGGCCGCGTACTGGATCGTCGGCTTCGCCATTCAGATGGGCGGCGTCGCGCCGAACACGAACCTGGGCGGACTGGCGCCGCTCAATCACGAGGTGACGATGAGCCTGTTCGGGAAGAACGTGGGGCTCTTCGGGACCCGGGGAATGTTCCTGGGCGGGGCGACGTATGACGTGGGCGTCATGGTGATGTTCCTCTTCCAGATGGTCTTCATGGACACCGCGCTCACGATTGTCACCGGCACGGCAGCCGAGCGGTGGAAGTACTCGGCATTCATCATCTCGTCGTTCTTCATGGGCGCGTTCACGTATCCGATCTATGGCAACTGGGCGTGGGGCGGCGGCTGGCTCGCGACGCTTGGCGCGAACTTCGGTCTCGGCCACGGGTACTGTGACTTTGCGGGCTCCGGCGTCGTGCACGCGGTCGGCGGGGTCACCGCACTCGCGATGGCGATCATCATCGGGCCTCGCATCGGCAAATACACCCGCGACGGGAAGCCGAACGCGATTCCAGGGCACGACATCGTTCTCGTGCTGCTTGGCTGCTTCATCCTGGCGTTCGGCTGGTTCGGGTTCAACCCGGGCTCGACGCTCGGCGCCGCCACCAGCGGCAACCTTCGCATCAGTTCCATCGCCGTGAATACGATGCTCGCCGGAATGGCCGGATCGTTCGGCGCGATGTACTACATGTGGCTCCGGTACGGGAAGCCGGATGCATCGATGACCGGCAATGGACTGCTCGCGGGTCTGGTCGCGATCACAGCGCCGAGCGGGTTCGTCAACCCGATGGCCTCTGTCATCATCGGCCTCGTCGCCGGCATCCTCGTGTGCCTCTCGTGCGAGTTCATCGAGCGGAAGGCGAAGCTCGATGACGTCGTCGGCGCGATCTCGGTGCACGGCACGAACGGCATCTGGGGTGTGATCTCCGTAGGCCTCTTCGCGGACGGCAGGAGCAACTATGCCGGCGCGTGGAACGGCGTTCCGGGATCAGTGACCGGCCTGTTCTACGGGGATCCCGGACAGCTCGTCGCGCAGTTGATCGGCGTGGCGACGCTCCTCGGCTTCGTCTTCACCTTCAGCTTCGTGCTGAACGCGATTCTCGAGGTGGTCTGGGGCCATCGCGTCACGAAGGAAGTCGAGCTCGAGGGGCTCGACATCCCGGAAATGGGCGCGCTCGGTTATCCGGAGTTCGTGATGAGGACAGAAAGCGTCACGGGCTGATAACCATGTCCATTGCATTAGCGACGACCACGACCGCGGGGCTCGAGCCCCGCGGCCGCTCGCTTCCTCCGGTCCCGTGGCGCGACCCGTACTCCGTTTCGCCCACGGACCTGGCGACCTACATCGAGCAGCTCAAGGCGGCGTGCCTGGCCGAGCCGGACAACGCGGATCTCCGCACCTGCCTCGGGATGGCGTACGCTGTCGGCTACGATGTCTACAAGTCGATGGATGCCCTCGAGGAGGCGCGGACCATCGATCCGGATAACTTCTGGGCGCAATTGAAGTACGCCGAGCTGCACTATCGGCTCCGCGCGCTGAACCGCGCCGAGCAGGAAACGCGGCGCGCCGCCGAACTCGCAGCCAGCCCCTTTCAGCTGGCAATGGCACGGAAGCAGATGAAGGAGATTCGCGAGCTGCAGCACTCGAGTATCCGCAACGTCGAGTGGACCAAGCCGCTGACGGCGCCCGCGCTCGCGCTGGCGGCGATGATCGCGTTGATATTCGTCGTGATGATGTGGCGCTGACGTGGCAGCGGACATGAGCTGGAAGTTCTTCATCGGCGCCTCGATCATCGTCGGGGCGGCCCTGGTGAAGGTCGGCGTACCCCTTGTTCCCATTGCCGCCGGTCTCGTGACCGCCGGCCTCGTAACGTGGAAGCTGCGGCGACGGAGCAACGGCTTCCCTCGATAGACACGTCGCCTCCGGCCGTCGTCATGCTGCCGGCGGCATGGTTCGCCGGCGTGTGCGCGGCTGTCGCGGCAGGCATTGTGCTCGCCGGCGTGACGTTGCCCGTGTGGCTGCTGGCGACGGAAGTCCTCGCCACGATCCTTGGACTGTTCGTCTTCGGATCGTTCCGCTACCAGATCCATAAGAACGCGCTGACGTACGGGATGCTGCTCGTCATCGTCGCGACCTTCTCGCGGATGCCGGCGTCAACCTGGCACGTCGAGCTGGCGCGGCAGGGGACGCTCGCATGGGTCCAGCATCATCTCCTGACGTTTCGCGGCCTCGACGACCTGATTCACGCCGACACGATGCTGTTCATCCTGGGGCTGACGCTGATGGTGTCGGTCATCGCGCAGACCCGCGTCCTCGAGGGCGTGACGTTCATGCTGCTGCGCCGCTACGGCGGATCGATCCTGCCGACGATCATCGCGGTAACGGCGGTGGTCGCGATCAGCTCGGGGCTGCTCGGCGGCGTGTCGATGATCGGTCTCACGATCCGCACGTTCGTGATCATCCTCATGCTCGCGGGATCGCCGATCGCGGCCATCCGCTACGCGGTCATGGTGTGCACGGCGGTGACGACCATCTGTGGCGTATGGACGGCATACGGCGAGCCGCCGAACCTGATCATGAAGGCGAACCTGTATCCGGCGCTGACCAACACCTTCTTCCTCTATTACGGCGCGCCGGTCGCCATCACCAGCTTCGTCATGGTGGCGTGGCACCTTCGCGGCCGCCTGAAGGGGCAGCAGATCTCCCTCGATACCATGGACGTGATCGACGCGAACGCCGAAGACATCCGCTTTCTGCAGGCGTCCCGCCACGGCGAGGTGATGACACCGATCGAGCTCCTCGAGGGGCACGCGGACATCCTTGGCGATCGTCTCGAGCCGGTGATGGTACGCGTCCGGAGCGGTGAATCGCTCGGCCTCGCGCTCGTGCTGGCCGACGTCGAAGTCGACGTCCGGCGCCTCCTCCTCGGTCATTTCGTCAGCGACGAGCTCGCTGACGGCCTCGATCGTCACTATTTGTACGCGGCGGCAGGACGCGACGAGGAGGCGTTTCGCGCCGAGCTCGCGGTGGACGAGGTGCTGGAGTCGATGGCCCAGCTGCGGAAGCGCGCGCAGCGGCTCGGCGCGCTCTCGCTCGTCCCGTTCGTCGCGCTGCTGGTCGCGCACACGCTCGACAATGACATCCCGCTGTTCCTCGCCTCGTTCGCCGGCTTCCTCGCCGCGCTACCGGCCATCGCGCGTATCCCGAACATGCGGGCGCTGGCGCTCCGGGAAGCGAAACAGGAATACGCGGAGTACTACTTTCTGTTCCCGTTGTTCCTCTCGATCACGCTGCTCACGAGCGCCGGCTTCTTCGACGTACTGCAGAGCCTCATCGTCAGCGGAATAGCTGCGCTCGGCCAGGCGCACGTGGCGTTCGCACAGTTCGCCGCCAGCACGTTCCTCTCGGCGATCCTCGACAACAACATCGTTGCGGACTTCGCTTCGCGCGGCCTGCACGGCTTCACGACCGACGTCGTGCAGTTCTTCGCGATGGCGCAGATCGCCGGATACGCGCTCGGCGGCTGCTGGACTCACATCGGCTGCGCCCAGTCGGTCGTCGCGTTCGCGTTCATCCAGCGCGACGTTGACGCCCGCTACACGCCTCTGCAGTGGATCCGCGAGATGACGCCCATCATCGCTCAGATCATGGCGCTGATGGGGCTGCTGATCTACGTAGAGAACGCGATACTTCGCTGGTTCTGACCGGATCACGGCACCGAATTTGGAAGCCTCGACCCGCGGGGGTGTTGTATGTACTTGCGTAAGACGCGAGCTGTCGGGCTCGCATTGATAGTCTCCTCACTGATTGCAACCACCGCATTCGCCGCGCTTTCAACCGGCGAGCAGAAGCGCCTCAATGACGCCGGGGCGGTCGTCACGTCGCTTCGGGGCACCGAGAACGGCATTTCGGAAGACCTCTGGCAGAAGGCGGACTGTGTCATCGTCGTTCCGGGTATGAAGAAAGCCGCGTTCGTCGTTGGAGGCGAATATGGCAAGGGCGTCATGAGCTGCCGCACCAGCAACGGCTGGAGCTCGCCAGTATTCATGGAGCTTCAGAAAGGGAGCCTCGGCTTCCAGGCCGGCGCGACGGAAATCGACCTCGTGCTGCTCGTGATGAACCACGACGCCGCCACGAAGATGCTCAACAGTAAGGTGTCGCTCGGCGCCGATGCGTCGGTGGCGGCCGGTCCGGTGGGCCGCGCGGCGTCAGCCGCCACGTCCGAAAATCTTGCTCAGGTGCTGTCGTACTCGCAGAGCAAGGGCGTGTTCGCCGGTGTCAACCTCTCCGGCGGCTCGCTGAGGGTGGACAAGGATTCCAACACGGACGCCTACGGCGCGAAGGTCGCGCTCGACAGCGTCCTCAACGGCGGCGGCCCGACGCTTGCGGGCTCGACGACGTTCATCAACACGCTCGGCACGTCGCCCCGTGCGACGACGGGCACGAGGACGCCTGCACCGGCCCCGGCGACCGGCGAAAGCAATCCCGCGCCGAAGTACTAATCGCGATCGGCCGATAATCAAGGCATGCGAAGAGATGCTCTTATCGGCCGATTTTTCGCGGCCCTTGCCGTTGCGCTTCTGCTCGCGTCGGGCGCGATCGCCCAGACGCGAGGGCGCAGCTTCCTCTGGAAAGTGCAGTCCGGCGCCAACGTGATGTATCTCGCCGGCTCGGTGCACGCGCTGACGGTCGATGCCTATCCGCTCAATCCTGCGTACCAGCGTGCCTTCGATGCGTCGGGCGCGCTCGTCGAGGAAATCGATCTCGCGGAGGCCGACCCGCTCAACGGCGGTCTTGGTCTGCTCGCGAAGGGGATGTATCAGGACGGACGGACGTTCAGCAGCGCCGTGTCGCGCGACACCGCGGCGATGGTCGAGCGGAAGCTGCAGAACACGCCGCTGGCGCTCGATCTCATTCAGCCGATGAAGCCGTGGATGGTGATGCTGATGCTCGAGGCGCTCGGGTCGCAGGCCGCGGGGCTCGATCCCTCGCTCGGCCTCGACAAGCACTTCTACGATCTGGCGGGCCCGAAAGGGAAGCAGGTGATCGGCCTCGAGACCGCCGAATCGCAGATCGATCGCTTCGACAAGATGCCGGAGCGGATGCAGGAGCAGATGCTGCGCAGCGAGCTGGCGGAGATGGACACCGAGCAGTCGAGCCTGCGCGCGATCATGACCGCCTGGCAGAACGGCGACACCGGCGCGATCGAGAAGATGCTGCTTGGTTCGTTCAGCGAAAACCCGACGGCCTACGACTCACTCATCACGCAGCGCAATCGCAACTGGATGCCGCAGCTCGACACCTGCCTGAAACGTTCCTCGCCCTGCTTCGTGGTGGTCGGCGCCGCGCACATCGTCGGTCCGCAAGGGCTGCTGGCGATGCTGCAGCAGCGCGGGTACCGCGTCGAGCAGCAATAGCTAATGGACGGGAGGCTCGTCCGATTTACGAGCTTCCATTGCCTGGTCGAGCGCGGCCATCAGCGTCTCGCGGTCGTACGGCTTGGCGAGATAGCCGGTGATCTTCGCGCGCATGAGGAGCGACGGATCGACCTCGCCGTATCCGGTTGAAATGATGATCGCCGTGGTCGGATACAGCGTCCGCAGGTGTTCGATCAGCCAAACTCCGCTGTAGCGCGGCATGCGGATGTCGCAGACGATGATGTCCGCCGTCCAGGCGTGCATCATCAGCAGTGCCGCCTCCGCGCTGCTCGCGGCTTTCACCTCGTAGCCCGAGATGTCCGTCCACTTCGAGACCAGGCGGCGGATGGACTCCTCGTCGTCGACGATGAGTACGCGCGCCGTGGGGCGCGCCCCTGTGGCTTCGCTTCGGGGAAGCTGGTCGTCGGTCATCATGTTCAGCAGAGGTAGCAGGACTAATGCCGACTCTGTCCGTGCGTATCCTACAAGAAAACCTGGATGCGCCAGGCGGGCTTTCGTGCGCGCGCCGTGCGGATTCGCCCGGTGTGCGGCGCTCAGCTTGCAAGACTTGAAGGGACATGAGCAGCACCCCCGCTCCTTCGACCGACTCCATCTCGTCCTCCGTTCGCGCCTCCATCCGTCCCGGCGAGCCGTTTCCGCTCGGCGCGACGTGGGATAGGCGCGGAACGAACTTCGCCGTTTTTTCGGAGGTCGCCGAGCGCGTCGAACTCTGCCTATTCGACGAGTCCGATCGCGAGACACGGATTGCACTTCCGGAACGAACGGCCTTCTGCTGGCACGGATACCTGCCGGGAGTTCGCCCCGGGCAGAAGTACGGATATCGCGTGCATGGCCCGTGGGATCCGGCGCAGGGGAAGCGCTGCAATCCGGCAAAGCTGCTGGTGGATCCGTACGCGAAGTCGATCGGCGGCGGCATCGAGTGGAACGACGCGGTGTTTCCCTATCCGCTCGGCGGCGACGACCTGCAGCGCGACGATCGCGACAGCGCGCCGTTCATGCCGAAGTCGATCGTCATCGACGATGCGTTTGACTGGGGCGGCGATCGTCCGCCGGGGCGCAAGCTGCACGAGACGGTGGTCTACGAAGTGCACGTCAAGGGCTTCAGCCAGCTGCATCGCGAGGTGCCGGAGCATCTGCGCGGCACGTATGCGGGCGTCGCGCATCCGGCGTCCATCGATCACCTCACCTCGCTCGGCATCACGGCGGTGGAGCTGCTGCCGGTGCATCAGTTCGTCCACGAGAAGCATCTCGCCGACAAGGGGCTGCGCAATTACTGGGGCTATCACTCCTACGGCTATTTCGCGCCGCACAACGAGTACGCGGCGGACAGAGATCCGATCGGCGCGATCCGCGAATTCAAGGGTATGGTGAAGCTCCTGCACGCGGCGGGCCTCGAAGTGATCCTCGACGTCGTCTACAACCACACGGGCGAAGGCAATCACCTCGGACCGATGCTCTCGTTCAAGGGATTCGACAATCAGGCGTACTACCGGCCGTCCGAAGAGGATCCGCGCTGCTACACCGACTACACGGGCACGGGCAACACGTTGAACATGCGCCACCCGCACGTGCTGCAGCTGATCATGGATTCGCTGCGCTACTGGGTGAGCGAGATGCACGTCGACGGCTTCCGTTTCGATCTCGCCTCGACGCTGGCGCGCGAGCTCTATGACGTCGATCGCCTCTCGGCGTTCTTCGACGTCGTGCATCAGGATCCGACGCTGCGCGGCGTGAAGCTGATCGCCGAGCCGTGGGATCTCGGCAACGGCGGCTATCAGGTCGGCAACTTCCCGGTGCGCTGGTGCGAGTGGAACGGCAAGTATCGCGACACCGCGCGCGACTACTGGCGCGGGGAGGATCAGGCGCTCGGCGAGTTCGCGAACCGCTTCACCGGCAGCGCCGATCTGTATCAGGACGATGGGCGGCGGCCGTACGCGAGCGTCAACTTCATCACCGCGCACGACGGGTTCACGCTGCGCGATCTCGTCTCCTACAACGAAAAGCACAACGACGACAACGGCGAAAACAATCAGGACGGCGAGAGCCACAATCGATCGTGGAACTGCGGCGCCGAAGGGCCGGCCGACGATCCGGCCGTCAACGAGCTGCGCGCGCGGCAGCAGCGCAACTTCATTGCCACCCTGCTCCTGTCGCAGGGCATCCCCATGCTGCTCGGCGGCGACGAGATGGGCCGCACGCAGCAGGGCAACAACAACGCCTACTGTCAGGACAACGAGATCTCGTGGTTCGACTGGGAGGCGATCGATCGCGGGCTGCTCGAGTTCACGCGCCGCGTCATCCGCCTCCGCCACGAGCATCCGGTCTTCCGGCGCCGTGGCTGGTTCAAGGGACGGCCCCTGCGCGGCAAGGGGGTGAGCGACATCGCATGGCTGCGCACCGACGGCGAAGAAATGTCGGAAGAGGACTGGCAGACGGGCTTCGCCAAGTCGCTGATGGTGTTCCTCAACGGCGACGGCCTGAACGACCTCGACGAGGACGGCAAACGCGTGCGCGACGCGTCGTTCCTGCTGCTCTTCAACGCCCATCACGAGCCGCTCGACTTCACGCTGCCGGCCGGGATGTTCGGGAAGCAATGGCGCGTCGTTGTCGATACCAGTACGGAGATGGGTGAAGGTGACGGCAGTGTGTCCGCTGGCGCCACCGTTCCGGTCCAGGGGCGTTCAATCCTCGTGATGATGCGCCAATAGGGGTATATACTCGGCCGCCTTCATCCCCAAATTTCCAGGGAGGTGTGTCCATGGCGGTCGTTGCCGAATCCGTTCTCACCGATCAGCTTCTTACCAGGTGTCGCGAGCGAGCCGCGGGGTACGACAGGGATAACAAGTTTTTCCAGGAAGATTTCGACGAGCTGAAAGCCGCAGGCTATCTGCGGATGGCCATCCCGAGCGAGCTCGGCGGCCTCGGCATGAACCTCGCCGAGGTGGGCCGTGAGACGCGGAAGCTGGCGATGTACGCGCCCGCGACCGCGCTCGCGCTCAACATGCACAACTACTGGGTCGGCGACGCCGCCGATGCGTGGCGCAGTGGCGACAAATCGCTGCAGTGGATTCTCGAGGAGGCCGCGGCCGGCGAAGTGTTCGCCGCGGGTCACGCGGAGCATGGCAACGACATTCCGGGCCTGCTCTCGACGACGAAGGCGGTGAAGGTCGATGGGGGCTATACGTTCACCGGGCGCAAGTCGTTCGGAAGCCTGACACCCGTGTGGACGCGCTTCGGCCTGCACGGCATGGACACGAGCGATCCGGCGGCGCCAAAGGTCGTCCACGGCTTCATGACGCGCGACGCGAAGGGCTACACGATCAAGGACACGTGGGACGTGCTCGGCATGCGCGCGACGCGGAGCGACGACACGGTGCTCGAAGGCGCGTTCGTGCCCGACAAGTACATCGCGCGCGTGGTCCCCGCCGGCGCCGCCGGCGCCGACAATTTCGTCGCCGGCTTCCTGACGTGGGCGCTCTATGGGTTCGCCAACATCTACTACGGCCTCTCGATGCGCGTGCGCGAGGTGCTCGTGGAGCAGCTGAAGACGAAGACGTCGATTGCGCTGACGCGGCCGATGATCTACCACCCCGAAGTGCAGCATGGGATCGCCGAGATCACCATGGACATCGAAGCAATGGGTCCGCACATCGAAGCCGTCGGCAGCGATTGGACCGAAGGGCGCGTCGGCCCTGACTGGTTCATAAAGATTTTCTCGGTCAAGCACAAGGTGGTTGACGCGGCATTCCGCATCGCCGACCGCGCGCTGGATCTGTCGGGCGGCTTCGGCATGTTCAAGAAGAGCGAGCTCGAGCGGCTGTTCCGCGATGCGCGGGCAGGGAAGTGTTCTTCGCGACCTTCGTGGTTTTGGCCGCGACTGCCCGGGCGCAGATTCCTGCGCCCGGCATGATTGCGTTGACGGGAGCGCGTGTCATCGACGGCACCGGCGCCGCGCCGATCGAGCAGGCGACCGTCGTCGTCACCAATGGGCGCATCACGGCCATTGGATCCTCGTCCACCGTGACGCCGCCGGCGGGCGCGACCGTGATCAACGTGGCGGGGAAGACGATCATCCCGGGCCTCATCAACTCGCACGCGCACATCGATCCCGACATCAGCGTCAACCCGGGACCGTATCGCGACGAGATGGTGCGGCGGCTCAAGACGTACGCGATCTACGGCGTGACGTCGATCATGACGCTCGGCTTCGAGACCTACGACGAGCCGGAAGGCTTCTACCTGCGCGACACGCAGCGCCTCGGCATCGGTCCCGTGGCGACCGATGCGCCGCGGCTCTACGCGGCAGGCCGGCCGATTCTCTTCCGCCCGGGTCCCACCGGAACCGAAACAGCGGACGATGCGCGGATTGATGTGCAGCGGCACGTGCCGCTTCGGGCGGACTTCATCAAGCTGCATCTCGATGGCGTGCCGACCGACCTGAAACCCGACGTGGTTGCCGCGGCGATCGACGAGTCGCACAAGCACAACATGTCCACCGCGGTGCACATCGTCTACTTGAAGGACGCGAAGACCGCGATTGCGGGGGGCGTGGACGTCATCGCGCACAGCGTCCGCGACATGGACATCGATGCGGCGACGATCGCGGAGATGAAACGGCGCAACGTGGCGCTCATCCCGACGCTCGTGCGTGACCGGTCGGTCTTCATCTACGAGAACCTGCCGGATTTCTTCAAGGATCCGTTCTTCCTGCGCGGCATGCAGGCCTACAAGCATGAAGTGGACGTGCTGAGCGATCCGGCGACGCAGCAGCGCTACCGGACCAACGCGGGCATTCAGGCGAGCAAGCCGCAGCTGGCGCAGGGGATCAAGAACCTGAAGCCGCTCATCGACGCGGGCATCACCATCGCGATGGGCTCGGACAGCGGATCGATTCCCGACCGCAACCTCGGTCGCTGGGTGGGCTACAACGAGCACGCGGAGCTCGAGATGCTGGTGCAGGCGGGGATGACGCCGATGCAGGCGCTCGTCTCGGCGACGAGCACCGCCGCGCGCGTGATGAAGATCGACGGCGCCGGCTCGCTGCAGACGGGGAAGTGGGCCGATCTCGTGGTGCTGAATGCGAACCCGCTCACCGACATCAAGAACACGCGTCAGATCGATTCGGTCTACATCGGCGGGCGCAAGGTGAACATGGCGGGAGTCGCGGGCACTAATTAGCAGCCCGAAAGGGATCAACCTTCACTCATTCTTCTGACAAACTCCGGCAGGACGAAGCCACGGAGGCGCGGAGTCACGGAGCGACGAAGCCACGGAGATAGACAAGTACTTCGCGCGAGGCGACTCAGCGTATCCTCACTGAACGCACCATGGCCCCGATCACGATTCGAGCGGCCCGTCCGTCAGACGTGGACGAGATCGCCCGTCTGACGACACAACTTGGCTACGACCTAACAAAAGGGGACGCGGCTGACCGGCTGTCCCGAATCCTGGCCCGGGCCGACGAGCAGTTTCTCGTCGCGGACGTGGGCGGCGGCGCCGTTGGGTGGGTCCACGTCGTCTTTGCCGAATACGTCGATGCAGAGGCGTTCGCCGTGATTGGGGGTCTCGTCGTGGACCGACAGCATCGTCGGTTCGGTGTCGGCCGGGCGCTGATGAACCGTGCCGA
Source organism: Acidobacteriota bacterium (assembly GCA_003222635.1). Classification (GTDB taxonomy): domain Bacteria; phylum Acidobacteriota; class Vicinamibacteria; order Vicinamibacterales; family UBA2999; genus Gp6-AA40. Next base: position 7,971 of record QHWQ01000129.1, on the reverse strand, counting down.
AACCTGGGCGAGGGAGCGAGGATGTTCGATGGTGCGTCTCAGCTCCAGCGCCACGCGCTACGCCGCA
>QHWQ01000129.1:0-7878 GCA_003222635.1 Acidobacteriota bacterium | reverse complement strand
TGGAGCAGCCGCGAGTAACGCCGCCCTGATTCCTGACCTCGCGCCCGCGCCCGGGCTTTGTCGATTTCAACCTCCTTCGATCGACTACCAACTGAAGCGAGGCCGGCCCACACTACCGGGGGACATCGACACGAAGGCGGCAACGCCTTATTCACCAAGGAATCCGATATGCGGAAGATCATCACCACGACCTTCGTCACGCTGGACGGCGTCATGCAGGCGCCGGGCGGACCCGAGGAGGACGCGTCGGGCGGGTTCAAGTACGGCGGGTGGCAGGCTCACGTCATGGACGACTCGTTGGGCGAGGCCCTCAACGAGTTTCTGAAGCCGCCGTTCGCGATGCTGCTCGGACGCACGACCTACAACATCTTCGCGGGCTTCTGGCCGAAGCAGGATCCGAACAACGCGATCGCGAAACCGTTCAACGAGGCGACGAAGTACGTCGCGTCACACGAGCCCTTCGAGCCCGACTGGGTGAACACGAAGGTGGTCTCGGGCGACGTGCCCGCCGCGCTCTGCAGGCTGAAGGCGGAGGATGGCCCGGACATGATCGTCTGGGGCAGCGGCACCCTGATTCAGACGCTGCTTCGGGAGAAGCTCGTCGACCGCATGCACGTCTGGACGCATCCCGTGACCATCGGCACCGGCAAGCGATTGTTCGCCGAGGGCACGCGTTCGGCGACGTGGAAGCTCGTGAAGAGCCGCGTCGGCGACGCCGGCGTGATCATCGCCACCTACGAGCCGGCGGGCGAGCTCGTGACGGGCACCATTGGCGCGTGATTAGGAGAAGAGTCCGAACATTGGACGACTCCACAGGCGAGCTCCGATCCCGCACATGCCCACCGCGACGTTCTTGCGGGTGTGCTCCGCGAAACCCCGTTGATGAGCGTCTGATAGCCAACGCGGCGGCGACGCGCCTCCTTGCGAAACGACTCGAGGACACTCGGATCGATGCGAATGGCGATCAACTGACGGGGTTTCTTCCCGATTGGCGGCCGACCCACCCGGCGCATGGCCGTCAGTTGTTCCGGCGACGAGTCCGGGATATCCGAGTAGTCAATCTTTCGACGTGTACGCCGCCATGAGCACCCAGACGATCAGGGTGCCGAAGTAGGCGATAACGCCCTAGTGGGTCCTAATGCAAGTCAGGAATCAGCCGAGTGCTTCGCCAAGTCGTCCCTCCGTGTCTCTGTGCCTTCGTGGCTCGTGACCAGTGCGGTCAGGTTGTGAGTGGAGGTGTGCGACGCGAAGGGGTGTCTCTATTGAGATCCCGGCGGAGTCGCCATTACCCGACGAAGCCTCTCCATCCATTCAGGCGAAGCGGTGAACATCTCCTCGGGAAACCTGCGGAACATCAGCATGTCCTGATAGATCTGCGCGTCGTAGACGTTGTTCGCCATCCCCGCGAGATATTCGAGACGCAGGTTGCGATCGGTGTTGATCTGCGCGTCGGCGAGCCACGGACGCAGATCGCGCGCCTGGCCGGCGTAGGGCGCCATCAAACCGTCGACACCGCCGAGCTCCACCTGCGTGAGCGCCGCGGCGATCCGCTCGTGGTCGGAGCGATTGAGGCGCGCGTCGAGCGCCGCCGGATCGATCTTCAGCGCTTCCGCCTTCGACAGCATGATGACGTCGTAGCCGCCGCCGTTTGCATACTGGTTGCTCCAGATGGTGCCGAACGGAAATACGTCGAAGAAGGTCGCGACCTCGCTCTTGATGACGTCTTCGGTGCTCTGGTAGAGCGGCACCCACTGCGTGATGACGCCGCCCGGATTCAAGTGCGCCTTCACCTGCTCGAAGTACTCCTTCGTATAGAGCGAGGCCGCGCCCTTCACCCACGGGTGAATCGGATCCGACGTGATGATGTCGAACTTCTCGTTCGTCGTCAGGATGAAATGCCGCGCATCGTCGTAGACGATCTGCACGCGCGGATCGCTGACGACGTTGTAGTTCTCGGCGGAGAAGTACGGCGCGACCATGCGCGGGATGAGTGGCTCGATATCGCAGATGACGATCCGCTTGATGCCGGGATGCAGCACGAACGATCCCGCGGTGACGCCGGCGCCGAAGCCGACGACGAGCGCGGACTTCGGGTCGGGATGCAGCAGCGCCGACATGTGGCCGAGCATCCGCTGCAGCCGCATGTCGTGCACTTCGGTGGACGCTTCGACCTTGCCGCTGACGTGGAAGTTCCTGATGCCGCCTTCGGATTCCGAGACGGCGATCGACGAGTTGAGCCCTTCGCCTTCGTACAGGAAGTTCGCGCCCTTGAAGGTCGCGAGCTGGCGCCCGTAGGCGATGACGTCGGGCGGCACAGCCGCGACGGTCACGGATGCGATGACCGCGGCCACCACGCCGGCCACGGCCATGCGCCACGCGAGCGTCGCAGACGCGGCCGCGCCGGCGATCCAGATCAGCAGGCGCTGCGCATCCTGCGTGCCGAAGGCGGGGATGATCAGCAGGCTGAAGAGGAGCGAGCCCACCACGGCGCCGATCGTATTGGCCCCGTAGACGCGGCCGACGATGGCGGCCGGATCCTCGGCGCGCGGCGCCGCCGCGGCGAGCGCAAGCGGAAAGCTCGCGCCCCAGAAACAGGCCGCAGGGACGACCGCGACGAACGCGCGCAGCAGATCGATCTGGAAGTTGAACCACGGCCCGGCGGCGAGCGCCGGATCGATCGGCCAGTACGGGTACGCGCGATTGATCAACGCCGCGCCCCACGCAACGGTCAGCGCGACGCCGACCTGGCAGCCCGCGAGCATCGCGCCCGGGCGCTCCGCGCTGCGCGCGAGCCATGCGCCAACCGCGCTGCCGATGCCGAGGCCGAAGAGAAACGCCGCCGCGATGATCGAGAACGTGTAGACGGTGCCGCCAAAGAGCAGCGAGAGGATGCGCGTCCAGACCACCTCCGCGCCAAGCGCGGCGAGTCCCGACAACGCAATCGCGACGTAAATCGGCGACCGCGAACCATAAGGGTTCGCGCCCATGGCCGTGGCACGTTCACCTGTCGCGCGAGCGTTTCGCGCGGGCTTTTCTTCAGTCACACGCCGCGGCGCGCGGCTGGCGAGTACCCACGCCAGCGTCGCCATCGCGACGTTGATGGCCGCCGCGACGTAGGTGGCGTGTGCCATGTCGTAGAGCCGCAGCAGGTAGAAGCCGGCGAGCAGCGATCCGAACACGGCCCCCGCGATGTTGCCGCCATAGAAGAACCCGAGCCACGAGACCCCTTGCGGTGTCGCCTCGACGAAACGCGCGATGGCGGGGAGCGTCGCCCCCATCAACAGCGTCGGCGGCACCAGCAGCACGGTCGCGCTCCGGCCGAGCGCCGGCACCGCAAAGAGAATCACTACCCCGAAGACCGCGATACCGAGCTCGAGCTGCGCGTACACGCGAAGCGGATGACGGCTCGCCGGGACGACGCGCGCGAGCAGAAGGCTGCCGGCGCAGAGCCCGCCCATGAAGGTCGCCAGCAGGATCCCCAACGAAAGTGCCGTAGCGCCGACAATCAGTTCGAGCAGCTGAAACCACACAATTTCGTAAATCAGCGCCGCGCAGCCGCTTCCCACGAAGAGCAGGAGCAAGGCCGGAAGGAATTTCCCTTTCGTTTCGCTCATGGGTCTAATCGGGCGCTACTCTATCCCCTCTCACGCGTGGAGCAGAAAGTCGTCGACCAACGTCGATCATCGTCAGCGTGGACGACAAGAACGATTAGCCGCGCCGCTCACCGGATCCAGGATGTCACCGAAGTACATCGCAGCGGTGTGCGCGAACGACAGCACTAACGCGGCGAAGCTGGTCTGATCCGACGGCATCCGCACGTGTTCGCGCAGTCCGCGGAAGACGAAGGGATGACGTCAGGCCAGGTGATCGGCATACGGATTCATCAGGCGACGCTTGCTGAGATGGAAGCCGAATGGCAGGAGGTAAAAGGCGAGTCCTGATTGATGCAGGGGGGTAGTATCCAGGATCGACCCTATCGACGCCACGCACGCCATCCTCTAGAATCCGGCTCATTCTCCGTACATTGCACGTTGACCCAGGGGCGTTCATAACAAGGAGGCTCGGCATGCGTGGGTGGCTGGTTGCCGCTTTCATCGCACTCGTTGCGACATCGGCATTCGCACAAGGCAATAGCACGTTCAACGGACGCGTCGTCGACAACAGCGACGCCGTTCTACCCGGTGTCACCATCACCGTTACGAACAAGGCGACAGGCGTGGTCCGCACGACCGTCACCAACGAGAACGGCCAGTGGGCGCTGCCCGGTCTGGAACCCGGCGCGTACGAGGTGAAGAGCGATCTGCCCGGCTTCCAGGCGTCGGCGCGCGACAACGTCAACCTGCTGGTCAGCGCCACGCTGACAGTCGACTTCAAGCTCTCCGTCGCCGGCGTCAACGAGACGTTGACGGTGACCGGCGAAGCACCGCTCATCGAGGCCACGCAGTCGAAGATGGCCGCCACGATTCAGACAACCGAGCTGCAGAACCTGCCGATGGTCACGCGCACGATTACCGGCATGCTCGAACTGCTGCCGGGCGCCGCGCCCGCGGCCTCGCTCCACCGCACGAAGGACCAGACCGGAACGGTCTCGTACGGCGGCTCGTCGGGCGGCAACGTCGCCGAGTGGGTGGACGGCGCGGACAACCGCGACAATCACTACAGCGGCCCGCTGATGTCCTACACGACCGAGAGCCTCGAGCAGTTCCAGCTCTCGACCAACCAGTTCTCGGCGGCTGACGGACGTACGAGCGGCGCGTCGGTGACAATGGTCACCAAGTCGGGCACGAACCAGTTCCACGGCACGCTGTTCGGCTACGAGCGCGACAGGAAACTGATCGCGAAGGACTACTACACCGCGCAGGCGAGTGCGACCAAGTCGCCGTTCAGCCGCCAGCAGTACGGCGGCTCGTTGGGCGGGCCGTTCGTCCACAACAAGATGTTCTTCTTCGGCGCCATCGAGCAGCAGAGCCAGACGGTCGGCACGTTCGTGCCGCAGGCACTCTTCAGCCAGCTCGATTTGCTGGTGCCGCAGCTCGCGGCGGGACACCTTCCGCCGGGAACGATCTATCCGCAGCACCCGAGCGATCTGACGGTCAAGAGCGGGCTCCGGATGTACAGCGGCAAGGTGAACGACCAGATCAACAACAAGCAGTCGGTGTTCGCACGGTTCGCGGGCCAGAACGAAACGCGCCCGGCCGTGACGTGGGCAACCAGGAACGACGACGGCCAGCCCGACAACATGACGCTCACGATCTGGAGCGCCGTCGCACAGCACAGCTACGTGCTCGGCAACAAGGGCCTCAACCAGATCACCGGCCAGATGAATCAGTGGAACTATCTGGCGGACGTGGTCGATCAGCTGACGGGCAAACACTACACGCGCGATTTCCCGACGGTCGAAAATCTGGCGCCGCAGCTCGTGTTCCCGTCGGTCACGACGAACTCCGGCAACGATGGCGGCTCGAAGTCGTTTCGCCGGGTGTACGAGATCAAAGACGATCTCTCGCTGCTCGAGGGCAACCACCAGTTGAAGATGGGCGTCAACTACAACTACGACTGGCATCTCGGCCTGCTCAACTCGAACCAGATGTTTGCCGGTCTCACGTTCTTCGACGATCCGTCGGTCATCGTCAGCAACAGCAACGGCAAGTACCCGCAGGGGTTCCAGACGCCCGGCATCCTCAAGGACTGGACGCAGGGCAACGGCGGCGCGCACAACGGCCAGGGGTACTTCGCGAACACGCTCACCAACGCGCAGCAGTGGAGCACGTGGTTCCAGGATGACTGGCGCGCGAACCCGAGGCTGACGATGAACCTCGGCGTCCGGTATGACCTCGACGTCAACCTGATGGACGAAGTCGACCAGCCGCAGAACGCGACACGGCAGATCCTCGCGGCGATCGGCGACTCGCATGGCGGGCTGCCGAAGACGCCGAGGAAGAACATCTCGCCGCGCGTCGGGTTCGCGTATGACCTGAACGGCAACGGCCAGCACGTGCTGCGCGGCGGCGCCGGCATCTACTTCGATCAGCTGAACACGGCGATGGCCGCAGGCGACATCACGTCGCAGAACCACCGGCCACTCAACGGGCTTGCGGATCTTCAGAACTCGACGTACGGCGTCGGCGACCTGGCGAACTTCGTCCTGGTGCGCGACCCGCTGCCGCCGGCCCCATCGGCCCCCGACAAGCTGCCGTTGCAGAGCGTTGGCCAGTGGATCGATCCCAATCTCGTCGAGCCGCGGACGTATCAGTACCATCTTGGCTACGCGCACACGCTTGCGGCCAATACCACGGTGTCGGTGGACTACACGCTCAGCCTCGGACGCCACGAGCTGCGGTCGCTGAACGTCAACCCGACCCTCAACGGTGTGCGGCGGCTCGCACCCGCGCTGGTCGCCGGCGGCTATCCGGCGAACCAGTTCGCCGCCGTGAACGTCCTGTCGTCGATCAACCGGTCGAAGTACGACGCGCTCACGCTCCTGTTCCAGCGCCGCATGCCGCGCGCGACGCTGCAGGCGCACTACACGTTCGCGCACGCCTACGCGTTCGGCGGTTCGACCGGCAACCGCTCTGGCGCGCCGGCACCGGAAGTCTGGAACCAGCCATTCGCGGCGACCGAGTGGGGCCCGACGGGCAACGACGAGCGGCACCGCGTGGTGGCCACCGGCGTGTTCGACCTGCCGCTGGGCTTCCAGCTGTCGCCGGTCGTGCAGATCGCCAGCGCGCGGCCGTACAACCTGACGACGGGCGTCGACACGAACAGGGACGGCACCACGAACGACCACTACATCGATCCGTTGACGGGGGTGGAGACTTCGTTCAACTCCGCGCGCGGTGACAGGACGTTCGTCTTCGACACGCGGGCGACGAAGTACTTCGGGTTAGGGAGTGCCGACCGGAAGATAGGCATCTTCGTCGAAGCCTTCAACATCACCAACACGGCGAACTTCGGTGCCGCCTACGGCGGCAATGCACGCGCCGCCACGTTCAGGACACCGACAGGATTCATACCGAGCATCGGCTATCCGAGACAGGTGCAGCTCGGCATGCGCTTCCTGTTCTAGACCTCAGCGCTGTACGAGGGCGAGCCGCACGTTCGCGGCTTCGCCCTCGCGCAGGCGACGAGCACGATCAACGGCCGCGTTCTCGATCGGGCGGATGCAGTCCTGCCCGGTGTCACTGTCACCGTCACCAACCAGGCCACCGGCGTTGTTCATACCGCGCTGACCAACGGCGAGGGCGTGTACAGCATGCCGGGCCTCGGGTCGGGCACCTGCAACGTGACCACGGAGCTGCCGGGGTTCGCGGCGGCGCCGCGGCGCGGCGTGACGGTTGGCGTCAACCCTCGAGCATCGAGACGACCGAGCTGCAGAACCTGCCGATGATCGCGCGCAACGTCAGCGGCATGCTGGCGCTGCTGCCGGGTGCGGCGCGGATCGAAGCGACTCAACCGCGATGGCGCGAACAGACCGCTACATCGACCCGGCGACCAACCAGCAAGCGTTCGCAGAGTTCTTCAACCTGTTCAACACCGCGAACTTCGGGAACAACTACACCGGCAACGCGCGCAGCTCCGCGTTCCGGCAGCCGAACGGCTTCGTGCCGGGCATCGGCTATCCGCGCCAGCTGCAGTTGGGGGTCCGCCTTCTGTTCCAGGCGGGTAGGGCGGGTGGGGCGGGTAGGTCCCGCCCGCCTTCGCCGCTGCTGATTTGCTTAGTGGTAGCTGAATTCGAAAACCGCGCTGCGTTTGAAGTCGTCAAACAACAACGCGTATCCGCCACGGTTGTACCCCGAGATCAGGAAGAGCACTTCGGAACCACCGTCCGCATCGTAATCGCCGGCATCTAGAAACGATAGGTTTTCTCCCACGAACGAA
>QHWQ01000402.1 GCA_003222635.1 Acidobacteriota bacterium | reverse complement strand
AGGTGCAGGATGCTCCAGCCCTCGAGCGTTTCGGGGACAACCGGGTTGTGCATTCCCGGAATGGTACTACGCGAGCAGCCGATCGAGCCGGGGCAGCACGTCCTCGGCGGCGCCGAGGATCGAAACATCGACGAACGAGGAAGCAGGCGTTTCCTCGAGATTGATTTCCGCGGTGAACGCGCCGCGTGATTGCGCGTGGCGCGCGAAGCCCGCCGCTGGATAGACGAGCGCGGAGGTGCCGACGGTCAGGAAGACGTCGCAGGCCGTCGCCTCCGCGGCGCGATCCACATCCGCTGGATCGAGCGATTCACCGAACCAGACGACCGCCGGCCGCGCGTAGCCGCCGCAGTGCGGGCAGCGCGGCAGCGCGTCGGGCAGCGGCACGCGCTCGTCGCGCCACGGCCGCGCGCCCGCGTCGCAGCCATTGAAGCATTTCAGCTCCCACAGTGAGCCGTGCAGTCGAATGAGATCGCGTGTGCCCGCGCGGATGTGCAGGTCGTCCACGTTCTGCGTGACGATGCGGACGCCCTCGCGTTGCGACCAGTGAGCGAGCACCGTGTGCGCGGCGTTCGGCTCGCATGACGCGACCTTGTGGCGCCGCCACGCATACCACTCCCAGGCGAGCGCCGGATCCCGCTCGAACGCGTCGGGCGTCGCAAGGTCCTCGGGGCGATACGTGCGCCACAGTCCACCTGGTCCGCGGAAGGTGGGCACTCCGCTCGCCGCGGACACGCCCGCGCCGGTCATCACCGTCACGCGGCGTGCATCGCGGATGCGCGCAGCCAGCTCGTGCAGCCTCTGCTCCACACGCAAGATGATTGCGTACAATCGCGGGCATGCCGCCCTTTGATGCCGTGCTCCTGCTGCGCGAATACGGCGACGAAGGGCTTGTTCGCGATCTGGCGCAGCTGCTCGTCGAGACGGCTCCCGCGCAGGTTGACGCGTTGACACAAGCGGTCGCTGCCGGCGACGGCCAGGCGCTGCGCGCGGCGGCGCACAAGCTGCGCGGATCGATCGCTCCCTTCGGCGCCTTCGACGCGGCCGAGAGCGCGCGCAAGCTGGAGTTGATGGCGGTGGAAGGCCAGCTCGCCGGCGCCGATGCGCTCAGCCGCGAGCTCGTCGCCGACGTGCAGCTGCTGTGCGACAGCGCCAGGGCCTGGCTCGAGTCTGAGGCCTGAGCCCTGAGCCCTGATTCCTATGAAGATCGTCACGTGGAATGTGAACGGCATCCGCGCGCGCCAGGCGGAGCTGCACGACCTCATCGATCGCGAGCAGCCCGACGTGCTCTGCCTGCAGGAGATCAAAGCCGCGGTCGATCAGCTGCCCGTCTGGCTCTGCGAGATCGAGGGCTACTGGTGCTACTGGCACGGCGGCAAAGGCTATTCAGGCGTCGGCCTGCACGTGCGCAAGGCGAGCTCTCCCGATCGTCCTGAGTTTCAGCATCCCGAGTTCGATTACGAGCACCGCATCGTCACCGTGCAGCTGCCGCAGGCGACCGTGGCGTCGATCTACGTTCCCAACGGCGGCAAGGATTTCCCCGCGAAGATGCGGTTCCTCGAGGCGATGGATGCCTACGCGTCGGCGTTCCATGCGACCGGACGGCCGCTCGTCATGTGCGGCGACCTGAACGTCGCGCGCACCGACATGGACGTCCATCCGAAGGAGCGCAAGCCGCGCGCGATCGGCCAGCTGCCGGAAGAGCGCGCGCTCATCGAACGAATCATCAGCCGCGGCCTGGTGGACGTGCATCGCCAGGTCGATCCGGACAACGCGGACCTGTTCACGTGGTGGGCGCCGTGGCGCAACATGAAGCAGCGCAACATCGGCTGGCGCCTCGATTACGTGCTCGCCACGCAGTCGATCGCCGAGCGCGCCGCCTCCTGCGTCGTTCAGCGTGAGGTCGGAACCAGCGACCACGGGCCCGTGGTCGCTGTCTTCACCTAATCCGCGTCCTCGGCGGAGCGCTTGATCTGCTCCATCCGCTCGCCGAGCCGCTCGAGCTCGTCGCGATCCAGCACCGCGCGCGCCTTCTTGAAGAGCTCGCTCTCCTCTTCGTCCATGTGGTGCTCGACGTTCTCTTTCAGCACCTTGACCTTCGCCTTCCACAGATCGGTCTCGGCCGGCACATCGAGCAGCTCGTCGAGGATCACGTCGGCGACGTGGTGCTCCTCGTATCCCTCGAGCACCTCTTGACGCGCCTTGTTTTCGTCCCGCAGCCGCGGATAGAGCACCTCTTCCTCCATCCGCTCGTGCGCGACGAGCTCGGTGCGCAGATGGTCCATCGCATGTTCGCGCTGCGACCCCTCGGCCTCGAGCGTGTCCTTGAGCAGCTTCTTCAGTCGCTTGTGGTCTTCCTTGATCAGGTCCAGTGCGTCCATGGCCGGCCGCAACTGCAACCGCTATGCCTCGACCTTGGACCAGCGCTCGGCCAGCTCATCACCGGCGGCCAGATGATTCAACGCGAAGTCGGCCTGCCTGAAGGCTTCCTGGAGAAGCGCGGCGTCGAGAGAGCGGCGCGCAGCGCGGCACTGGCGCGCCGCTTCGACGCGAACCAGCGCGAGCGCCGCGTCGATGCCGTGAACAATCGTCAGGAAGCCGCGTCCCTGATACGCCGTCCACGAGGCGAACGCCTTGGCGGCGAGGTAGCGCTTCAGCGGCGCGTTCCAATCGCTCCAGAACGGCCGCACGCCGCGCGCATAGGCGGCGTCGAGGCCGCGCGTGTCGGGCTCGGGTCGCCACTCCTCGGGCACGGAGGCGATCACGTCCGCCAGATGCGCGAGGCTCGACTCGAGCGTCTCGGGCGGATCCGCAGCGATGCCGCGGGCGGGAAGCCGTACGATTGCACGGGAGATCGATTCGCTGCTCACCGGCTGCACGACACGCACCATGCGCGCGTCGCGTGCGAGCGTCGCGATGACGCTCTCGGGCGACAGCTCCGCATCCACACACCGCGCGACCATGTGCTTTTCCCACGCAGCGTAGCTCGCGGGATCCGCGAGCACCCCGGG
>QHWQ01000128.1 GCA_003222635.1 Acidobacteriota bacterium | reverse complement strand
GCCGACGCTGCCGAAGGTCGAGACGATGCCGACGGCGCCGCTGTCGCCGTACGCCCTGCAGAAGCTCGTCGCGGAGCAGTATTGCCAGATGTTCACGAATCTCTACGGCCTCGAGACCGTGACGGTCCGCTACTTCAACGTCTTCGGGCCGCGGCAGGACCCCTCGTCGCCCTACTCGGGCGTGATTTCGCTCTTCATCAGCGCGCTCTGCGATGACCGTCAGCCCACCATCTATGGTGACGGCGAGCATACGCGCGACTTCACCTACGTCGCCAACGTCGTCGACGGCGTACTCCGCGCCTGCACGGCAAAGGGCGCCAGCGGGGAAGTCATCAACGTCGCCACGGGCGGACGCATATCCCTCAACACGCTGTTCAGAACCGTGCGTCAGCTCGTTGGTAGCAGCGTGGAACCGGTTTACGCGGCGCCGCGCCCCGGCGACGTGAAGGATTCGCAGGCTGACATCGCGAAAGCCCGCCGAATTCTCGGCTACGAGCCGATTGTGAGCTTCGAAGACGGCCTGGCGAAAACCGTCAACTGGTATCGGAGCTCGCCGGTGTCGGTCGCGTAAATCCGTGCGCCTGTTGACGTTAGTCGACAGGTCGATAGATACTCTCAGTCCGCCATCATGCCTATATGTGACAGGAAGCGCCTCTGGCGCGCGTGTGCCTTTCTGACCGTCGCGCTGGCTCTCGCGTCATCGGTTTCTGCAACCACCTACCTGCCGGTCACGTTTCGGGAACTCGTGAATCAGGCCGAGGTGATCTTCGTCGGCGACGTCGTCGATGTTCGTCCGTACAGGCTGCGAACGCGCACCGGCACGCTCGTGAAGACGCGCGTCACATTCCGCGTGGACGACGCGGTGTATGGCACATCGAGCCTCGTTGAGGTGTTCGATTTTCTGGGCGGCGAAGCCGAAGGGTACGGTCTGGCCGTCGAGGGGATGCCGAAGTTCGCGGTCGGCGACCGCGAGGTCGTCTTCGCTCACCGGAAGGCGAGCATCAATCCGATCGTCGGTTTCACGCAGGGAGTGCTGCGCGTCCGCCGCGACAGTGGCGGCGTCGATCGCGTGTTCACGCTCGAGGGGATCTCGTTGCTGCGCCCGGAGAGCATCGGGTCGCCGACCTCGGGTCTGCGGATGGCTCCTGAATCCTCGATGACGCTGTCGGATTTCCGGAGCCGCATCGTAATGGCGCTTGCGGAAGCGAGGAAGCGATGAAACCGCGCTGGTCGATCGTCGCTGTCGCTGCGCTCGTCCTCGCGGTCGGCCGCACGGGCAGCGCGCACTGGGAGGAGGCGTACCACTGGGCGCCCGGCGAAATCCCGATGCACCTGCAGATGGGCGGGGCGCCTGGCCCGCTCGTCGACGGCAACGGCGATTGGGACGCGATCACGAAGAACGCGCTCAACGCGTGGAATGGCGTTCTGGGCGGCGTCGCGTTGGTGCCGATGCCCGACCCGAATCACAATGCCGCGATACAGGATGGGGCGAACAACGTCGTCTTCGGTGACGATGTCTACGGCGAGCCGTTCGCGGATGGCGTGTTGGCCATTACGCTGACTTCCTACACGACACCCGACAACCTTATCGTCGAAACCGATGTCGTGTTCAATCGCAAGATCAACTGGAACTCCTATCGCGGCGATCTGAGGCCGGCCGTCGGCGGCGGCACGCTGTACGACATGGGGCGTGTTGCCCTCCACGAGTTCGGTCATGTCCTGGGCCTGGGGCACCCCGATGATCACGCGCAGGCGGTGCCGGCCATCATGAACAGCCACACGAGCAATCTCGACGTGCTCCAGAAGGACGACGTCGACGGTGTGGCGACGATTTACGGTGCGCCCGCCGCGCCGCCGGTCACCGCGACCGCGCGTCTGCGCTGACCAGCGCTAATCCATTTGCACACTCGTTCCGGCCGCTGCGATGCGGTCGGAAGCGGCTGGATGTATAGTTCCGGCCTCACTTGAATCGTCGCGATCGGTTCGTCCGCTTGCGAACGTTGTGCGGGGCGGCCGCGGCCGGTCTTGCTGTCGCTTCAGCATCGCCGGACTCTCCCCTCGCGCAACAGCTGCCCCGCGCTCTCTCGCCTCCATTCGCTGAACGCGGCGTACCGGCAGGCGAGCCTCCCGAGGTGTGCGGCACCGTGGACCCCGCCACCGAGGCCGCAATCCGGCTGCGGCCAAGGCGTGTGCTGCCAGACATCACTGCCCTGTGGTCGACCAGGACCCGGCGTTGCTGACCGCGGATTACAGCGGCCCGGTCACCTTGCGCAATTTCCTCGTGACCGGCGATGTCGAGACAATTCAGTTCAAACCGGTCGTCGGCGACATTGAAACGTGGACGCGCACCGGCGTCACGGAGATTGGAACGCGCAGGTTGAGTGTCTTCTCACCATCGTGGGACCAGCATCGCGTCTCCGCCGCACTCCAGGAGCAGGAAGTCGGCTTCGACTACCCGTATGTCTATTGGGGGCAAGTGCTGCCACCCGGCGCGGCCGAGGGATCGAGGTACGGCGTCAACCTGCGATGGCTATCCAACGCGATCCCGTCAGTGACCGTCATTCGGGCTGCTGACGACGTGCAATTCTCGTCCGCCATCGTCAACGTCCGCGCGGACGATTTCGGCAACACACAGCTGCTCGACGACGAGAACCAGTACGGGTTCGACAAGATCACGAAGCGGTTCGGTATCACGACCGCCTCGGGTCGTGTGACCACCCCGATGCTCAACGCCTTTCATCAACGCGTCAGGAACGACGTCAAGGGCATCGGTCTGCCGATCTTCGACAATTCGATCCTGTACGGGAGCGAGACCGCGCACCGCTGGGGCGCCTTCATTGACTGGGCAAAGCTGACGGGCATTACGATGGCCGGTCATCAACCGACGTCACACGATCCGCTTATGACCGGTGGAGAGACGAGGCTTGGCGCGGTGCTCGAGGGAACGCGCCGCGTCGAGAACGTCAACGGTGCATGGACTATCCAGCGGACGCCGGCGCCAATCCTCTTTCACCCGTACATGCTGTATGCGATGGGCCTTCTTGCCGCGGAGGCGGTTCCCGAAGTGAGCGTGTTCGAGGATCAGGCGCAGTTCAATCCGACGTCCATCGCGACACCGTCTGTGGGAACGGTGATCGATCGACCTGACGCACGAGATTCGGCCCGCGCGATCGCGAACCGATTCGCGAGCCGCTGCCGGTCGACGCACCGCGGCTGCTGCCGTCGGACTTTCGCGACATCCTGCCGGACGCGCCCGTGGCGACGCTTTATGACGTCGGCGAGCGCTTGCATATCACCGGACTCGTCACGGCGACCGACCACAACGATGTCAACTACATGACGATCGGGCTGTACCGCGATCCTGGAGGCGACGGAAACCAGCTATACGCCTCGAGCCCGGTCAGCGGCAATAGCAGGTTTGACGTGGCATTGCCCACCTTCAATGTCGGCGCGATTCTTCGTCGGCCCTGTCACCGTGCGCTGATTCGACAACCGCGGTTGCCGCGCGCGAAACGCCGGTTGTCGCAAACTCGCGCGCAGGAAACGTCGCAGATTCTGCACGCGCGCTAAACACCATCTCCTCTTCAACATCCGTCGACAGGAGTGCTGCCTGTGCGAAGGCAGTGCGCTTGCTGTGCTGTCGTGCATCCCGGCGGGTGAGCGGGACGCCTGCGCGTATCTGACCTCGGTCGCTGCACGCCACCGCCCTCGCCGGACACGTTCATGTTCACACCGATGTTACGAGGAGGAGACGATGATGATCCGCATCATGATGGTTGCGATCGCGGCGATCGCACTGAGCGCGCCCGTGTTGAGCGCGCAGACGAAGACGCCGGCGCCGGCGAAAGCGGCGACGGCCACGGCCACCGCGCCGGTCAATCTGAACACCGCCACCGCCGAGCAGCTCGCGACCATTCCCGGCGTCGGGCCGAAGATGGCGGAGCGCATCATCGACTACCGGCAGAAGAACGGCGGGTTCAAGAAGATCGAGGACCTGATGAACGTCAGCGGCGTCGGGGAGAAGAGCTTTCTGAAGATGAAGCCGCTCATCACTGTGGGTACACCCTCCTTGAAGTGATGTTCGTGACCGCGGCGGCCGGCATTCTCGCCGCCGCCGCGGTGCCGCAGCTGACGGCGACGATCGAGCGGACGCGTACGCTCAGTGCGGCGCGCTATCTGGCCGGACGCCTCGCGTTCGCGCGCACGCAGGCGGTTGCCCGCTCCGCGAACGTCGCGCTGATGCTGACGCCGGGCGGCGACACGTCGACGCTGGCGGTCTACATCGACGGGAATGGCAATGGCGTTCGCGTACGCGAAGCCGGCGATGTCGATCAGGTTCTCTCCGCGCCAGTCCGGTTCGACACAATGTTTCCGCACGTCGCCGTATCGACGCATGATCCCGCCGACCCTCCGGCTGCCGAAACGACAACGTTGATGTCGTTCACGCCGCTCGGCACCGCGTCATCAGGCACGCTCTATCTGCGGGGCCGCGACGGCTCAGAGTACGCGGTGCGCGTCCTCGGCGCAACGGGCCGCACGCGCGTGCTGCGCTACGAAGCCATCACTCGCACCTGGGTCGAGGTGCTGTAACCGATGGAGCGGCGTCGTGCGCTTCGCCGGTTCGTCGGCGCCGGCGAGCCGCTGGCGACGGCGCGGCTGCGCACGGGCGGGCAGCTGCGCATCCTCGACGCCTCCTCGTGGGGCGCGCTCGCCGAGACCACTGAACGCCTCCTTCCCGGACGACACCTCGACGTGCACATCGTCAGCGCGCAGGGGCGCATGCTCGTGCGGTCGCGCGTCGCGCGCGCATTCGTCGCGCGGCTCGAGGCTGATGCCATCCACTATCACGCTGCGCTCTCGTTCGATCGCGCGCTCGACGTTCGCGCCGACGGGTATGTCATGCCCGCGGTGCTCGCCGCGGTCGAAACGGATCGGGGCACTCGTTACCCACTGCGCGAGTTCGCGGGCGACATCGAATTCACGGAGCGCTTGTCTGCCTGAGCTTCTGACGCACTCATCAGTGTGGCACTGCACTTGGTAATGCGAGGTCGGAGGACGACATGGAACGGCTCGATGATCTCATCGGAGAAGTTTTGCGAGCGCTCGGCGACGCGCTGGCCGGCGATCCCGTGGAACGCGATCTCCACGGCGCGTTCGAACGCGAAGTGCAGCGTGCGGCCGGTGTGCGCATCGTGCGGCTGCGCGAGTTGTCCGCGCGCTACCACGCGCGGCTGGTGACGCCGTCGCGAACGACGCAGTCGATCGTGATGGGTGTGCCGACCGCCGATCCACGCGTGCAGGGTCTGCTCGAGGCCTCCTTCGACCCCGGCTCGCCGCCCGGAGAGCTGCAGATGGACTTTCTCGCGGCGGCGTCGCAGCTCGCGGGGCTCGTCCTCGAGTCGTGCCGTGGCCGTGTATCGAGCATCGCCCGCCCGATCAACGGCGTCGCGCCGTTGATTGGCTCGAGCGGCATCATGCAGATGCTGCGTGGCCGCATCGAGCGCGTCGCGGTGACGGACTTCACTGTGTTGATCGAAGGCGAGTCGGGAACGGGGAAGGAACTCGTCGCGCGACAGATTCACGAGGTCAGCCGCCGGCGCAGCGGGCCATTTGTCGCCGTCAACTGCGCGGCGCTGGTCGAGACGCTGCTCGAGGCCGAGTTGTTCGGCATCGAGGAACGGACGGCGACCGGCGTGCGCGGGCGTCTTGGCAAGTTCGAGCATGCCGAGGGTGGCACGCTATTCCTCGACGAGATTTCCGATCTGTCGATGTCCGCGCAGGCGAAGCTGCTACGGGCGATTCAGGAGGTGGCGGTCGAGCGTGTGGGCGGACACCACACGCGGCGCCTCAATACGCGGATTGTCGCGGCGACCAATCGCTCGCTGTCAGAGATGGTCACGCGCGGGCTGTTTCGATCGGACCTCTACTACCGCCTCGGCGGCGTCGAGATCCACGTGCCGCCGCTGCGGGAGCGGCGCGAGGACATCTCCGAGCTGGCGGCCTATTTCCTGTCGCGCCACAATCGCGCGCGCGAGCTGTCGCTCTCCGACGCGGCCGCCGATGCGCTCCGCATGTATTCGTGGCCCGGCAACGTGCGTGAGCTGGAGCGGTTCATCGAGAGGGCGGTGGCGCTGGTCGACTCGAATTACATCGAGCTGGATGATCTGCCGCCGCAGTTTCGCGGTGATTACGGGGAGGTGCTCGGGCCGTCGATGGCCGCAGGCGAATCGATGCGGGCGTGGGGAAGCCGCTACGCGCGCCTTGTGTACGAACGGTGCGGCCGCAACAAGCGGCGTGCGTGCCGTCAGCTGGATATCAGTTACCACACGCTCGAGGCGTACCTGTCGTACGACGGCCGTCGCCGCAACAGCGACAGTACGCGCCAGCTCCCCGCCTGGGTCCAGTCCGCAAGTCTGCCCGCCGAAGCGCTGGGTGCGAAGGCGGGCGCGCCTCATGCACTGCCGCCGGCGAATACGGTCCATGAACGACCCGGAGAGCCATGATGCTGCTCTACGCGATCCGCTACTTCATCATCGCCGGTGTGGTGCCGCCGCTTTTCGTCGGCGGGTTCATCGTGGCGGTGGCGGCCGCGGCCGTCCGCCTCACCGCCAACCCGGAAGCCGCTATCGACGCGCTGACGCCCGTCCTCCTGCTGCAGCTGTTTGTCGCAGGGTCCGGTTTTCGCATAGTCGCGCGGCGCGGACACTTCGATCTGCTGCTGACGTCAGGCGCACCACGCTGGCAGATTGCCCTCGCGCATTGCCTGGTCTCGCTCGGGCCGGGGATGGCGAGCTGGGTGTGCATCGGTCTCCTGGAGCTCGCCGCCAGTCACGGATCGCTGTCGGCGTCGTTCGCCGCGGGCACTTGTGCCGCGTTCGTGGCTTCATCGATCTTCGCGTGGGGTGCGGCAGTGTATTCGTCGCGCACCGCGGCCGCAATCGGGTGGCTGCTGGTCATGACGATTCCGTCTGTCGCGCGATTCCTGTCGCCGCTGCGTTTGCTTGGCGTCACTGCCGGCAGCCTCGACACGTTCGCGGTCATCGAGGTGCTCTGGTCGGCGGTGCTGCCGTTGGTCGTGGGCGTGTGGTGCATCGTGCGCGGCGCGACGCCGCTCGAGGCGGCGCAATGAGCGACGTTCTGGTCTCGGCACGCGATCTGACCGCGCGCTACGGCCGCCGCGAGGTGTTTCACGGTCTGACGTTTGACGTGTGCGCGAATCAGGCGCTCGGCGTCATCGGCCCGAACGGCGCCGGCAAGACGACGCTGCTGCGGGTGATTGCGGGGCTGCTCTCGCCATCGGAGGGCGAGCTGCGTGTTCGCGACATGTCGCCGCGGCAGGCGGTGTCACGGATGAACGTCGGCTACTTCGCGGGCGATTTCACGCTGCCGGGATCGGTCCGCGCGTGCGACTGGGGCAGCCTTGCGACGGGCGACGCGATTACGCCCGAACGACGACGAATTCGTACGTTGTCGCGGGGCACACGGCAGCTGCTGGGACTGCGCACGGTCCTCTCGCGGCCGCACCTTGGTCTCGTCCTCCTCGACGAGCCGTGGGAGGCGCTCGATGTCGATGCCTCGCGCTGGCTCTCGCGCACGCTCGAGACCAAACGCGATCGCGGCGCCTCGGTCGTCCTGGCCTCGCACGACCCGCACGATCTTGCCGGCGTCTGCGATCTGTACCTGTTCCTCGTGAACCGGCGCGGCTCTCTCTTCAAGGCGCACGAGCTCTCGACCGCCGGTCCCGTGACGCCGGCGATGCTGGGCAACGTGCTTGAACGCCTGCAGGTGGACGCGACCGCGCCGCTGCGCGCGGCATCCTAGATACCGCCGTCGTGCGGTAAACTCGGATGGGCGGGTCTGAGACCTGGTGCGGGTCTGACGACCCGCCACACAGCATCCCGCGCGTTCCCCGATGACCGAAACGATCGCCTCGGAACTCCGAAAAACGCCCCTGCACGCCCGGCACTGCGCGTCGAACGCGCGGATGGTTCCCTTCGGCGGCTGGGACATGCCCGTCGAGTACTCCGGCATCACCGCGGAACATATGGCGGTGCGGACGCGCGCCGGCCTCTTCGATGTCAGCCACATGGGCGAAATCGAAGTTGCGGGCAAGGATGCGCTCGCCGCGATCCAGCGCATTTCGAGCAACGACGCCAGCCGCCTGCAGGTCGGCCAGGCGCATTATTCCGCGCTGACGACCTTCGACGGCACCTTCGTGGACGACATGCTCGTCTACCGCATGGCGCCCAGCCACTTCATGCTCGTCGTCAACGCGTCGAATATCCAGAAGGACTACGCGTGGATTGCGGCGCAAATCAAGGAGGCTGGCGAAGCGGCCGCGGTTGATTCCAGCAGCCGCTACGCGCTGCTGGCGATTCAGGGGCCCGCCGCGTCGAGCGTGCTGCAGCCGCTCTGCAGCGTCGAGATCGGCCATGTGAACTACTACTGGTTCACGCACGGCGAGGTCGCCAGCGCGCGCGCGCTCATTTCGCGCACCGGCTACACCGGTGAAGATGGCTTCGAGATCTTCGTACCGCCGAACATGGCCGATCGCGTCTGGCAGGCGCTGCTCGAGTCGGGCCGTTCAGCGGACGTCATTCCGTGCGGCCTCGGCGCCCGCGATACGCTGCGGCTCGAAGCGGCGATGCGTCTCTACGGCAACGACATCGACGAGACGACGACGCCGCTCGAGGCGGATCTCGGATGGATCGTCGGCTGGAAGAAGGAGTCGTTCATCGGGCACGAGCGGCTGCGCGAGCAGAAGGAGAAAGGGATATCGCGCAAGCTGGTCGGCTTCGAGATGATCGATCGCGGCATCGCGCGGCACGGCTATCAGGTGATGCGCGGCGACAAGCCGATCGGCGTCGTGACGAGCGGGACGCAGACACCCTTTGTGAAGAAGGCGATCGGCATGGCGTATGTACCGATGGATCTCACGGCGCCAGGATCGGAGCTCACCATCGACGTGCGGGGACGGACCGCACGCGCAACGGTCGTCCCGCTGCCGTTCTATAAGAGGACGAAATAAATGCCGTATCCGGCGGACCGGAAATACACCAAGGACCACGAGTGGATTCGCATCGCGGGTGACACGGGCGAGGTCGGCATCACCGACTATGCCCAGCAGCAGCTCGGCGACGTCGTGTATGTCGAATTGCCGGATGTGGGGCGCACGATCAGTGCGGGCGAGTCGTTCGGATCGATCGAGTCGGTGAAGGCCGTCTCCGAGCTGTTCGCG
This sequence comes from Acidobacteriota bacterium, assembly GCA_003222635.1. Taxonomy (GTDB): domain Bacteria; phylum Acidobacteriota; class Vicinamibacteria; order Vicinamibacterales; family UBA2999; genus Gp6-AA40. Next base: position 534 of record QHWQ01000128.1, on the reverse strand, counting down.
CCGATGACCGGTGAGGTTGTCGCCGTCAACGATCACCTGAAGAATCATCCCGAAGTCGTCAACGCCGACCCGCACGGCACATGGATGATCAAGCTGAAGCTGGCGCAGCCGACCGACGCGGGTGCGCTCCTCGATGCCCCGCAGTATCAGTCCCACCTAGGATGAACAGACTCGACGCCAGCGACTGGTTTGCCCGCCGGCACATAGGCCCTTCGCCAGGTGAACGCGACCGGATGCTCGAGGCGGTCGGAGCCGCGTCGCTCGAGGCGCTCATGGACCAGGCGATTCCTCATGCCATCCGCGTCGCGCGTCCGCTGAACCTGCCGCCGGCCGAGAGCGAGCACCAGTACCTTCGCCGGCTGGTGACGGTCGCACGGAAGAACAAGACGTTCCGCTCGTACATCGGTCTCGGCTACCACGAGACGATTACTCCGAGCGTCATCCACCGCATGGTGATGGAGAACCCTGGCTGGTACACGCCGTATACGCCGTACCAGGCCGAGATCGCGCAGGGGCGTCTCGAATCGCTGCTCA
>QHWQ01000127.1 GCA_003222635.1 Acidobacteriota bacterium | reverse complement strand
TTCCGGATTTCTATTCGCGTCGGATTGGCCAGCGGCCGAATCACTTCGCGCTTGCCGACAACGAAACGCTCGTGCGCAAGCCCGACACCACGACCATCCTCGGCGCCGCGAAGGTGACGGGACGCACCTCGCGATGGACCTACGGCGGCCTGACGGCGGTGACGTCGCGCGAATACGGCGTGGTCGACGACAAGATCACCGACGGCACCGGGATCGAGACGCTGCGCCGCGAGCGCAAGCTGATCGAGCCGCGCTCGGTCTACAGCGTCGGGCGCGTGCTGCGCAACATTCTGAGCGACACGTCGAGCGTCGGGTTGATCGCGACCAGCGTTGCGCGCGAGAAGGATCTCGACTCGCTGACGCTCGGCGGCGACGCGACCGTGCGGCGCGATCAGAACCGGCTGTTCTGGAACGCGCACTGGGTGGGCACGCGCGCGCCCGTCGATGATCGCCTGCAGACCGGTCTCGGCGGGGCGACGAACCTGAACTTCAACCGCAAGTACGGCGGCTTCGGCCTTCACTACGACCGGTTCGATCGCGCGTTCCACAACACCGAGCTTGGATTCCTGCAGAGCCGCACGAACAAGCAGAACGTGAACGCCAACCTGTTTCTGGCGCAGCCGGACCCGCACGGCATCATTCGCGCAATCTTCACCAACACCTATACGGGTCACGACTGGACGACGGAGGGGCTGGACATCGGACACGTCATCGGCATCTTCGCGAACGTTCGCTTCACGGACTTTTCGGGCATCTTCATCAACCGCAATCACAATCTCGCCCACTACGACGACCTCGAGACGCGCGGCGGTCCGCCGGTCGCGCGCGCGGGCGGCGACTACTTCGCGATCGGCTACGGCAGCGATTCGCGCAAACAGTATGGTGCCGGCATCCGCCTCGAGACGTGGCACGACGGCAACGGCGGCTGGGCACACACGCTCGTGCCCGACGTGCGGTTTCAGATCTCGACGCGGCTGGTCGGATCGATCGGCACGGAATACACGTCGGCGCTCGACAGCGCGCAGTGGATCAAGAACCTCGATACCGACGGCGACAAGAAGGACGATCAGTACGTCTTCGGCCGCCTGCGCCGCCACGTCGTCAGCGTCACGGGCCGGACGACGTACTCGTTCACGCGCGACATGACGCTCGAGGCCTACCTGCAGCCGTTCATCGCCGAGGGCGCCTACAGCGGCATCGGCCGCCTGGCGCAGCCGAAGTCGTTCATCTTCACGCCGGTGACGCTCGACGACAACCCGGACTTCAACAGGAAATCGGTGCGCGGCACCATCGTGCTCCGGTGGGAGTATGTTCGCGGCAGCACGCTGTTCGCGGTCTGGAACCTCTCGACCTCCGACGAGCTCGCGCGGAAAGGGTTCTTCTCGCCGTGGCACGACCTCGGCGGCGCCTTCGGCGCGCCTGGCACCAACACCTTCGCGCTGAAGCTCAGTTACTGGTTTGCGCCGTAAGGTATAAGATCGGCCATCCATTTTTGAGGAGAAACCGATGCGCAAACGCGTACCGATTCTGCTGACCGGCCTGATCTGTCTGGCGGCGGGATATCTGTTGAACAGCCCGTGGGTGTCAGCGGCGAGCTGGCTTACGTCCATTTCGGCGATCCCGAACCAGAAGGGCGGGCAGGACGTGTTCGGTGGTTATGAGGTCGTCGCCGGCTGGCCCAAGGACCTCTCGACGATTCCGGGGAACGAACAGTGGACGTTCGGCGCCGGATCGAGCGTGTTCGCCGAGAGTCCCGATCGCATCTACGCCGTCGAGCATGGCGAGCTGCCGAACATCAAGCGGCCGATGACGAAGAAGCTGAGCGACATGGGGCCGAGCATCTTCTTCCCGATCGGACGCCTGCCGTGGCGCGATACGACGAGCTCGAGCCCTCCGGGCAACGGCGGCACCGGCCAGCTCGCTGAAGAAGGGATGCAGGCATGGGAACGTGCCGGAAACAAGATGGGCGTCGATGCGAAGTGGGAGCGCAACATCCTCGTGTTCGACGGCCAGGGCAACCTCCTGCCCGACACGCAGAACTTCATGCAGTACGACGCGATGATGCAGCGTCCGCACTCGATCACCATCAACCCGTACGATCCGGACAAGGCCGTCTGGTTCGTGGACGATCACAAGCACACCATCTGGAAGTTCAGCCACGACGGTTCGAAGGTGCTGGCGCGCTATGGCACGTTCGGCGTACCGGGCGCCGATGAGACGCACTTCAACCGTCCGACCTACATCGACTTCTTCCCGAACGGCGACTGGGTCGTGGCCGACGGCTACAACGGCACGCGCGTCGTGAAGTTCGACAAGAACGGCAAGATGCTCGCGCAGTGGGGCCAGAAGGGTCAGAACAACAACGACATCCGTCCCGCCTACTTCAACAACGTGCACGGCGTCGCCGTCGATCCGAAGACGCTGCGCATCTACGTCAACGACCGCGGCAACCACCGCGTGCAGGTCTTCGATAAGGATGGAAAGTTCCTCGACCAATGGAAGTTCGGGGAGAACCCGTCCGACGTGCATCTGATCCACTACTTCGACGGCGCCATCTGGGCGTTCGATCGCGGCACGAGCAAGATGCTCAAGTACGACCTCGACGGCCACTTCCTCTATTCGTGGGGGACGTGGGGCGACTTCGCGGGCGGCTTCTGGGGCGTGCACGACTTCAGCACGGACCAGGAGGGCAACTTCTACGTGTCCGAGGTTGACAAGGGCGGCGCGCAGAAGTTCCGGCCGCGCCAGGGTGTCAATCCGAACTACCTGATCGGCAAGCCGCTTCGAGTCGCCTGGAAGTAGATCGCTCACGGAGCACGGCCGCGATGGTTCTCGTCATCGCGGTCGTGCTCTACCTCGCTCCCCTTCTTCTTTACGCACCGTTAACGGATCCAGACGAAGGGCTGCATGCGGCCATCTCGCAGGAGATGGTTGAAGGCGGCGACTGGATCGTTCCGCGCTTTCTCGGCCGCGCCTTTCTCGACAAGCCGATTCTCTTCTTCTGGACGCAGGCGGCGTCCATCCGCGCGTTCGGGATGAACACCGCCGCCGCCCGACTGCCGGGGATGGTGTTCGCGCTGCTCGGCATCGCGACGACGGGCTGGCTGGCGGCGACGCTGTTCGATCGCCGGATCGGATGGATTGCCGCCGCGTGCTACGCGACGATGGTCCTGCCGTTTCTGCTGGCGCAGGCGCCGGTACATGACATCGCGATCGTGCCTTTTACGAACCTCGCCCTGGTGTTCCTGTGGCGATCGCGCTGGACGCTCGCTGGCGTGGTGCTTGGGCTGTCGATTCTCACCAAAGGTCTCGAGGGCATGGCCATCGTCGGTGCCGGCTACGCCTCGTATCTGCTGCTCACGCGTGCGCTGACGTGGCGTCTGGTCATACGCGGCGCGCTCGTCGTCGCCATCGCAGCCATCATTGCGATGCCGTGGTATGTCGTCATGAACGCGCGCGCGCCGGGCTACCTCCATTACTACTTCGTCGATCGCCATCTGCTGGGATTTGCCACCGCCACGCAGGAGCACCACGGGCAGCCGTGGTGGTATTACCTTCCGCTCGTCGTTGGCGGGGGATTGCCGTGGATGGCTCTTATTGGTCTGGCGGGGCGTAAAGCCCCGCCCTACACCTTGGTTTGGACGTGGCTCCTGGCCGCGCTTGTGCTGCTGACGCTGTCGCAGTCGAAGGCGGTGACCTACATCCTGCCCGCCACGCCCGCGATTGCGATTCTCGCGGCCGCATCACCGCTCGTTCAACGGCGATGGCGGCCGGTGGCGCTGACGACCACGGCCGTCTTCGCAGCCGCGCTCTTTGCGTTCGGACCGTCGCTCGCCGAAGCGCATTCCGCACGCGACCTGGCCGCCTATTTCAATTCCAGCCGCTTGCCGAAGACCATCTTCGTCTTCGACCAGCGCGTGTCGTTCGTCTACTACCTGCAGCCGAACGTTCGGCGTCAGCTGCACGCCGATCAGATTCAGAGTGTGAGCGTCGAGCAACTGGCGGCGATGCAGCCCTTCCCACACGACGCCGTGGTGACCATTCCCGCCGACCTCGCGTCCACTCGCATCCCGCTCATTCCGCCGCTCGCGCACGCGACGTGGGACCATGCGGGGCGCTTCGTCGTGCTGATTCCATGAGCGGCTATCTCGTGCAGCTGATTCTTCCCGTCTACGACAACGACGGCGCGCCGATTGGCCGTGCGCTCTTCGCGCAAGTGCGCCGCGAGCTCACCGAACGGTTCGGCGGCGTCACGGCCTACACGCGTGCGCCGGCGGAAGGGACGTGGGAGAGCCCCGAAGGCGCCGTGCATCGCGACGATGTCGTGGTCGTGGAGACGATGGCGGAGCAGCTCGATCGCGAGTGGTGGGCGGACTATTCCCGCGAGCTCGCCGCGCGCTTCCGTCAGCAGACCGTCATCGTCCGTGCATTGACGTACGAATCGTTACGCTAGCGTCCGCGCGTTCATGCGCGGACCGAACGCCATGACCAGCAGAGCGACCAGCACCCAGCAGACCGCGATGTAGGCAAAGACGCTGCGATACCCGTACGTCGCGTAGAGGAACGCGACGATGAGCGGTCCAACGGCGTTGCCCAGCCGGCCGATGCCGTACGAGAGCCCCGCGCCGGTATTGCGCGCGTTGGTGGGGAAGCATTCGGCGGTGTAGGCGTAGAGCATCGGCGCGAACACCTGCTGGCCCATGGCGACGAGGAAGCCGAAGGTGACGATGATCCACGTGCTGAAGCTGAGACCATAGATCATGCCGAACGTGCCGACGAGCACGGCGACGAGCGCGATCAGATACTTGCGCTCCCATCGATCCGCAATCAGCGAGGCGACGAAGGCGCCGGGAATCACGCCGATCGAAATCGCCAGCGACTGCGAGAGCGTCCGCGCAATCGGAATGCCCTGCTCGGCGAGCAGCGTCGGCACCCACGCATTGAATCCGTAGAAGCCGAGCGTCTGGCAGAACCAGACGGCGATGAGCAGCAGCGCGCGCGGCCCCGCGCCGGATGTGATCAGGCCTGTGATACCGATGCTGGAAGTGGCGGGTGGGGCGGGTAAGGCGGGTGAGGCGGGTAGAGCCGCTTCGCCTCCTTCGCGTTCAATGCGAGCGAGCACGACTTCCGCTTCATCGTGCCGGCCGCGATGCTCGAGCCAGCGCGGCGATTCTTCGAGCTTCCGCGCGACGAGCGGGAAGAAGATCGCCAGCGCGCCCCAGATGAAGATGACGCGCCATCCCCAGTCCGCTGCTGGCACGGCGAGCCGCGCGACGTACGCGGTCGCGGGAATCCCGATGAGACCGAACATCAGGATGCGCGCCTGGAACGTGCCGCGCACGCGCGACGGAAACACCTCGCCGATGTAGGTCATCGCGACGACCGTCATCCCCGAGAGTCCCATGCCGGTGAGGAGCCGCGCCGCGAACAGGCTCGGCACGTCCCACGCGCACGCATTCAGCAGCGACATCGTCGAGTACCACATCGTCGTGACGATGAGCGCGCGGCGCCGGCCGATGTGGTCGGACAGCGCGCCGGCGCTCGTGGCGCCGATGAACATGCCGACAAACGACGCGGAGGTAATCGTCGCGATGGTCTCCAGCGACAGCTGCCAGTGGAGACGCAGCGCGGGCGCCGCGTAGGCAAAGCTGTTCAAGTCGCCCAGCTCGAAAAAGAAGACGTAGGAGAGGAGGAGGGCCGCCCTCCGGTGGAAGGAGGAGACAGTCAGCCGATCGAGCCGCTCGGCGGCCGTCAGGGTCTCGGGCATCGCCGAATTCTATAGAACCGCGCAAGACCGTCCGGGACTGGCACGATCTGCCACGAACAGACAGGAAGGCTGCAGAGCTCGCAAAGCTCGGCCGATAAACCCGTTGACCCCGGAACTGGGCGCATTTCTAAGGAGACTATTGTGAAGAACCGTTGGTTTACCGCCGTCGTGTGCCTGACCGGCATGCTGTTCTGCGCCATCCCCGTCGGCGCGCAGGGACTTCAGACGGCTGTTTTGACAGGCGCTGCGACATCTGCTGACGGCGTGGCTCTTCCCGGCGTCACCGTCACGGCTTCATCCCCCGCGCTGCTCGGCGACCGGTCGGAAGTGACCGACGTCAACGGCGTCTATTCGATTAAAGGTCTGCCCGCAGGTAGCTACACGGTGACCTTCACGCTCGACAACTTCAAGCCCGCGCAGCGCGACAACGTCGTGCTGACGGTCGGCGGCACCATCGAGGTGAACGCGAACATGTCGCTCGCGGCGCGCACGGAGACCGTCACGGTCACCGCGGAAGCGCCATCGGCGCTGTCGACGGTTGCGACGGGACAGAGCCTGGAGAAGAAACAGATCGACGCGCTGCCGATGGGGCGCCGCCCCGTGGATGTCGCGGAGCTCGCGCCGGGCCTGACGACCAACACCTTCACCGTCAATCAGCTGGCGATGTCGGGTGCCTACGGCTTCGACAACGTGTTCATGGTTGACGGCGTCGACGTCAACGACACGCTCATCGGCACCGCGAACAACCTTTACATCGAGGATGCGATCCAGAACACGACCGTCCTCACCAACGGCATCTCGGCCGAGTACGGCCGCTTCTCCGGTGGCGTCGTCAACCTCGTGACCAAGAGCGGCGGCAACATGTTCAGCGGCAGCTTCCGCGAGAACTTCGCCAACCCGGCGTGGATCAACGAGACGCCGTTCGAGAAGAGCAATCACGTCGAGCACCAGAGCGTGCTTGGCAAGACGCACGAGGCGACCTTCGGCGGACCGATCTCGAAGGACCGTCTGTGGTTTTTCGGCGCGGGACGCTGGGAGACGGCGAACACGCCGAGCACGTTCTCGCAGTCGGGCGTCGCCTACACGCGCACGGATACCAACCGCCGCGGCGAACTGAAGGTCACGGGCCGGCTCCGTCTCGCGGACACGATTTCGGGCACCTACATCAACAACAGCACGACGCAGGCGAATGCGTCGGGCGTCCCGGCGCCCGCAATCCTGGACGCGAAGGTGCTCGTCACGCGCCACATTCCGAACCGCCTGCTGGCGCTCAACTACAGCGGCATCGTGGGCAGCTCGATGTTCGCCACGCTGCAGTATTCGCAGAAGCAGCAGGCCACTCGTGACAATGGCGGGACGAGCACCGCGCTCGCCGATTCGCCGTTCGAGACGCTGGGCGCGACCGTGCCGGGCGGTCTCTACTACCACGCGCCGTACTTCGACGCGACCGATCCGGAGCAGCGCAACAACCAGCAGCTGACGGGCAGCATTTCGCGCCTGCTGTCGACCAAGCGCGCCGGCACGCACGACATGAAGGGCGGCGCCGAGTACTTCGTCACGACGGGCGTCGGCGGCAACTCGCAGTCGTCGACCGGCTACGTGTTCGTCACCGACTTTGCGACCAGCGCCGGACGGCCGGTGCTCGAATCGAACGGATCGCCGGCGCCTGTGTTCATGCCCGGCGTCTCGCAGGTGTGGCAGTTCCAGGCCACGCGCGGCGCGAAGATCGACATCAAGACCTCGTCGGTCTACGCGGAGGATCGCTGGTCGGTGAACCGCCGCCTGACGCTCGACCTCGGCACGCGCCTCGAGATGGTGCGGTCGAACGCGACGGGCGACATCCACGCGGTCGACACGACTACGATCGTGCCGCGCCTCGGCGGGGTGTTCGCGCTCGACAACAGCGGGAAGACGACCCTGCAGGGAAGCTACTCGCACTACGCGGGCAAGTACGGCCAGGTGCAGTTCTCGGCGAACAGCAACGTGAGCCGTCCGAATGAGGTCGATTACGTCTACACCGGACCCGCGGGCCAGGGCAGCACGTTCGCGCCCGGCCTCGATCCGGCCAACTACACCGCAGTCGTCTTCGCGAGCTTCCCCACGGCGAACGTGCAGGTCGCCAAGGGACTGCAGTCGCCGATCGTTGGTGAAGAAACCGTCGCGCTCGGCCGTCAGCTCGGTGCGCAAGGCCATGCGAAGGCGACCTACGTGTGGCGCAACACGACGAACTTCGTCGAGGACTTCGCGTCGCTGTCGACCGGCATCGTCAACGTGCCGCTCGTCGGCACGCTCACCAACCGCGTGCTCGACAACACGGACGTGCCGAAGCGTGCGTATCAGGCGGCGATCTTCCAGAGCGACTACCGCATGAAGGACCGCGTCTGGATGGGCGTCGACTACACGCTGCAGGTGAAGAACGACGGCAACTTCGTGGGTGAAGCCGCGGGCGTGCCCGGCGCGCAGTCGATCTACGGCGACTTCCCGGAGATCTACGGTCCGGCGCTCGATCGCCTGATGCCGGAGGGCCATCTCGACAGCTTCCAGCGCCACAAGATGCGCGCATATGGCATCTACACGCAGAAGATGGGGCGGTTCGGGTCGGTCGATCTGTCGCCCATCTGGCGCGTCAACTCGGGGCGTGCGTACAGCCTGACGGCGACGACGCCGATTCCGGCGGCGCAGCTCGCGCGCAATCCGGGTTATCCGGTCAATGACATCAACCCGGCGGTGCGCGAGACCGTGTTCTTCGGCGACCGCGGGTCGTACTTCTTCAAGGGCTACGGTGTTGTCGATGTCGCGGCGACCTACGCGATTCCGGTGTGGAAGTCGGCGGCGCCCTGGTTCAAGGTCGAGATCTACAACGCGCTGAACAACCAGAAGCAGATCGCGTGGGACAAGACGATCTCGATCACCGCGGCGAACCGCGCGGGCGCGTTGGACCCGAACGGCATCCCGTTGACCTACACGCAGGGTCCGCGCTTCGGACAGGCGACCAACGACAACCAGTTCCCGCAGCCGTACACGGGGCAGAACGGTGGTCGTGCGATGCGCATCGCGTTCGGCGCGAGGTTCTAACGCTCTTCTCTTCTGAATTTCATCAACGCTGCCGCCCGGTAAATTCCATGAACGAATTTGCCGTACGGCAGCGTGATGAACAGCGCCAGCACGATCGCCAGATGAATCACGAGTAGCACGGGCATGTAGGGCTGCTCGCGCAGGAGGAGCAGCAGCAGGCCGGTGACGCTTGTGAGAAAGAGCAGCGCGAGGAACGCGTTGCCGAGCGAGCGTTCCGACGCGTGCGTCAGTTCGGGATCGCGTCCGCGATCCACGAGAAACAATCCCGCAGGTCCAATCAGCAGTCCGACGCCTCCCAAGGCTCCCAGCATCACCGGGATGCTCGTGTACGCGTATGGCGCGATCCAGCCGAATATCAGGTGATAAATCGCAGCAACGGTGGTCGACGCGAAGCAGAGCGCGAACCCGTAGAAGGTGCAGTGATGCATCCAGCGGCGCCATGGCGAGCGCTTCTCTTCGGCGTCCACGCAGTCGCCCGCGTCATGCAGATGCCGCAGCGTGACGACGTCGCGTGCCGCCTCCGGCTCGAACGTGAATCCCGCCTTGAAGCGCGCATGGCCGACCGCGATGGCGGCGGCGGCGAAAAGCCCCACCGCTCCAAAGAGCAGCACCATGATGTCGTGCGGGATGACAGCATAGAAGTCGGCTGGATTGATCTGGCGCCCCGTGAAGGGGCGCCCTACAAACGCACAGATCACGGCGGCGAACGCGAGCGCGATCGTTGTTGCACGCCACGGCCTTCGGTGGCAGAGGTTCGCGAGATAGGTGAGAACGCCTGACGTGAACGTCACGCGCTGTTCCATCGCCTGAAACACCGGACAATACGCCTCGCAGTAGCGGCACGCATTGCACACGACCATCTCGTGCCCGGCCTTCCGGAAAATGGGGTCGGGGGTCATTGTTCGAGGACACCTGCGGCGTGCGTGCCAGCAATCTCGCCGAACACGGTGCCGATTGTCATGCCCACACCTGCAACGTAGCCGCGCCCGAGGATGTTGCCCGCCATGATCTCGCCGGCAGCGAAGATATTGTCCGCCAGCCCGCCTTTCATGACGACGCGCGCACGCTCGTCAACCTTCACGCCTAGATAGGTGAATGTGATGCCCGGCCGCAGTGGATACGCGAGCAACGGCGGCGTGTCGAGCCGCTGCGCCCAGTGCGTCTTGTTTGGCACGAGTCCCTCGGTGCGGCAGTCATCGAGCGCCTGATGATCGAAATGTCCCGGCCGCACCGCCATGTTGAAACCCTCGACCGTCGACGTCAGGGTACCGGCGGGCACGTTGATCAGCGCCGCGAGCTCGCGGATCGTCTGCGCCACGATCGGCGGAAAGACCGACGGCATGAACCGATCGACGACCTTCGAGTCGACGATCGAGTACGCGATCTGATCCGGCTGCTGCGCGACGAGCCGCCCCCAGATCGCGTAGCACTTCGGCCAGTAGTCCTCCCCCTCGTCATAGAACCGGTCGCCGTGCTTGTTGACGACGATGCCGAGCGGGATCGAGTCGAGCCGCGTGACGATGCCGCCGTCGAACTTCGGCGCGCGCGCATCGATGGCAACGGCGTGGCATTGCGCGGGATCGCCGACCGGTTCCGCGCCGGCATCGAGCATCAGGCGCAGCACGGTGCCGGTGTTGTACGGCGTGCCGCGGACGATGAAGTTCTTCGCCGCCTCGCCCCAGACGTCCGCCAGCCACTCGAGATTCGACTCGAAGCCGCCTGCGGCGAGCACGACCGATTTCGCGCGTATCTCCGCTTCGCCTTCAGGCCGTCGAACCGTCGCGGACTCGAATCGTCCGTCGCGTATCGAGAGGCCGACGACCTCCGCGTTGTAGACGACGCGCACGCCGAGCCGCGCGGCCGCCGCATACGCGCTGTTCATCAGCGCCTTGCCGCCACCCAGAAAAAACGCGTTCGTGCGGCCGAGATGCAGCGTGCCGCGGAGCGACCGGTGTAGGCGTCGGTCAGGCCATCGGTCGGCGCCATGTGCATGCAGCGGATGTTGCGCACATGACGGCTGTTGCCGCCGCGGAACTCGCGCGGCGCGCGCTCGAGCACGATGACGTTCGCTCCGCGTTCGGCTGCGACCAGCGCAGCGCAGAGGGCGGCATTCCCGCCTCCCAGCACGGCAACATCAAAGGCCTCAGGGCCCAGGGCTCCGGCCTCAGCGTTCAACGCGCAGCGCGTTCTGCACGCCGATGATGCCGGAGATACCGCGGACGATGTTTTCCGCCTGCCGGCGCTCGACTTCCGAATTGACGACCCCTGTCAGCAGGACGCTGGAGTTGCGGACGATGATGTGAATCGGCGGAATGGCCTGCGAGGCGTAGTTGGAAAAAATCGGGTCGCGATAGATCGTGTTGGCGATGATCGAGCGGAGGCGGTCGTCGGCGAGCGACGCCGGGAGCACCTCGAGCTTGTTGACGAACTCCTGCACGCCGTCGACGTGCGCGGCGCGCTTGGCGAGATCGTCGGACTTGATCGGCTGCGTCACGAAGCCGGTCAGCGTGACGACGCCGTTGTCGACGCCGATCTCGACGTCATCGAAGACCGTGAAGTAGGTGGAGCGCCGCATCTGGTCGGCGACGCGTTCGGCGAGCTTCTGATCGCTTTCCGCCTTGCCGATGTTCAGCTCGCTGACGATCTCCTTGACGCCCTCCACCTTCAGGATGTCGTTGATCAGATCCTGCTTGGCGCCGGCGCTGGCGACGCTGCCCGAGAGCGTCACGCTGGTGCCCTGCACGGCGGCCTTGATGCCGCGCGCGCGCATCTGCGTGAGCCGCTGCTCGACGCGCACTTTCAGCGCCTGGTCCGGCGATGCGGTTGCCTGTGCGAACGCCGCGGTTGTTGCCGCCAGCGCAAGCATCGAACCGGCGCACCAGCGAACCATCGAACCCGCGAACATGACTAGTGCGTCAAGGCGTAGATCACCATGTTGATGGTGACTTGGTACCCTTGCGGCGAGAACGCCGAGAAGAATTCCGGATCCTCCGACTCGCGCTCCATCGCATCGCCGATGTCGCTGTTGTGCGTCATCACCACCATCAGGCGTCCGTGGCTGTCGGCGATGCCGCGGAAGTTCACCGTCGGGCTGTCGCTGCCACGTTCGGAGGTGCCGCCGCCGCTCGCGCGCCAGAAGTTGATGCCCGGCACCTGCGGGACGTGCGAGACCTCGAAGAGCGTCGATCGGACGGGGTGATCGTTGGGAATGTCGAAGATGGGGAACTCGGGGAGCACCTCGCGCATCGCCTCGGCCCACTGCTCCCACGCGCGCGTGCCCCAGAAATCGTCCACCCAGAGGAAGCCGCCCTTGAGGAGATATTCACGCAGGCGGGTCGTTTCGAGCGGCGAGAGCCCGATGGTGCCGACATCCGACCCGACCAGAAATGGGCACTCGAACAGCGCATCGTCAGTCAGGTGAACGGTCCAGTAGCGCGCGTCGCCGTGGGCGTATCCGTAGACCAGCCGAAACCGTTCGCTTCCCGGCGGTTGCTGGTGTACATCAATTTGCATATGGTGAAGGCGCCGTCGCTGAAGTGGGGCGGCGGCATGTGGAGCGGCATTCCGGGGCCTTCCATGACGCGGAACCGCTGAGCCCAGGCTGCCGAGGCCGCGGCGATGACGAGCACCAGGAAGACGAGGAGCACCCGGCGGCGGAACAACATTGCTTCCGTGAGTTTACGATCTTGTGACGCGAAGGGGGAGGGGCGATATGACCGGTTACCTCACAGGCGGTCTGCTGGCGGCGATGCTCCTGTTGCTGCCGGCGGCACCCGGTTTCGCGCAGGCCGCAAAGGCGCCGGCGAAGGATGCACCCAAGGAGATGCGCCTCAACGGCTGTATCTCGCGCGACAACATCCTTCCGGGCCAATACAATTTTCGTGAAGACGACAGCGGCGACCGCTATCACCTGACCGGCAAGAACCTGAAAAAATTTGTCGGCCAGAAGGTCGAAATCGTCGGCGGCCCTCCGGGAAAGGGCGTGACGTTCAAGACGGGGCTGTGGCCCTCACCGAACACGGCGGCGCAGGCAGGCGCGCTCGATCCGGCGAAAGCCGCGGTGGCGAGATTTCCCGATGGCGCGTCCGATGCGGCCGGCGTGAGCCCGCTGCCAGAATTCCGGGTTATCCGGCTGCGCGGCGTTGAGGGAGCCTGTCAGTAGCGGCGTCGGCGTTCTCGCGCTCGAAGGTCAGGTAGAGCGGAAGCGTGCTCGCCTGGCCGCAGCACGACGTGATGGGTCTTCCAGAACAGCGTGTTGTGCGCGCGGATCTCGTGCGGACCCGGCTTCACGTCGAACGTGCAGCTCTCGCCGAACTGCATGATGGCGACCCGTTCACCGTCGATGGAGACGAACACTTCGCGATAGCCGGCATCCTCCGGTGACAGCCGGCAGATCGACTCGCGCGTCTCCGCGAAACTCGAACCGCGGCAATCCGATCGATCCATCCGGAAAAATTCGCAACTGGGAAATAATACCGGAGACCCACCAATGAGATTTCTTGCGCGCCTGCTGCTGAACGGCATCGCCATCCTCGTTGCGGCGTATCTGCTGCCCGGCCTGCACA
>QHWQ01000389.1 GCA_003222635.1 Acidobacteriota bacterium | reverse complement strand
GCAGGAACTGCAGCTCACCGACAACAAAGATCAGTCGCGTATCTTCGCGTCGATCTACATGCACGCCAACCGGCTGGTGATCCTCGAGGCGAGGGTCCCGAAGAACTATCCGCCGCCGACGATCTTTCAGCAGTCACTCAGCTGGCTGGACGAGAACGGCACGCGGGTTCGTTATAACAACATCAATCACAACGAACCCGACGTGCCGCCCCCGGGCATCCGCGGGCGCTGATCCGCCGTCCGCAGCTGCGGCCGGTTTCCTGTTGTACAATGTACAAATGAAACGCTACACGAGCTCGCAGGTGCGTGAGCGCTTCGCGGAGATGCTCGACGCCGCCGAGAAGGGCGAAGAGGTCTTCATCGAGCGGCGTGGCGTGCGCTATGTGCTGCGGGCGGAATCGAAACGCCCCGCGCGCAAGCGGCGGCGGCCGGTCATCGAGTACATGCATCCGGCAGTCGCCGCAGGACAGTGGACGTGGGAGCTCGGGCCTGACGGCCTCGAGTTCGTGGATACACGCCCAAAGAAGTGATCCTGCTCGACACGAATGCGCTCATTTGGGTGTACCGCCGGCACTCCCGAGCCGCGGCACTCGCAGGGCGCGGTCGCCTCTATATATCCCCCGCCAGCGTTCTCGAGCTTCAGATCGTGATTGAGTCCGGTGGTTTTCGTCTGGGCGGCGAAGCGACGGTCATGGAAATGATCCGGGCCGACGAACGTTGGGTGCTTGACGATCCGCCGTCGGCGGCGTGGTTCGAGGAAGCGGTCGGCGTAGGCTGGACGCGCGATCCCTTCGATCGGCTCCTGGTCGCGCACGCCCGAATGCGCCGCTGGCCGCTCGCGACGAGCGACCAGCGGATGATTGCACAGCTGCGGAAGGACGAGTTCGTGGAGTTGTGAAATCCCAAACCCCAACGCTGAAACGTTGGGATTTGGAATTTGGGTTTTGGGATTTCCCGGACTACTTCGATAACGCGTCCGGCCGCACCTGGAACTTGATGATCTTCGCGACCTGACCCTTGCCGCCTTCCATGTGGAACGGCGCGCGCGTCGCGTACGTGCTGTAGACCGCCTTGCCCTTCCAGCCGGCGCTCGCATCGTCGATGCGGCCGTCGAAGCCCTTCCCGTAATAGCCCATCGGATACGGGATGCGGAAGGTCATGAACTTCCCGTCGACCAGCGCGTTCAGCGCTTCGGATTCGTTGCCGGTCGCCAGCGGGATGTCCTTGCCGAGGCCGAGCATGTCGAACCGGTCGATGAAGTTGTAGTACGCCGAATCGGCGCTGGCCACATCTACCCCGCCCTTGAAGTTCGGACCCGGGTAAGCGTAGAGCGTCCATCCTTCCGGGCAGTGCTGGCCCGTCGCGGTCGGACCGTTGAGTCTCCGACAGCGCGGTGTGGGTCGGATCCGGACCCGGGACGACGCGCACGAGCGCGCCCGGCATGCCGAGCACCGATCCCCAGACCGATCCATCCGGAGCCGGAGCGACACCATAGAAGCCGCCCTGGATCCGCTTGTCCTTGGTCGGATCGATCGGATCGTTGATGCCGACATACGCGTCGCGCTTGCCGTTGCCGTTGGTGTCGAGCACGAACGGTGCCCACCCCTGCGCCTTCGCCTCGTCATGCGTCTGGTTGTAGATCTTCGTGTCGAACCAGGCGATGACCGGACCGCTGCCCGTGAACCAGAGCACGTCCTTGTCGTCGAAGTTCAGGTGATGCGTCCCGAAGCACGTATCGATGGTCGTCATCTTCTTCGTCTTCGGATCCCACATCTGCATTTCGCGGTTGCTCTGCGCGATCGGCACCAGTTTCGCCGACGGGTGGCTCGATCCCTCGCGACACCATGCGGCCGTCTCGGACGGACGGATCCGCGCCGCCACCCACACGCGCGCGTCTTTGTCCATCGCGAAGCTGTGTGAGACCGACTGGCTGTTCCAGATGGCCTCGTCGCCCCAGTACGCCGACGGCGCCGCGGGCGGCTGATCCGCCGCGCTCGGCGTCTTTGGATCGCGCACGACGAGCGCGACCTGCGTCGCGGAGTTGCTCGCCGGGTTCACCACCGGCAGGAACTGCGTGCTCTCCTCGGTCGCGCCGTAGATCGGCCCGTTGGCGTTGACGGTCGGATTGCGCTTGTCGCTGGAGATCTCGTCATGCAGATAGGTGGTCGGCGTGCCGTAGTCCCACATCGTGATCACGATGTTGCGCTCGCGCCCGGTCGGACGGTTCGGCGCCGTCGCCGGCAGCTCGCCGCGCGCCACGCGATCGGTCCAGTCCGCGTACATCTGCAGCGCGCGCTGGCGGCCGACCTGCGTGAAGCGGGCGCTCATCGCGCCGCCGGCCTGGCCGGATTGAATGCGGCGATCCCACGCCGCGACCGAATCCTCGAACGTGCCGAGCGCCTTCGGGACTTCGCGCGTCGCTTTGCCGCCAATCTGATGGCACGCCGTGCACGCGTCGGTCGCGACGATGTTGCGTACCCACTCGCCCTGGCTCTTGATGTTCTGCGCGATGCCGTTGCCGCCCGGACCGGCCCCGGTGCCGGGGAAGTCGCTCTTCGGCGGAAGCTGCATCATCGACCACCAGTACTGCGCCGGGTAGTACTGGGCAGCAGCGGCGGCGTTGGGCGCCGTGACCGCCGTCAGGTTCAGCGTCTTGCCGGGCGACGCCTTCACTTTCGCCGAGTCCACGAGGCCGTAGCCGCGGACCCAGACGTCATAGGTGCCCTTCGGAAGGTCCGGGATGACGTAGCGGCCCTGGTCGTTGGTGACGACGATCTTGATCAACCGTGTCGGCGTTTCGCGCGTTTCCGCGATGACCCAGACACCCGCCTCGGGTCCGCGGGCGCCCGTGACGACGCCGCCGATGTCGTCGTTGTCGATGGCCACACCGCCTCCGCCCTGCTGCGCGCGGAGCGTGGTCAGCGAAATCGCAAGCCCCAGGACAAGGCAGAGCAAGACGATCAGGCGCGTCGTCTTCATATCGAGCCTCCTAGCTTGGGGGAGTCTGCTCCCCCGCAGTCTGGCAGTCAAGGACTTATGGAACTACCATAGGGGGCGTCATGCAGCGCAGATGGACCATCGCCGTCGTTGTGGCGCTCATCGCCGTCGGGACAGGCGGTGCAGCGGCCGTGGCGTATGCGCAGCAGATCTTCAGCGGCTACTACGGCTACACGCCGCCGCGCTATCCCACCGCGAACAGCTTCAAGGGTGCGTTCAACATGTGCCGGCTGCAGTTCACGAGCAACCGCCGTGAAAAGCGCGGATGGGACACCGACTATCCGGGCGCCGACATCAACTTCAGCGTGCGGCTCGCCGAGCTGACGCGCACGCGCGTCACCAAACAGCCGAACCACACTGACCCTGAATACGTCGTCGTCCGCACGACTGACCAGGCGCTCTTCCAATGTCCGTTCATCCTGCTGGAGGATGCGGGCACCGCCGTCTTCAGCGATCAAGAGGTGAAGCAGCTGCGCGAGTACTTCCTCAAGGGCGGCTTCGCGTTCGTTTCGGATTACTGGGGGCCGCAGGCGAAGGAGCAGTTCGATGACCAGATCGGGCGCGTGCTGCCGCGCGACAAGAATCCGATCATCGACCTGCCGATGGACCATCCCATCTGGCACACGCAGTTCGAGCTGACGCACCTGCCGCAGATGTCGTCGATCCAGTCGTGGCGGCGCACCGGCGGCGGCGTGACCGAGCGGGGACTGCCGCCGGGGCGTCAGAGCGCGCGCGCGGTCGTCGACGAGAAGGGGCGGATCATGGTCGTGATGATCCACGACGACGACATTCCCGACGGCTGGGAGCGCGAGGGCGAGGAAAAGGAGTATTTCCTCAGCTTCTCACCCGACGCCTATTCGGTCGGGATCGATATTCTCCTGTATGGTCTGACGCATTGAGGACGCGTATGAAGACGACCTTCTTTGTCGTGTTGATGTCGTCGCTTGTCTTCGCGCAGCAGGTGACGAAGAAAGAGATCCCGGGCATCTCGACGTTCGCGCAGGTCGAGACGACCATTGCGTGCGGCGGTGCGACCAGGCCCGAAGCGATCCGCGAGATCGCGAAGATGGGCTTCAAGTCGGTCATCAACCTTCGGCTCGCCAGCGAGCAGGGCGCGATGGTCGAGGAAGAGGGCGCGGCGGTGAAGTCGGCGGGGATGAACTACGTGCACCTGCCGTTCGATCCGCAGAACCCGGACGCGCATCTGATCGACAACTTCATCGCCGCGGTGACGGCGACCCAGAACCAGCCGGCGTACGTGCACTGCGGATTTCAATCCGTCGCCGCTGGCCCCAGCTGCCGCCGGCCGCGCCGTTCGGCGCCGCGTGCGCGCGCCTTCTCTGACCACCGCACTCCCTCGGCTGCCGCGCTGACGACACGGTCACGGCGCAGCGGCTTCAGCAGGTACGACACGACGCCGGCACGGAGGCTCTCGGTGGGCGGCACTTCCGTGTCGCCGGTCGCGAGCACCATCGCGGTGCCCGGTGACAACTGGCGGATCTGATCCGCCAGCCACAGTCCGTTGGCGCCGGCCATATGCACGTCGCAGAACGCGACGGCGTACGACGACGCCTCGATACGCTGCACGGCTTCCTCGGCGCTCGTCGCCTCCGTGATCGCGTATCCCTCCGCCTCGAGAAATCGCCGCAGCACCTCGCGAACCTTGTCGTCGTCGTCGACGAGGAGCAGGTGATGTGTCATTGCATGACCTCGTCGAGCACGTCACGCACCTTCTGCGCCAGCGCCTGCGGCGTGAATGGCTTCTGCAGAAAGGCCGTACCTTCATCCAGCACCCCGTGGTGCACGATCGCGTCGTCGGTGTACCCCGACATATAGATGACGCGCAGGTTCGGCCGTGTCTGCCGCAGGCGGTCGATCAGCGGCGTGCCGCCCGAGTCCGGCATGATGACGTCGCTCAGCAGGAGATCGATCGGCTTGGGACAGTCCTGCGCGACCAGAATCGCTTCCGCGGCACTGCCCGCTTCGAGCACTGTGTACCCGCCGCGCCGGAGCAAGAGGCGCGCGAGCAGCCGGACGGCAGGATCGTCTTCGGCGATCAACACCGTCTCCGATCCGGCCAGGCGAGCGGCGGCGTGGCGTCCCTCTGCGTGCACCACCGCCGCGTGCGCGACGCGCGGCAGGTTGATACGGAACGCGGTGCCCTTTCCCATCTCGCTCGTGACCTCGATGCTGCCGCCGCACTGCTTGACAATGCGTTGCACCGTCGCCAGGCCGAGGCCGGTGCCCTTGCCGACACCTTTCGTCGTGAAGAACGGTTCGAAGATTCGCGCGCGCGTGGCCTCGTCCATGCCCGTGCCGGTATCCGCGACGATCAGCGCCACCGTGTCGGTCGCATCGTCGGTGCGTGTGCCAATCGTCAGGCGGCCGCCGGTCGGCATGGCATCGCGCGCGTTCACGACGAGGTTGATCAGGATCTGTTCGAGCTGTGTGGCGTCGATCTTGATGTTGGAGGGGTCCGATTCGAGCGAGACGGCGATCTCGATGTTTTCGACAACCAGTCGGCGAAGCATCGGCAGCACGCCGTTGACCAGGCCGTTGAGGCCGTGCACCTTCGGCTGCAGCACCTGCTGCCGGCTGAAGGCGAGGAGCTGACGCGTGAGCCCCGCCGCGCGCTCGCCGGCGTTGCGGATCTCCACGAGATCGCCGCGTTCGGGCGCGTCGGGCGCCATGCCGCTGAGCGCCAGCTCGCAGAAGCCGAGGATGGCCGT
>QHWQ01000126.1 GCA_003222635.1 Acidobacteriota bacterium | reverse complement strand
TGATGCGCTACGCCGAGGAGCTCGTCGACATCGGCGAGTACCACTTCCCCGCCGCGAAGGACATCCGCAAGCCCGAGCTGCAGATGGCGCGCACGCTCGTCGAGAACCTCGCCGGCGAGTGGGATCCGTCGCAGTACAAGGACGAGTACCGCGAGAACCTGATGAAGATCATCAAGGCGAAGATGAAAGGCACGGAGGCGCATCTCGTCGAGCACGTGGACGAGCGTCCCACCGAAGTGGTCGACCTGATGGAGCGCCTGCGGCAGTCGTTGGAAGGTGCGGGTAAGAAGACGGCTGCTCGCGCGAAAAAGACAACGGCGAAAGCGCACAGGAAACGTCCGCACGCGGCGTAATGACGCATACCTGCTTCGTCTGCGGCTGGAGCGAGCCGCGCGGCTCACGTCCCTTCTTCGCCGCGCTGCTGCTCGGTATTCCCGACGAGCAGGTCGAGCTGCGCTATGTCGGCCGCGTCGCCTCCGGCTTCACCGACGCGCAGCTCGGTCTCGTGTGGAAGCAGCTGCACGCGCTCAAGAGCAGGACCTCGCCGTTCGCCGTCGTCCCGGAAACGAACGAGCGCGCGCACTGGGTGAAGCCGAAGCTCGCGGTTCGGGTACAGTTCTCCGGTTGGACGAAGGACGGCCGCCTTCGCCGGCCCGTCTTCGAGGGATTGGAGATTGATGCCAGGCGCGAGCGGGCCCACAAAGAGCGCTCTGCAATCGCTGCTGACGCAACTCGACGAGATTGAGCGCGGCCCGGGCGGAGGTGTCCTCATCTTTCCCGGCGGCCGGCTCGAGGTCTCCAACCTTCGCAAGCCGTTCTGGCCGAAGTTGAAGCTTACCAAAGGCGATCTCTTTCGCCACTACGTCCGAGTGGCGCCGATGATCCTGCCGGTCCTGGCCGATCGGCCGCTCGTGATGAAGCGCTATCCGAACGGCATCGCCGGCGCGCCGTTCTACCAGCATCGCGCGCCCGACAAGGTGCCGGCGGGCGTGCGCATCGAGCGCGTGAGCACCGGCAACGAGACGCGCCCCCATCTGGTCGGCGGATCGCTGACGACGCTCCTCTACACCGCGCAGCTCGGATCGATCTCGCAGGATCCGTGGTTCTCGCGCGCCGATGCGTCCGGCGAGATCGATCACATCGCGATCGATCTCGATCCGCCGGACGATCTCCCGTATCGGAGGGTCCTGGACGTCGCGCTCTGGGTGCGCGATGCGCTCACCACGCTGAAGACGACCGGCTTCGCGAAGACCTCCGGCGCCGGCGGGCTGCACGTCTACGTGCCGATGCCGCCGGGCACCTCGTACGATTCCGGGTTTCTGTTCGCGCAGATCGTCGCGACGATGGTGGCCAATCAGCATCCGAAGCAGGCGACGGTCGAGCGCTCGATCAAGGCGCGCGGGCGGCGCATCTACGTCGACTACATGCAGAACGTGCTCGGCAAGACGCTGGCGAGCGCCTACAGCGCCCGCGCGAGCGAATTCGCCGGCGTCTCGACACCGCTGACGTGGGACGAAGTCGAAGAGGGCGTCTCGCCGCGCGACTTCACGATCGCCAGCTTCGATCAGCGGATGAAAGCGGCAGGCGATCCGTGGCGCGGACTCAGGACAGCCAGAGGGCCAGACCTGAAAACTGTTTTAACCACGAAGGTCGCGAAGAACGCGAAGAAATAAAATTCTTCCTCGCGTCCTTCGTTTCTTCGTGTTCTTCGTGGTTAAAATGTGAATCTCGCTTCGCCGACAATCTGACGCTTCACGATGTCGCCGAAGATGTGCTGCTGCACCTGCTCGTTGCCGATGTTCATCATCTTCAGGCTCGTCGTGACCCGATCGCGGAGCCACTTCACGCCGATGCCGGCGTTCACCGTCGTGTAGGGGTCCGTCGTTCCCGCGAAGCGGACGTCGAGCACGTCCTGCCAGTACGCGGAGTCGGTGTAGTTCACCGACATGTTGCCGAGCAGATGCTGGTAGTTGAAGTCGAAGCCGGCGTTGAAGCGGTTCTTCGACGGCCAGTTGATATCCGCGATGCCCGTGCCCGGCGGGAAGTCTTCGATCTTCGGCATCCACTGATACGAGTAGTTCGTGAAGACGTTCAGGTGGCGGTTCACCGCGCCGTCGACGCCGAGCTCGATCCCTTTGTCCTTGATCCTGCCGAAGTTCAGATACGTGAATGACTGCGGCAGGACGACCGGCGGGTTGTTGAGCGCGAGCAGCGCCAGCACCGCGGGCGGCAGCGGCCAGCCGGGCGGCGGGTTCGTTGCGCCGTAGAACACCGTGGGCGTGAAGTAGATCCCGTTGTCCGTGTTGTTCCAGTAAACGGCCGCGGTCACCGTCGCGCGCTTCTTCAGCACGCCCGTGTACCCCAGCTCGTACGCGGTCATCGTCTCCTGATTGAGACCCGGGTTTCCGACCGCGCTGATCGGGAAGATGAACGGCGACAGCTGCGGGATCGGGGCGACGCGGCGCAGATCCACCTGATTGAGAATCGTCGTCTGGATGTGGTTGTTGATGAACGACGGCGCGCGGAACGCGCGGTTGAACGACACGCGGAACGTGTGGTCCGCCTGCGGCTTGATCATCAGCGTCGTGCGCGGCGAGAAGACCGCGTTGTCAATCGACGAGAACTTGTCGACGCGCCCGCCGACCACCCAGCGGAAGTACTTGCCCAGGAAGATCTCGTCCTGCGCGTACGCGCCTCCCTCGTTGCGCGTGTCCGCGCCCGGCGCAGGCGCCAGCGAAATGTCGAACGTGTTGTGCCGGAAGTTGCCGCCGTAGCTGAGCACGTGCGTCGTGCCAATCGCCTTGACGTCGTTGGCCTCGACGTCGAACGTCTTCGTGTTGAAGTCGAGCGGCAGCGGACGGCCGTTCGGCTGGAACGCGAGGAGGTTGTTGGCGTTGCCGTTTAGCAGGTTCGTGAAGAACGCGACGCGCCGCCCGCCCTTCTGATAGCGCGTCATGAAGTAGCCGAGCTTCGAGCCTTTAGAGACGTTGAACGGGCCGATGCCGCTGTGGATCAACCCCTGCGTGCCGGCGACGCCCCCTTCGACGCTGACGGTGCCGTTGTTGTTCGCGAGGTCGTAATCGACGCGCCCGTCGAACTTCGGCTGCTCGGTCCCTTCGTTCGTGAAGCTCTGATACGGGGTGAGGAACGAGTTCGGAATGACGCCAATCGGCCGCGGCAGTGGATCCTGCGTCAGGTAGCCCGCCGCCAGCTTGAACGCCCAGCGATCGTTGACGGCTTCAGCGTGCGACCCGTTGACGTAGAACATCGAGCCGGAGCTCTCGTCGCGCGTGAGCGGGTTGCCGAGCGCATCGACGCCGGTCACATTGCGGTTGAACGTGCCGACGCCGATCGTCAGCTGCGTGCCCCTGCCGCTGCGCGCGAGCTCGCGCGGCGTGCGCGTGATCACGTTGACGACGCCGGTCATCGCGTTGGCGCCCCAGATCGCCGACGCGGGACCGCGGATCACTTCGATCTGCCGGATCTCGTCCGGATTGGTCGGCACGAGATCCCACATCACCATCCCGATGAAATCGAGATAGACGCTGCGGCCGTCGACGAGCGCGAGCTGCGAGGTGGAGAGCGTCGAGGTCGCGCCGCGCGTCGTGATGTTGACGTCGCGCGCGGAGGTTTGCGAGACGTTGACGCCGGGCACGGCGCGCAGCAGATCGCCGATGTTGGTCGCCGGCGAATTCTGAATCGTCTCCGTCGAGATCACGCTGACCGCCGCCGGCGCGTTCACCAGCTGCTCCTCCGATTTCGAAGCGGTGACGACCACCTTTTCTTCGTACGTGGTGGCGTTCTGATCGTTCTGCTGCTGATTGGATGGCTGAGTGCCCTGGGCGAATGCCGGCGCAGCAAGCATGACCATCAGGCCCGCCGCCGCAAGACGCGCGATCATCGGTGTCCCTCCTCGCGAGGATGTGTGTGGGATGAGCAGCCGTATTGTGGGGCTCGACCGCACCGAACGCAAGTTATCGTGCATGTTATGATGCACGCTCGTGCGCCCGTAGCTCAGTTGGATAGAGCGCCGGACTTCGAATCCGTAGGTCGCAGGTTCGAGTCCTGCCGGGCGCGCCACAGGCGCCCTTAGCTCAGCTGGATAGAGCGTCGGCCTCCGGAGCCGAAGGCCACAGGTTCGAATCCTGTAGGGCGCGCCACTTTTCGATCAGCCGACTGACAAATGACTGACAATCCGTAGCAGCTCACAGACGCCTCCAGTTGTCGCACGTGGTGTCCGGCTTCAGCCGGACCAAATCTATTGGCCGACCGCCCGGAGCTGGCGGCGGCGTTCCCATACACCCGTCATCGCTTTCCGCAACTCTTCGTCCGTGATGTTCAGATACCGCTGCGTCTGTTTGATGTCGGCATGGCCGAGCATCAACTGGATGGTGCGGATGTCTACGCCGCCATCCGCGAGGAGGCGACAAGCCCCTTCGTGACGCACGTCAGTGCAGGTCAATCTGTCGGAGCCTGACTCGATCGCGATCCACCCAGGCGCCCGGCTTGACACGCTTCGTCTCGTGCCCACTCGAGCGCAGAAGCAGAGCCTCCCACGCCGCCTTGAAGCTTTGCTGGAATTCTCCTGACTCTGTGCCGAAGACGTACGCGCTCGGCCCGAGCGAGGCACGACGCTTCAGGATGGGCGCGAGTCGCCCCTGCGGATCGAACGGAATACGACGGTTCTCCGCGTCCTTCGCGTTGGAGCCGGGAATCGCGATCTGGTGCTGCTCCCAGTCCACGTGTCGGTTTTGAATACGCAGCATCTCACCCTGGCGGCAGCAGGTCTCGAGTGCGCCGACAAGACGATCGTGCATCGATGACCCGACCCGCGCAGGGTGTACTCGCGGTCGCGATGGCGCACGATCTCGCGTTCCGTTCCCCGCGGCAGATTGACGTCGCGCGTGAACGCTTCGCGCGGGTCGAGCTCGCGATCGCGCGATTCGAGATCACGATCGGGCGAGCGCGCCTCGTCGCGGGAGTCGTAGTCGCGAGGGTCGAAATCCATGATGGTGCTAACCTCCTGCTGGAAGTTCGGAATGCCTCTCACGGACCGCATCGAAGTGAATCCCGAGGTGATGC
This sequence comes from Acidobacteriota bacterium, assembly GCA_003222635.1. Taxonomy (GTDB): domain Bacteria; phylum Acidobacteriota; class Vicinamibacteria; order Vicinamibacterales; family UBA2999; genus Gp6-AA40. The sequence goes on along the minus strand of QHWQ01000126.1, from coordinate 10,215 downwards.
TCGGCAAGCCCGTAATCCGTGGAACGCGGATTCCGGTGGAGCTGATCGTTCTGAAGTTGAGGGAAGGCGCCTCGGAACGGACCTCCTTGACGCGTATCCGCGACTCACGCGTGAGGACATTCAGGCCGACATTCGCTACTCCGATGCAGGGTTTGTAACCGCGCGTGCCGTGGTTCATGGTGCGCGGCTAGAATAGCCAGTGAGGAATGCCCGAATGAGGATCGCGCCAGGAAAAGTTGTTGATGGCCGGGTCGAGCTCGATGCGGAGTTGCCGGAAGGTGCGTCGGTAACGGTCTTGGCGCTCGAAGGAGACGAAACCTTCGAGGCAGATGCCGAAACCGAGAAGATGCTGCTCGAGGCCATCGCCCAGTGTCGGCGGGGTCAGAGTTCACCACTAAAAGACCTTCTCGCCGAGATGCGTAGCCGGGAGTGACGCGACCGCTCGACATCGATATCAGCGATCTCGCCAAAGGGCAGATTCGCGCAGCTGAAGACTGGTGGCGTCTCAAGCGATCAAAGGCGCCGAACGCTATCCGCGAAGAACTCGAACGCGCCGCCTCAGTCATCTCCGTCCAACCTGAAGCAGGTGCTCGTGCGTTGAACGTCTCTCTGGCAGGCGTTCGCCGGCTGCACCTCGCGCGAATTCGTTACTACGTCTATTACTGGGTGGTTACTAATCCGGAGCGGATCGAGATTCTTGCCTTCTGGCACGAGAGTCGTGGAAGCGAGCCGATTTGATATAGCTTCTGGTCGAGTGGTCAGTCTCCGCTTGCGACTTTCTGCTCCTGGCCCAGATGCGAACCGACTGACAAATGACTGACAATCGGTAGCGGCTCGCAGTGGTTTCGGGTGGTCGGGGGTTTGACGGAACGCCAATAAAATCAGGGGCAGCGGGCGCGCCAGCCTTCGCGCGCGACGCGCGCTTCGGCTGGGCAGGCCTGCTCGCTACGCGAGCCCCGGCTCGCAGGCCATCAGTTCCGATCCACGAAACGCCGCCACGCATCGATGACGACGGGATCGCTGTCGTCGATTTCCACTCCCGCCCACGACTTTCCCGATTCGAAGCGGCGCGTCCAGACCGATCGCGTGTGCACCGAGACCCCGGCGGCAGGCAAATCGATGACCTGGTCGCTCCCCACAATCGCTTCAACGGGCTCGTCCGTCTCGAGACGAAGACCGCCGTAACTGATTTCGATGACCTTGGCCGGGCGTTTCGCCATCACCGCGGAGGCCTCGTCCGTACGTTTGCGCGGCCATCGCCGTGCGTTGGCCGGACGCGGATCCGCGCGTTCACGCAATCGCCTGTCGAGCAGAGGCAGCAGCTGCTCCCGCTCGAGCGGCTTCGCGAGGTATGCGACCTGCGCCGCGGCCGCTTCCGCTTCCAGCACGGGATCGATCGCCGCATCGATGACAATGCCGACGACGTCCGCAAGGATGCCGCGCGCGCGGAAGATCAGGTGCAGGCCGTTATACGCACCCAGACGGATATCCGCAATGATCGCGTCCGGCTTCGTCATCGCGAGACTGGCACTCGCATCCTCGAACGTCGTCGTCGTGACGACGTGGTAGCCCTCGTCTGACAGAACTCGACCCAACGACGCGCGAGTGCGGGGATCACGATCGACGATCAAAATGGTGTGAGGCACCTGAAGGGCACCAGTTGATTCACGCCAAGCCGTCGTCGAGACGGAATGACATAACCATACTGCTCAAGGGAGGAGAGGGCGTGAATAAACGGAGCACGCTTTGTGCCGTACGCGGGGGCGATTTGCGGGCGAAAACACCGGTTCAGGTACAAACTCGGCCTTGATATTGTGCCGATTACGCACGGTCGAGTGAGGCCCAACCGCCCATCAGCCATTCCAAGCCTTACAATCCAATTCCGTGACACGCAGCGTCGGCGCATTTACCGCGTCCGTCGTCATCACGCTCGGCGCGGCTCACGCGCAAGGTATTCTTCCGCCCCGCGACACCACCAAGAGCACGCCGACAGGATCAGCGCGTCTGCAGGGACGTGTGGTGGCCGCCGACAGCGGCCAGCCGCTGCGCCGCGTGCAGATCGCGATCTTCGCGGCGGAAGGCAACGTACGGCGCGTCGTCACGACGGATGGCGACGGCCGATACGAGTTCGTCGACGTTCCCGCCGGCCGCTACACGCTGAGCGCGAGCAAGGCGGGATACGTCTCGCTGCAGTACGGACAGCGGCGGCCGTTCGAACCAGGACGGCCGATTGCGGTCGCGGAAGGACAACACCTGGCGCAGCTCGATCTCTCGCTTCCTCGAGGCAGCGTGATCGCCGGCCGCATCACCGACGAATTCGGCGAACCGATCGCCGGCGCGCAGGTGCAGGCGCAGCGCTATTCCTATTCGCCTGGCGGCGAGCGGCGTCTCACGTACGCGGCGCCCCCCGCCAGCAGCGATGACCTCGGACAGTTCCGCCTGTTCGGATTGATGCCCGGCGACTACATTGTCAGCGCGCGACAGCAGACGTTCATCAACGTCGTGCAGGCGGGCGGCGCCAACAGCGATCGCAGCGAGGGATATCTGCAGACGTTTTATCCCGGCACGCCGAACGTGCGTGACGCGCAGACGATTAGCATCGGCCTGGGTCAGGAAGTCCCGATCACGTTCTCGTTGCTGGCGATGCGCATGGCGCAGGTGCCTGGCGTTGCCATGACCTCGAAAGGACGTCCCGCCGCGGGCGGCACGGTCAGCGTCCAGGGCAACGCCGACACCGACTTCTTTTCGGTGTTCGGTGGAACGGTTGCCCCCGACGGCACGTTCACGGTCGCGAACGTACCGCCCGGCGATCACTTCCTCCAGGTTCGCGTCCCCGTGGACGGCGAGATGGAGTTCGTCGCGACGCCGATCACGGTTGGCGACAGGAGCATCGACGGACTCAAGGTGACGACGCTGCCGCCGGTGGTGCTGACAGGCACGGTGGAATTCGAAGGCACGGCGCCGCGGCCTGCCGGGACGCCTCGCATCCTCGCGCGTCCCGCGAACCCGGGACAGATGTTCGCCGTCGGCTACGCCGATCCGGTCGTCAACGGCCGCGTGGACGAGCAAGGGCGCTTCGCCATCAAAGGCACGCTGGGAAAAATCGTGCTCGTGGCCGTCACGCCGCCGGCGTGGACGCTGAAGCAGGTCGTCGTGAACGACCATGACGTCACCGATGTTGCGCTCGATGCCGGAGCGGGCGACATCACCGACGTGCGAGTGGTGCTCATCGACAAGCTGACCGACGTCGCGGGTCGCGTGACCAGCGACCGCGGCGAGCCGCTGAAGGACTACGTCGTCGTCGCGCAGCCGAGCGAACCGATGGAAGGGATGGCGGCGCTCCGATATATCCGCACCGGCAGGCCGGATCAGGACGGGCGGTTCGACATCAAAGGCTTGCCGCCGGGGCGTTATGTCGTCACCGCGATTGACGCGCTGGAGATCGGACGCGAATGGGCTCCGAACTACCAGAAGCAGCTGCGCGATGCGGGGCGCGCCGTCGCGCTGAAAGAAGGCGAAAGCGTTACACTCGACGTGAAGCTCTCCAACGTGCCGTATTGATGCGCATCATCATCACATGCGTCTGCCTGTTGATCGCAGCGGACGCGGCCGCGCAAGGATCGTTCGGGCGGCTGGCCGGCAGCGTGTTCGACACCAGCGGCGGCGCACTCCCCGGCGCCACGGTGACGCTCACCAACGAGCAGACCAATCAAACACAGACGGCGACGACGAGCGAGGCAGGCGCGTTCCTGTTCCCGCAGGTGCAGCCGGGGATCTACATGGTCACGGTGACGCTGAGCGGCTTCAAGACCGCCGAGTTCGAGCACGTCGAAATCAACGTCGGCGTCGAACGCTCGCTCACCGTCCGGCTCGAGGTCGGCGCGGTGGCGGAGCGCGTGGACGTGACCGCGGCGCGGCCCAACGTGCAGACGACCACGCCCGAGGTGACGCAGACGGTGGTGCAGCGTCAGATCACCGAGCTGCCGCTCGACGGGCGCGATCCGCTCGCGCTGATTCGCCTGCAGGCCGGCGTGCCGGGCATCGCCAACCGCACCGACACCGCGATCAACGGCGGGCGCCCGACGTGGACGCAGGTGATGCAGGACGGCGTCAACGTCCAGGACAACTTCATTCGCACCAACGCGCTCGACTACAGCCCCAATCGCCCGACGTCGGACACGGTGTCCGAGTTCACGATCACGACGGCGGTGCCGGGTGCTGATGCCGCGGGCGGCGCCACGACGGTCAACATGGTGACGCCGTCGGGGACGAACACGTTTCGCGGCGATCTGTTCGGGTTCAACCGCAGCAACGCGCGCGGCGCGAACTCCTTTTTCAACGAGCGCGACCGTCTTCCCAAGCCGACGTTGAGCCGCAACCAGTTCGGCGGCTCGCTCGGCGGTCCCGTCGTGCGCGACCGGCTGTTCTTCTTCGGCTACTACGAGGGCTCGCGGCAAACGGCGCAGGTCACGCAGAACAACGTGATTCCCGCGCACGACGATTTCCTGCAGGGCGTCTTCCGCTACGTCGGCGTGCAGGATCGCCAGATTCACACGGTGAACGTGCTGCAGGCGGCAGGCCTGCGGCTGGATCCGATCGTCGCGCGCGACATCCTCGCGCACGTGCCCGGCGCGTCGAACGTGAACAACTTCGACATCGGCAACTCGACGCCGGATCGCGTGCTGAATACGGCGGGCTTCGGCTTCCTGCAGGACGAACTGAACCGGCGCAACCAGTGGGGCCTGCGCCTCGATTACGAAGCGAACGCGGCCAACCACTTCGAGGCGAACTACGCGTGGTTCCACGAAATCGACGATCGCAGCGACATCGACGGCGTGCACCTGCGTCCGGCCGTGTTCACCGACCTCGACGTGCATCGCTACGTCGGCGCGTGGCGGTGGGCGGGCGGGAACATCACCAACGAAGTGCGCGGCGGCGGCAACCTGGCGCCGCTGCGCTTCGAGACGAGCGAAGCGTTCGGCAGCGCGCTCTACAGCGTCCCGTTCATCGACAATCCGGTGAACGACTTCCAGCCCCAGGGCCGCCGGACGCACACGTTCCAGTACACGGACAGCGCGTCATGGCAGCGCGGCCGGCACGAGCTGCAGTTTGGCGGCGCGCTTCAGCAGGTTCGCGTGGACTCGTACGATTTCGGCGGGCGCTTCCCGACCGTCGCCTTCGGCTTCAGCGCCTCCGCTCCCTCGGGCGTGCAGCTGAACGCCTCGCAGCTGCCCGGCGGCGTCAGCGCCGCGGATCTCAACAACGCCAATTCACTGCTCTCCTGGCTGTCCGGCACGGTGTCCTCGGTCGACCAGACGTTTCAGGTCCGCAGCGCCTCGTCGGGCTTCGTCGCCGGCGCTCCGTACGATCGCAACTATCGGCTCGACAACATCACGACGTACCTGCAGGACAACTGGCGGTGGAAGCCGAACGTGACGCTGCGCGGCGGCGTGAAGTGGGAGTACGACAGCCCGCTCCGCGAGCGCGACAACCTCGGGTTGCTGCCGGTCCTCGGCGGCCGCAGCGTGCGCGACGTGCTGCTCGATCCCAACGGCACCGTCGGCTTCGTCAACGGCGATTTCTACAAGAAAGATCTGAACAACTTCGGACCGACGGTCGGCTTCGCGTGGGATCCGTTCAAGGACGGCCGCACCTCGGTGCGCGGCGGCTATTCGCTGACCTTCGTCAACGAGGAAACGATCACCGTCGGCGATAACGCGGCGACGAGCAACGCGGCGCGCGCGGTCGGGTTCGGCATCGATCCGAACATCAGGCAGCCTCGCGTGCATCAGACGAGCGTCGGCGTCTCGCGCGAGCTGCCGGGGAGCTTCACGGGCGAGGCGCGATACGTCGGCACGTTCGGACGCGGCCTCTGGCGCGGCGTCGATCTGAATCAGATGAACCCGCGCGGCGCCTTTCAGGACGACTTCCTGCGCGCGCGCGGCAACGGCTTCCTGGCGCTGCAGTTCACCGGCGTGTTCAATCCGGCCTTCAACCCGTTCATTCTCGGCAGCGAGCCGTTGACGGTGATTCCAGGCTTCGGCGGCGGATTTCTCACCAACGCGACCGTGCGCAACCTGATTCAGACGGGACAGGTCGCCGCGCTCGCGGATTTCTACGAGACGAGCGCTACCGCGGCGGTCGGCGCGCAGGCGCGCCGTGCATTCCTGCCGAACCCGGGCATCTACGCCGCGGATCTGATTGGGAACGGCGGCTTCAGCAACTACAACGCGCTGCAGCTGGAGCTGCGGCGTCAGGTGCAGGGCGGCGTGCTGGGTCAGGTCAACTACACGTTGGCCAATACGCGCACCAATTCACTCGGCACGACGCAGGAACGCTTCGAGCCGTTCCTCGACAACGCGCGGCCGCAGCTCGACGAAGGACGATCCGAGTTTCACGTCACCCATGTCATCAACGGCAACGTGATCGCCGACCTGCCGTTCGGTCAGGGACAGCGATGGCTGAACCGCGGCGGGCTGCTGAACGAATTCTTCGGCGGTTGGGAGACCGGCGCCATCGTCCACTGGCAGAGCGGCGCGCCGATTTCGATCATCGCGCAGCGCGGCACGTTCAACCGGGTTGCGCGCTCGTTCCGTCAGACGGCGCGGACGAGTCTCAGCAGGAGCGATCTGCAGAAGCTGCTCGGCATCCGCGACGTCGGTGGCATCATCTACTGGATCGATCCGAGCGTCATCGATCCGAACACGGGGCGCGCGGTTGGCCCCGACACGCTCACCAATGCCGCGGGCTTCCCCGGTCAGGTGTTCTTCAATCCGATGGCCGGCGAGGTCGGCAACCTCGAGGTGCTCGCCTTCGATGGTCCGTCGCAGTTCACCACCGACCTGCAGATCTCCAAGCGCGTGCGCGTCTGGAAACAGGCGGGCCTGCGCCTGCGCGCCGACATCTTCAACCTGTTCAACACGGTGAATTTCTACGTCGTGGACGACGATGTCAACAGCACGTCGTTCGGACGCGTGACCGACACGACGACGAGCCCACGTCTCGTGCAGCTCGTCGTCAAATTCGATTGGTAGCTACTTCGTCGCTTTGACCGCGCTCTCGGCGACGCACGTGAAGTTCGCCGCGTCGTCCGTGCTGCCGGTCCCATTCCACTTCGCGACCTTCGGGAAGACGCAGAGCGGACGCGTGCGATCGACCTTGCCCTCGGTGGCGTGTGACGCGACGATGTGGTCCGGAGCCTTCCCGCTCGTCACCCACGTATCGAGCGCGGCGGCCTTATCCCACGTGTCAGGTCCCGGCCCGCCGTTGCAGTGCAGCATGCCCGGCACCATGAAGAGCTCGATCGACTTGCTCTCGACGCTCTTGCCGACCTTGTCGAGCACCGCCTGGTGATACCGGATGGCGTTCCACGACGTCACCTGCGGATCCTGAAATCCCTGATACATCAGCAGCTTTCCGCCGTGATCGAAGAACGATTTGATGTTCGGGTTGTCGGACTTGAGGATGCCTTCCGGATCTCCCTTCAACGCCTTCTCGACGTCGGTCGCAGGGTTGAACGACGAGGGATCCCAGGTCGGATCTTTCATCGCGATGTACTTCATCGCCTCGATGGCGTTGCCGTAGCCGTCGGGGCTGTAGAGCGTTCCCCACTGCAACTCGGTTCCGCGCAGCAGCCCGCCGGTGAGCACCTTGCCGGTCTTCGGATCCTTCGCATCCGAATAGATCATCGTCGCGGTCTGCACCTGCGGCGCGGTGAGGCACGAGACGGTGTCCTCGCCGGCCTTGCACTGCAGCACCTTCGGATCGAAGTGGCACGCGAGCGGATTCTCGAGCACACCATCCTTCACGCCGTCGAGGCCATCGCACGCCTGCAGGACCGCCTCGTGGATCGCCGGATATTTCTCCGGCGGGATGTATCCGCCTGACGTCTTCCGCATCATCGCGCCGTTCATGACGACGCCGGCGTAGCGCTCCATGCCGCCCCATGCGACGGCGCCCGCGACGATGCCGTCGTAGTCGGCGGGATAGCGCTGCGCCTCGGTGATGCCCTGACGGCCGCCGAGCGAGCAGCCGTTGAAGTACGAGTACTTGGGCGCGCTGCCGTAGTAGCCGTTGACGATCGCCTTGGCCTGCACCGTCATCTCGTGCACGGCGCGATACGCGATGTCGGTGACCTTCTCGGGATGCCCGAGCGCGAACGCGGCGGTATTGCCGACGTGTCCGGTGTCAGTGCTCGTCGTCGCGTAGCCGGCGGCGAGCGCGGTGGCCATCGCCGGATAGCCGATCGTCCCGGCCCAGCCGCCGTTGCCGACTGCCTGGAACTTGCCGTTCCACGTGCTGCTGTCGGGCAGCCAGACTTCGATCTTGATGTCGGAGTCGCTCGACGGCGCGAGCGTCGCCTGCACGCGGCAGAATGCGGGAAGCATCGCGTACGGGCTCGGCTGGTTGCCGCGTCCGCCGCCGCCGGCGCGCGCGCCACCGCGGCCGCCGCGCCCCGCCGCGCCTTCACGACCGGGCACGGCCGCAGGGGCGGGAGGCGTGAACGCACCCGCGGCGACCATCTGGGCAGAGGTGATATGAGCGTTCTGCAGCGGCCCAGGCCGCAGGGCCCAGGCAAGGGAAGCTAGCGATCGGCTGGGTTCGCCTTGCGCCGTGAGTATAACGTCGGCCGCGTGTGGCGCGCCCTTCTCTCGGGGAGTGTATGGCTGCGGTGCGATACCCAATCTCTGGCGCGTTTCCGCTGATTTTTCCGTCAATTTATGACTCCAGCCGCCTCGGCGCTTGTGGCAACCATCTTGTAATTTCAAATGAATCAAAGAGATGGGTAGCCTGCCTCGTGATGCCGTGACGCATGGGATTGAACATGAGCTGACGCTCAGGCTCGAACGCGCCAGCGATCTGTCCGAGCGCGCCAAGCGCGCCAATGACGCGGCGCAGCACGAGATCGACCGCGCACTCGAGATCGCGGACGAACTGCGCGACGTCTCTTCCGAATCCGAACAGCGCGCGAGCGAGTTGCGGCGCTCAGGACGAGGCCGGTAAAATAGCGGTCTTCCTGCTTCACACGAGCGCATCTCGTGTTCCTGGTCATGAAGAAGTGGGCCGCTAGCTCAATTGGCAGAGCAGCAGACTCTTAATCTGCGGGTTCTCGGTTCGATTCCGAGGCGGCTCACCACAATCCCATCTACAACTTACAGGTCTGCGCCGACCGGCGCGGTTACGAATCTGCGGCTCAGAAAATAGAACGCCGCCACGCCATCCGTCAACGGTGCGCCTGAACGCCCTCAATATGCGCGGTCGTTGATCGCCGCCACGACTTCGTTGATCAAGCCCCGCTGCAGCGCAGGGCGACGATACGCTCAATGACATCAGCCATCTGCTCCCGCGTGAGATGGTCTAGCGGGTTGTCGGCTGTTTCTGTTGGCGAAGGGATTTTCCGAAGAGCCGAATCGTGACGGAGCGAGCCGACTCGCGGAAGTGTTAAATCAACCGATCATAGAGTTGCCAGGCGGGCACCGATGTTTGAGCGTTACACAAAGTCGGCGCGGGCGTGCTCTTTCTCTCGCTGGAGGAAGCCCGTGAGCGCAGCAGTGGGTCCATTCGACCCGAGCACGTTCTTCTCGTGTGATTCGCGTTGCCGACAACATCACCTCGGGCATCTTGCGCGATGCGGGGGTTTCCATCGAAGTGCTTCCCTCGGTCCTCCCCGAACCGGCACTACCAATCCCGCTATCTGTAGAGATCCCCTTTCATGCTGCAACGAAGCGTGTGTTGCAGTATGCGGCCGGGGAATCGGAGCGCTTGCAGGAGGCGATACTGGCCGATTACATCTTGGCTGACGACCATATCGGCCCCGAGCATCTACTGCTCGGCATCCTGCGCGAAGAGGACGCAATAGCCGCAGCAATCCTCGTGCAACGCGGTGTGACGTTGGATGTCGTGCGGCGAGAGTGTGCTCGTAGAGTGCGCGGGCGCTGATGTGTTCACGCGCATCAGGCAGAGAATACTCGAGCGTGACCTTCAGCGGGTCGCAGGGCTGTCCATCCGTGAGGCCGCGATGGTGCTCGGAGTGCCCGCGTCTCGGGTCTACGGCGAGCGGACTGCTCTCCTGAGTCGGAATCACGCCTACGCGTTTGCGTAGCTGGCCAATCACTTCATCTTCGATTCGGCGAGCATCTCCTTGAGCATCTTCTCCTGCGTCGTTGTGGGTTTACGCGCCCGTTCCCGTTCCCGCTGGACCTTTGCCATTTCGGT
>QHWQ01000388.1 GCA_003222635.1 Acidobacteriota bacterium | reverse complement strand
GCTCGACAAGGTCGGGGTTGGTGTTCATGACGGCAACAACGGGGAACTCAGCCACGCGTTAACCCATGCAAGATTTCGGCGACCGTCTTCCCGGTCACCGGGTCCACCCAATCCGGCGCGATCTCCTCGAGCGGCTCGAGCACGAACAGGCGCTCGCGGAAGCGTGGATGCGGCACCGTCAGGCCGGGCGTATCGATGATGGCATCGCCGCAGAGAATCAAATCCAGATCGATGGTGCGCGGCGCGTATGGATAGGGGCGCTCGCGGCCGAACCCCTGTTCGATCGCCAGCAGCACGTCGAGGATCGCGGGGGCAGACAGGTCCGACTCCCCAACCACCGCCGCATTGAGAAACATCGGCTGCGGCACCGCGACGCCGACCGGTTCGGTTTCGTGGAATGAGGAGACGCGAAGATGCGTGAGGACCGAGCTGAGCGCGGCGGCCGCACCACGCAGGTGGGCGTCGCGATCGCCGAGGTTGCTGCCGAGCGCGATCGCTACTCGAGCCACCTGGTCGGCAGCACCGCGCCGACGCGTTCGACGCCGCCGGTGCGGCGGCCGAGGAGATCTTCGAGGCCCGCGGCGGCCTGCTCGAAGAAGCGCTTGTGCTCCATCGACTCGCCGAGAATGACGTTGAGCATGTTGCGATGGCGCGCGTGCGAGACCGCGTCGACGCGCGGCCGCCATCTGTCGACGAACGCGCCAAGCAGCCGCGCGTCCTCCTCGAGGATGCCGCGGAACGCGGCCGGCTCGATTTTCTTGCCCGTCTTCGGTGCCTCGGGCGCGGCGAGCGCCGCGGCGCCCGCCGGCGGCACGGCCATCCTGTATTCCGCCAGCGCGTTCTGCAGCCAGGAGAGGTGGCTCTCCTCGCGGTTGATCACGTACTGATACGCGTTGTTGAAGTCGTAGTGGCTCACCGCGCGCGCGCTCGCCTCGTGGCGTTCGACGAGCGCGACCCGCTCGGCGGCAAAATCGGAGAGCAGTTTCGGCAGATCGGAGGACATCAGGCCTTCTGTTTTTCCTTGCAGGCGATGCAGACGCGCGTCCACGGGATGGCGTCCAGCCGCGCATCCGCAATCGGCTCGCCGCAGTCGCGGCAGATGCCGTAGGTGCCTTCGTCGATGCGCCGGAGCGCGTCTTCGATCGCCTGGAGGATCTTCGCGTCGGTCTGTTTCAGTTTGAGCTGGATGTGGACCTCGTTGGTGCCGCTCGCCTGGTCCGCCATGTCGCCCTGCCGCCCCGAGTTGTTTTCCATCGTCCACTGGAGAGGTTTGGCGGCGGTGCCCCCCAGCAGCTCGCCGCGTTTCAGCAGCAACTGCGTGCGGTACTGTTCGACTTCCATGGTGCTCGTACTCCGCTCGGACAAACCCCGATTTTAGCTCATTCGGCCTCTCTGGTTGCCTCGCGGATTACTCCGCTCGGAGCGTTGCCAGCGGTTTGTGGCGGAGGACGTCGAGGCTGGCGAGCACGCCAATGGCCGCGACGCAGATGGCGGTGGCCGAAATGCCGACGAGGGTCACGGCGGGCGCGGCGCGCCACGTCAGATCGAGCGCGTAGCGCGCCACCGCCCAGCTGAGCGCGATGGCGCCCAGCGCGCCGACGGTCCCGGCTATCGCGCCGAGCACGCCGTATTCGAGCAACAGCATCGTCGCAATCAACCGGCTGCTGGCGCCGAGCGTCTTCAGGATCGCCGCTTCGTAGACGCGCTGGAACTTCGTCATGGAGACGGCGCCGACGAGAATCAGCATCCCCGAGAACAGCACGAGGCCGCCGACCACCGTCACGCCAAGCGTCACTCCGTCGACGATGGTCTGGATCGTGTCGAGCACTTCGCGCAGGTCGATGACCGAGACGTTCGGATAGCGCGCGACCAGCGCAGCCTGCATCCGCGAGCGTGCCGCCGGATCGCGCGGGCCGTTGACGGACGAAATGTAGGAGTGCGGCGCGTTGTCGAACGGGCCCGGACGGAAGACGATCATGAAGCCGCCCGAACGATAGTCGCGCCAGTTCACCTTGCGGATGCTCGTCACGCGCGCGGGAATGGTCCGTCCCAGCACGTCGAACTGCATCTGGTCGCCGATGTTGATGCGGAAGCGCTGCTGCAGGCTTTCTTCGATCGAGACCTCAGCCTCGCCGCTCGACGGCCCTGCGTTCCACCACTGTCCCTGCAGCAGCTCCTCGTTGGCATTGAGCTGCGGACGATAGGTGATCGTGTATTCGCGCGAGAGCGAACCGCGGCCTCGCACCTGCTCGTAGGTCTCGAGGTTCACTTCACGCCCGCGGACCGCGGTGATGCGCGCGCGCAGCACCGGGATGACGTTGGGCGGCGGCTCGCTGCCGTTCTGCTGATCGATGAACGCCGCGAGGCCGTCCTTCTGATCTTCCTGGATGTCGATCAGGAACATGTCGGGCGCGTCCTCGCCGATCTGGACGGCGAAGTCCTGCAGCAGGTTGGCCTGCAGCGTCCGCACGCCGAGGATGAAGAACGTGCCGAGCCCGACGGCGAGCAGGACGACTCGCGTCTGATTGCCCGGGCGGACGATGTGGAGCACCGCCTGGCGCAGCGCGAACGATCGCGCGTAGCGCAATGGCTGCACCGCGCGGACGAGCGCGAGTCCCGCCAGGTGCAGCACGAACGCGGTGGCGACGAAACCGCCCGACAGCATCAGCCCGACGCGAAGCGATCCCGCCTGCCAGGCCGCGACCGCGACGAGCGTACTCGAGACGAGGGCGGTCACGCCCCACTTCAGCCAGTCGACGCGCGCCAGCGGCGGAATGTCGTGCCGCAGCAGCAGCGACGGCTTCACGTGCCGCACATCGAGCAGCGGCACCACGGAGAAGAGCACGGAAACGAGCAGGCCGACCGCAAATCCCTGCGTCACGGCGGTGGTCGTCAGACCGTACTCGACGTGAAAGACCGCGCCGATGTTGCCGACGACCGCGGGCACCGCGGCGATCACCGCGGCGGCAATGCCGACGCCGAGGAGGCTCCCCGCGATACCGAGCAGCAGCACCTGCGTCATGTAGACCGCAAGAATTTCGCGAGACGAGGCGCCGACGCACTTGAGAATCGCGATGCTGCGCAGCTTCTGCTGCACGAACACGCGCGTCACGCTCGAGAC
>QHWQ01000125.1 GCA_003222635.1 Acidobacteriota bacterium | reverse complement strand
TGACATCGCTGCGGAACTTCACGCCGAGCTCGAGCGCGCTGGCGTCGCCCGTGTCTGCGGTCGCGGGAGCGGCAGACGCCGGATCCCAGATGCTGCACGGGCATCCTTCGGACGCTGTCGTGAAGCTCCAGGTCACGTCGGCGGCCAATGCGTTGCCGCGCATGTCCGTTACCCGCGCGCCCGCCTGTCCGCCGCGTACGCGAGCGGTGTACGTACCGCCCGCGGCGAGCGGCGCCGTGGGCGTGAGCATCGCGGTCCACGTGACGACGTCATAGCTGACCGTCGCCGCGACAGGCGTCAGGCCGGGATCGAGAAGCTCGAACGTCGTCGTCGTGACGGTCGCCGGGTCTATCGCCTCGCTGAACGTGGCTCGTACGCTGGTCCCGACAGCAATGCCCACCGCGCCGGCAGCCGGATTCATGCCGGTCACGGTCGGCGGCGTGGTATCGGGCGGCAGTGTGTCGATGAACACCGCATCGACCCAATAGTTCGTGGCGTTGTAGCTCTGGCTCGGGAATCCGCTCGCGCCGTAGCGATACACGCCGTTGACACTCGTCCCGTTCGCCAGCGCATGCAGCGGCGGCGTATCGACGCCGGCGCTCGTGAAGGCGTCACGCGTCACTGAATAATGTCCGGTGGGCGTGTAATACGACGCGATGTACACGGTATTGGCCGTGACCGCGACCGGGGGGAACGAGACTGCCTGCCAGCCGCTCGCCGTCTCCGTCGTGAACGGCGCGGATGCGAGCAGCGTCCCGTCGGTCGTCCAGAGATGCGCGACGTGCGCGCCGGTGTTTGCCGCGCTCTTGTAGAAGCGGAGCCCGGTGATGAACCCGTTGACCTCGCTGCGGAACTTGACGCCGAGCTCCACCGCCGCGTCATCGTTTCCATCGACAATCGCCGGCACGGCCGTCGCGGGATTCCAGATGCTGCACGGACATGGAGCGTTGAGGACCAGGACCGACACGGTTGGCCCCGGCGATTCGATATTGCCGCTGTCGTCGATCGCGCGCGCGCGGATGGTGACTGGGCCGCTGGCGCCGACCTGCCAGGCGTAGGTCCATGTTTCGCGACCCACGGCGGCATGCCACGTGACGCCGTTGTCAGCGGAGACTTCGACTCCAGAGACGAGGCCCAGCGAATCCGACGCCGTGCCGGTGATCTGAATCGTCTGAGACGCGACGACAACCGCGCCAGCCGACGGCGACGTGATCGCCGAGGACGGCGGAGTGTGATCGTTGGAGGCTGACGCGAGGACGAGACCTGACTGCAGCGTCGCGGGCTGTGTCCCCATGTCCGCAAGCAGGTTCACCGTCGCCTGTTGCATCCGTGAATCGGCCGGAGACGAGGGCAGGTCGTGCGCGGCGTCGAGGCCCCACGACCACTGGACGGTGCCCGCCGAGAAGACCAACGCGCCGCTGGCATGCCGGTACAACGTCAGGTTGTGCGTGGCGGTGCCTGGCCCGTAGTTTGTGCCATAGTCCAGCAGGTGCTCCGGGACGCTGAGCGTGGTTGCGGACAACCGCGTCAGGCCCGCGGGCCGGAAGCCGTTGTCGAGGTCTTCGTCCCATTCGTAGCCGAGCGTGCCCTGTGGCATGGTGGCAACGCCGCCGGGCGGCAGCGCCGCGACGGTGGTGTTCCGCCAGAAGCGCAGATGCGCGTACTCGGCGGGTACGCGAATCGCGTCGGTGCAGCAATTGACGGTGAAGATGGTGCCGCTCAGCCCATTCTCCGGTCTTCCACCGTCGGCGGGCGGACTGAATCGCGGGTCGCGCCATGTGCCCGTCCACGCCGGAGTCGGGTCGATCTTCTGATTGGCGTGCGTCTCCTTGTACGACACCAGCGTGCGGTACGGTGTGACGGTGCCGTCGATGCTGGGCTCCCAGCGCGTCTTCCAGAAGATCTCGTTGCCGCTGAAGAACGCGAGGTGCACCCCCGCGGCGCGCGCGGCCTCGACGGCGGCCCGCTGGCCGCCGGACCAGTACTCATCGTGGCCGACGGAGAGAAGGACCTTGTGCTCGAGCAGTTTCTGACCAAAGCGATCCATGTCGACGCCGGCGAAATAGCTGACGTCGTATCCGTTGGCCTCGAGCCAGCGGATCATCGGGTACTCCGTGTAGAACGGCGAGCTGCGAACGTTGGCCGTGCGGTTGATGAACGGGCGGTTGTAGCTGACCTTGTACGCGCGTCCGGCCGGCGAGCCGACGTACAGGCTGTTGCCGCCGTACGCGTTGTAGGCCTCCCACGTCGTGTCGGCCGTCTGAAACAGGAGGTCGGATTGGCGCTCGTCGCTGCGAACGATGAAGTAGATGTGGTTGCGGCCGCTCGCATCGAGCCGATTGAGCTTCGCGAAGTAGATGCCCGACGTCGCGTCAGACGGTACCAACCACGATGCCGACTCCTGCCAGTTGCCGCAGTCGATCAGCCCCGTGGCGGGATTCGAAAGACAGTTCGGCTGAAACTGCGGCAAGGTGACGGAAGGAGAGATCGTGGCGACACGCCGAGCGCCGAGGCCACCGTAGTAGCCCATCCGGTAGATCTCGATGTTGTACGAGGTGGATGGGGTGTTGATCTTGAAATGAACGGTGTCACCGTGATTGACGCTGATATCGGTGGCAAAGCCCGCGATGCTCGTGTCGCCGCCGTTGGTGACATCCCATTCCGACGCGGGGTTGCCAGTCTTCGAGTTCTCGCAGACGATCGGGTTCGGCCCGGGGCAAGGCGATGTCTGCGCGGATGGCGCGCGTCCGCCGGTGATCGAGAATCCCGCGAAAATAAGTGCGACAGCGACGGCCGCGCTGCGAAGCGGCCGGATGTATCCGTGGTCCATGCGCGGTCCCGCGGCCGCCTCCGTTCCCGTAAAGATGAAAGATGAAAGACGAGCAACGGCTGGACCAGACGCCCGTGCACCCGTTCGCTCGTTTTTCGCGAGCAGCGCGGTTGCCGGTCTCCATCGCGGGTGACTCTACTCTCCCTCAGCGCAGACAACCGGTTGATCCCGTCACGTGTCACCAATGCGGCTAGAATGCCCTCGCCTGGAGGACGACCTATGAAGATCGCGCCCGCCGTCCTGTTCGCCGTCGTCATTGCGCTCGGAAGCGCGGGTCGCGCGCATGCCGGGTCCACGTCCTGCGACAGCTTGATGATGCTGACGCTCGAGAACGCGACGATTACTCGAGCCGAGGTCGTGCCCGCCGGCGGGTTCAAGGCGCCCGGCGGCGGTGGCAACGCGCAGAACACGGCGCGATTCGCGCAGCTGCCGGCGTTCTGCCGCGTCGCGGCGACGCTCCGGCCGAGCGCGGATTCCGACATCAAGATCGAAGTGTGGATGCCCGCGGCCGGGTGGAACGGCAAGTTCGAGGCGGTCGGCAACGGCGGCTGGGCAGGGACGATCGGCTATCCCGCCATGGCGCAGGCGCTCGCGCGCGGCTACGCGACGACGTCAACCGACACGGGCCACAGCACGCCGGGCGGCAGCTTCGCGCTCGGACATCGGGAGAAACTGATCGACTACGCCTATCGCTCCGAGCACGAGATGACGGTGAAGGCGAAGGCGCTCGTCGATGCGTTCTATGGCAGCGCGCCGACACGCTCGTACTTCAACGGCTGCTCGACGGGCGGCCGACAGGCGCTGACCGAGGCCACGCGATATCCGGAGGACTTCGACGGCATCATCGCCGGCGCGGCGGCGAACCCGAAGACGCATCTCGACACGTGGCGCATCTGGATGGGACTCGAGACGCTGAAGGATCCGGACACGCGCATCCCGAAGGAGAAATACCCGGCGATTCACCGGCAGGTGCTGGCGGCGTGCGACGCGCTCGACGGATTGAAGGACGGGCTCATCTCCGATCCGAGGGCGTGTCACTTCGATCCCCAGGTGATGGCGTGCAAGGCCGCCGATGACGCATCGTGCCTGACGCCGAAGCAGGTGCAGTCGGTCAGGACGATCCTCGGACCGTTCAAGAGCGCGGGCACCGGGCAGGAGATCTTCGGGACCTATCAGCCAGGCACCGAGCTCGCGTGGGGGCTGCTCATCGGCGGCCCCGATCCGTACGACACGGCGCTCGATCAGTTCCGATACATGGTGTTCGACGATCCCAACTGGGATTGGCGAACCTTCGACGTCGATCGCGACCTGGCGAAGGCGGAGCAGAAGCTCCAGGGCCTGCTGACGGCGATCGATCCGAAGGGCCTCGGCGCGTTCTTCGCGCGCGGCGGAAAGCTGCTGACCTACCAGGGCTGGAGCGACCAGGACATCTCGCCGCTGGCGAGCGTGAACTTCTACAAGAGCGTGCAGAGCACGCTGGGCACGTCGAACGCGTCTCGCTCGATGACGCTCTTCATGGTGCCCGGCATGGGGCACTGCGGCGGCGGCGAGGGGCCGAACACCTTCGACATGATGCCGTCGCTCGAGCAGTGGGTCGAGAAGGGACAGGCGCCCGCGCGCGTCGAGGCATCGCACAGCACGAGCGGGACGATCGATCGCACGCGGCCGCTCTGCCCGTATCCGCAGGTCGCGCATTACAAAGAGAGCGGCAGCATCGACTCCGCGGACAGCTTCGTCTGTCAGCTGCCCTGATAGCACGGCCCACCCTGCGCATCGGAATCAATCTCGGCAACGCACTGCTGGCGGGGCGCGACCCTCACACGGGCGCGCCGCGCGGCATGGCGGTGGATCTCGCGCACGAGCTCGGTCGTCATCTTGGCACCGGCGTCGAGCTCGTCACCTACGAGTCCGCGGGACTTATGGCCGATGACGCAGCGACCGGCGCGTGGGACGCGGCGTTTCTGGCCGCCGATCCCGCACGCGCGGCGGACATCACCTTCACCAGGCCGTACCTGGAAATCGAGGCGACGTACCTCGTCGCCGAGGCGTCGCCGCTGACGGCGGCAGCCGATGTCGATCGGCCCGGGATCCGCATCGCGGTGTCGGACAACAGCGCATATGATCTCGCGCTGCGACGGTCGATCACTCGCGCCGAGCTGGTGCGCGCGCCAGGCGTCGACGCGTCCGTCGATTTGTTCTTTGCGCAGCGGCTCGACGCGCTCGCCGGCCTGCGGCCGCTGCTCATCGAGGTGGCCGGCAGCCGCTCGGGGTACCGCGTCCTCGACGGCAGGTTCACGTCAATCCAGCAGGCGATCGGCGCGCGGCGCGGCACGGACGTCGCGCCGCTCGGCGCGTTCATCGAGCACGCGAGGCGCACTGGACTGGTGGCCACACTCATCGACCGGCATCGCGTTGGCGGCGTTACGATTGCGCCGCAGGAGTAACCATGCGCGCAGAGTCCGATGGCCGGCGTTGAGGCGGTCAGGCGAGACGCGGCCGTTCCCGCGTCGGACGTCGAGCGGGCCGCGTTCAAAAAGGCCGCGTGGCGGCTCGTCCCGTTCCTGACGCTCGGCTATCTGCTCAACTACATGGATCGCAACAACGTCGGTTTCGCGGCGTTGACGATGAACGCCGCCACTGGCCTGACGGCGACGCAATTCGGGTTCGGCGCGGGGATCCTGTTTCTCGGCTACAGCGGCTTCGAAATCCCGAGCAACATCGCGCTCTACCGCTTCGGCGCGCGCCGCTGGATTGCCCGCATCATGATCACGTGGGGGATCGTGTCCGCGGCCACGGCGGTCGTCAGCGGTCCGACGAGCTGGTACGTCCTGCGGTTCCTGCTCGGCGTCGCCGAAGCCGGCTTCTTTCCAGGCATCACGTACTACATCGCGACCTGGTTTCCCGCGGAATATCGCGCGCGCATGCTCGCGTGGTTTCTCGTCGCGATTCCGGCATCGACCGTGGTCGGCGGCCCGGTGTCGGGGATGATTTTGCAGATGAACGGCGTTGCCGGCATCGCCGGATGGCAATGGCTGTTCATCATCGAGGGTGTGCCGGCGATGCTGCTCGGTGTCGCGGCGTTGTGGCTGCTGCCGGACCGTCCGGAGGCCGCCACATTTCTCACGGATGAAGAACGCCGCGCGGTGCAGGCGCGCATTGCCAGCGAGCGCCGCGAGAACGAACAGCGGCACCTCTGGCCTGCGCTCAAAGACACGCGCGTCCTGATTCTCACGCTCTCGCAATTCGGGTTCACGGCCGGTTCATACGGCGTCGGCATCTGGCTGCCGCAGATCATCAAGACCGCGGGGCTGTCGAATCTCGAAGTGGGGTTTCTGACCGGTGGCTGTTACGTGGTTGCGTCGGTCGCCATGATCGCGTGGGCCATGTGGGTCGATCACACTGGAAAGAAGATCAGCAATCTCACCGTGGCGTGCCTCGTGGCGACCGTCGGCCTCGTTCTCGCGATTGTCTCGTCGAACGTCTGGATCTCGCTGGCGTGGATCACGCTCGCGCTCATCGGCATCACGTCCGCGCGCGCGATCTTCTGGACGATCCCGACGCGGTTCCTGACCGGTATGGCGGCCGCGGGCGGCCTCGCCTTCATCAACAGCATCGGCACGCTTGGCGGCTTCGTCGGTCCCTACGCCATGGGCTGGCTGCGCGACGCGACCGGCTCGTTCGATGCGGGATTGATGGCGATGGCCGTGCTGCTGGCGATGTCCACCGCCATGTCGTGGTCGTTGAAGCTGATCGTGCGCCACGAATGACGCGCGGGAGACGATGAAACGATGCCGGCGTGGGTCGCGGGCCTGGCGTTCCTGTCGGCCAACGGTCTCAACGTGAACCTCTACTGGGGCGGCTTCATGACCGTCTGCGGTCTTGCGGCGCTCTATCTGGCCCGGCGGAAGGGCCGGCGTGTATGATGAAAACGCCAATGACCAAGACGCCCCGGAACATTCTTCTCTCTGCGATAGCTCTCCTTGCGCTTGCGCTGAGCGCGAACGCCATCTTCGCCCAGGCACGCGGCGCTGAAGGCAGCGACGCGGTCGCGCTGGCGCCGCCGAAGTACGGGACGTGGGGCTTCGATGCGACCGGCATGGACCCGTCCGTCAAGCCGGGCGACGATTTCTTCCGCTACGCGAACGGCAAGTGGGCGGACCGCACGGAGATTCCATCCGACCGGACCCGCTACGGCAACTTCGACAAGCTGATCGAGCTCTCCGAGAAGCGGCTGCACGCGATCCTCGAGGACGCCGTCGCCGGCAAGATCAAGGATCCCGACGCGCCGAAGGTGGAGGCGGCGTACGCGTCGTTCATGGACGAAGCGCTCGCGGAGCAACTCGACGCGAAGCCGATCGAGCGCGAGCTGGCGGAAGTCCGCGGCGTGACGACGAAAGACCAGATGACGGCCTTGATGGGCAAGGCGAACGCGAGCGGGTTCGTCAGCATCCTGCCGGTCCACATCGCGACCGACGCCAAGGCGCCGACCAGGTACACGGTGATGGCGGTCACCGGCGGACTGGGCCTGCCCGATCGCGATTACTACCTGCAGCCCTCCTTCGCCACGCAGAAGGCGAAATACGAAGAGTACGTGGCCAGGCTGCTCGGGATGATCGGATGGGAGAAGCCGGCCGAGAACGCGCGCGCGGTCGTCGAGTTCGAGACCAGGCTCGCGCAGGACACCTGGACGCGCGCGGAGCGGCGCGACCGCGACAAGACCTACAACCCGATGACGGTCGCGGAGCTCAACGCGGCGACACCCGGCTTCGACTGGAACCGCTACCTGGCGCAGACTGACCTGCCGAAGGTGCAGCGCATCGTCGTGACGACGAACACGTCGTTCCCGAAATTCGCGAGCACCTATGCCGCCACCCCGCTGGACACGCTGAAGGCGTGGCAGGCCTTCCATGTTGTTGACGGCGCGGCACCGTATCTCTCGAAGCGTTTCGTCGATGCGTCCTTCGAATTCCGTAGCAAGACGCTTGCCGGACAGCCGGAGCCGCGGCCGCGATGGCAACGCGCGGTGGCGTTTGTCGACGGCACGATCGGCGAGTCGGTGGGCCGCATCTACGTCGCGCGCTACTTCCCGCCCGAGGCCAAGGCGAAGATGGATGCGCTGGTGGCCGACATCCAGACCGCGCTCAGGGCGCGGATCCAGAAACTCGACTGGATGGGCGCCGACACGAAAGCGCGTGCGCTCGAGAAGCTGTCGAAGTTCACGGTCAAGATCGGCTACCCCGCGAAGTGGCGCGATTACCGCCTGCTGACGCTTTCAAAGAGCGATCTCTACGGCAACGTGATCCGCTCGGCCGCGTACGAGTGGCACCGCGATGTGGCTCGCCTCGACGAGCCCGTGGACAAGGGCGAATGGGGCATGACGCCGCAGACGGTGAATGCCTACTACCTGTTCACCAACAACGAGATTGTTTTCCCTGCGGCCATCCTGCAGCCGCCGTTCTTCGATCCGGATGCGGATCCCGCGATCAACTACGGAGGCATCGGCGGCGTCATCGGTCACGAGATCAGCCATGGCTTCGACGACCAGGGACGCAAGTCGGATGGCGGCGGGATGCTGAGCGACTGGTGGACGGCGGACGATGCGGCCAAGTTCACGGCGCAGGCGGCCAAACTCGGTGCGCAGTACTCGGCATTCGAGCCGCTGGCTGGTGCGCACGTCAACGGCGACCTGACCATGGGCGAGAACATCGGCGACATGGGAGGCATCTCGCTGGCCCTCGATGCGTATCACGCCAGCCTGAAGGGCAGGCCGGCGCCGGTCATCGACGGGTTGACCGGCGACCAGCGGGTCTTCCTCGGGTGGGCGCAGGTGTGGCGCGAGAAGATTCGCGACGAGGCGCTGCGGCAGCGGCTGGTCTCCGATCCGCACTCGCCGGCGCGCTATCGCGTCAACGGCGTGATCCGCAACGTCGACGGCTGGTACTCGGCGTTCCAGGTGCAGCCGGGCGACGCGCTCTACGTCGCGCCGGCCGATCGCGTGCGGATCTGGTAAGGCCGCTCAGCGCTTCGCCGGCAACTCGTACCTTCTGTTGGACCAGCTCACCGGGTGCGGGTCGCCGCGGTGGCAGGTGTAGCAGGTGACGAGCTGCGTTCCCTCCGGGAAGACGCCCGTGCCCGGGAAGTTGGCGTTGATCTGGCGGACCAGCAGGATCATCTTGCGCGCCGTGTCCTTGCGTGGGTTCACGTCGACCTGCTGCGGTCTTTCGCCGCCGTGGCAATACGGACAATCCACGTTGAGCGCGTCGCGGAACGTCCCCATGAGCGAATCGGCGCCGTGCACCGGGGTGTTCGGCGGCAGCACCTTCAGGCTGATGCCGGGCGTCTCGGCAAACGGCCCGTCACCCAGCGCGTTGGCGCGGTTGTAGTACTTCCTGGGCGCGACCGTCTCCGGCTTCACGCTGCCGCGGTGACAGGTGAGACAGTCCACCTCGTGATACCCGTCCGGGAACGCGCCGCCGTTGCTGCTCGGAAAGCTGGTATCGATGATGCGCGCCATCCTGATCATCGTGCGCGCCATCTCCTTCTTGGGATTGTCGTCGGCCGCCATGTCTCCCTGCACATGGCAGTACGTGCACTGCACGCCGAGCGCTTCGTTGAACATCGCCATGGCGAACGGCACGTCCGAGGTGGCCGCCAGGACCTTCAAATTCTTGTACGTCGGTGCGGGACCGGCGCCCCGGCCTGCCGGTTGTTGCGCGACGAGCGAGACGGACGCGACCAGCCACAAGAGGAAAATCCTCATCATCAGTCCTCCTGCCAGTTTTTGGAACGTGAGTATACCCGCCAAACGTGCCTCCACTCCGACGGGATGGCGGGAGTCGCACATGATAGCGGCGTCGATTCGAGGGCTCCTGTTTGCGGTCGCAATGTTGATTCTTGCAGTTCCTACGTACGCTCAGGAAGCCACGTTCACTGGCACGGCCACCGACTCCACCGGCAGCGTGCTGCCGGGCGTCACCATCACCGCCGTTCAAACGGCGACGGGCAACGTCTTCACGACAGTCACCGACGAGCGCGGCGAGTTCCGGCTGCCGGTGCGCGTCGGCGAGTACACCATCAAGGCCGAGCTGAGCGGCTTTGGCACGGTGACGCGGACCACACAGATCCTCATCGGACAAACCGCGGCCATCGACATGCGGATGTCGCCCTCGGCGGTGCAGGAAACCGTCACGGTCACCGCGGAAGCGCCGCTCGTGGACACCAAGGGATCCACCGTCGGGGCGAATATCGATCCGCGACAGGTGGAACAGCTCCCGCTCAACGGCCGCAACTGGATGGACCTGACGCTGCTCGCGCCGGGCGCGCGCCGCAACGAGGGCGGCGGCATGGCGCAGTTCCGCCAGGGCTACGCGCAGACCAACGTCGACGGGCAGCAGGTGACGATCAACTACCACTCCCAGACCGACAGCGAGCAGCCGGGCTTCAGCCGCGATGCGATCGCGGAGTTCTCGGTCGTCGCCAACCGCTTCGATGCGACGCAGGGCCGCTCGCAGGGGATGATCGTCAACGCCATCACCAAGTCCGGCACCAATCAGCTTGCCGGATCGGTCGGCGGCTACTTCCGCGACGACAAGTTCAATTCAGCGGATTTCATTCAGGTCGATCCGCTCACCGGAAAGCACCCCGTGCTGCCGTACTCGAACCAGCAGGTGAGCACGACGCTCGGCGGACCGATCAAGAAGGATCGGGTCCACTTCTTCGGCGCCTATGAGTTCGAGCGCGAACCGAAGACCTACGCGTATTCAGGCCCGTACCCGTTCTTCAACATCAACCAGCAATTCACGACGCATACGCATAAAGAGCTGGGGCGGCTCGACTATCAGTTCACGCCGCAGAGCCGGCTCAGTGTGCGGGTGTCGTCGTACCACACGATCTTTTATGCAGGCGGCGGCGCGACGAGCCACCCGTCGGTCGGCGGCACGCGCGAGCGCACGGCGCCGGAATACGCGGGCACGTTCACGCACGTGCTCAACACGCGTTCGGTCAACGAGATCAAAGTGGGGTTGACCGACTATCGGCGGCTCGATCAGCCGTCCGTCCGCTGGAAGGGTGGACCGTTCCCGTATCACCCGGTGGGCATCGGCAATTCCCCCGTCATCCAGCTTCCCGGTTACACGATCGGCGCCAACACGTTGAACATCTGGCAGCACACGCAGAATGTGCGGGACGACTTCACCACGACGTGGAACCGCGCGGGCCGGCACGATGTGAAGATCGGCGGCGAGTTCTTCCGCTTCGACGCCGACTTCCGGTGGTGCAACCGGTGCATGGGCGAGATCGACGCGCGCAACGTCAATCTCACCCCGGCGCAGCTGCAGTCGATGTTCCCGGTGTGGAACGACGCGTCGACGTGGAACCTGGCGCCGCTCGCCGCGGCGCGGCAGGTCTTCTATGCGATCTCCGACACCAACCATCGCTACGACATCAAGCGCCACCTGTTTGGCGGATGGATCCAGGACGACTGGAAGCTGGGCGATCGCCTGACGCTGAACCTCGGCGCGCGGTATGACTGGGACGACAATACGTACGGCGAGAGGCTGACGCTGATGCCGTTCCTGCCGGGCAATCTCCCGCACGACAACAACAACGTGGCGCCGCGCCTCGGCGCGAACGTGCGTCTCGACGACAAGACGTCGGTGCGGGGCGGCTACGGGTTGTTCTTCGCCTTTGCGCCCAACGACGGCGTGCAGCAGGCGTACTCGATGATTCACCGGTTCGAGTATCAGATCGCCAACAACGGCCGTCCCGACTTCGCGACCAACTTCTTCGGACCTGGTCCGAGCGGCGAAGGAGAAATTGGCGGACCGAAGCCGACATGGGAGCAGGCGCTGGCCACGGCGTGCGATCTGAATGGCAGCAAGCCCGGGTGCATCCGGCGCGCGATCAATCAGGAGATCACCTATCCCGGACGGCAGACGCCGTACAGCCACCAGGCGTCAGTCGGCGTGCAGCGCCAGATCACGACCGACTCCTCGCTCGAGGTGAACTACATCTATACGCACGGAACCGGGGAAGAAGTGGACGTCAACGCGAACCTGTCGTACAACCCCGCGACTGGTGCCAACTACCCGTTCACGACGGATATCGCCCACCGGCCGTTTCCTGATTGGGGCATCGTGCTGCTCGAGTACCTCGGCGGGTATTCGAACTACCACGGCACCGACTTCACCTTCACCAAGCGCTTCAGCCACCGTTGGCAGGCGACGGCGACCTACACGCTGGCGTACTTCAAGGACGGCATCCCCGATCGACTGCAGTGGTATCTCGGGTCGGACGGCGTCATGACGCACCGGCCAGTCGGATTCGCGCTCGCACCCGACCTGGGCGGCGATTATGGCTATGCGGGCTCGAACGTCGGCGGCGGCTTCGGGCAAGCCGGCGATCAGCGGAATCGCGCGGTCGTCAACGGGGTGGTCGATCTGGGGATGGGCATCCAGGCAAGCGGCATCTACTTCTATGGGTCGGGTGAACGCTTTGCGACGATGAGCGGTCAGGATCGGCGCGATGAAGGCGGCACCAACGCCTCCGAACAGCGTCTGGCGGCGGATGGCACCATCCTGGCGCGCAACGGCATCGTCGGCAGTCCGATCCACCGCGTCGACACGCGGCTGCAGAAGCGCGTGCGGACGGGTCACGTGACCTTCGACGGCATGTTCGAGGTGTTCAATCTGTTCAATCACGAGAACTTCGGTTCGTATGTGGGGAACCGGAGCAGCGTGCTGTTCGGGCAGCCATCGTTCAACGCCAACGTCGCGTATCAGCCGCGAATGATGCAGCTCGGATTCCGCATCGGCTTCTGATCGGCTTCTGAAGAGGCGAGGGGACCGCTCCGCGGTCCCCTCGTTCTCACGACCGGCGCGCGGTGCTTGAGCGTTCAATGAAACGCGCGCCACACCGCGAGTAGCGCGCTACCTACCGCGATCACCCGCACGACAACCCCACGCGTCAGCACTGTCCGTCTTCGAAAGGCCCTGCGCCATCGACATCACCCGTGTCCGTTGGACTCGCGATTGCGCCTCCATCAATCGTCGGAGGTTGCCATGAGAGTCTCTCCCTTCAAGTTCGCTGCAGCCGCGGCGATGCTCGTGTACGTTGTTGTCATCGGCAGTTCGTCTGGCACCCGTGCACAAGAGCCCGCCGGCAACTTTGGCATCGGTGTCCCCAGCGTCTTCCTGCCGAAGTATCTGGCGTTCCGCACGCAGCAGCTCGGGAGCGCCACGCCCGACGTGATGCGCGTACCGCTCGGCTACGTGAAAGGGTTGTCGCGCTCGTTCATCGCGATGAACGGTGAGGCCGCGCTCAATCTGACGTC
>QHWQ01000386.1 GCA_003222635.1 Acidobacteriota bacterium | reverse complement strand
GCAGATTTCGAGCTGCAGATTAAACACGCGCCTTGGACGTTGTGGAGCTCCGTGGACGACAGCCGGATGGCCCACGAGTACGACGCGTTATTGGAAACGTACCTCGCCGATCGGGCGCTCGATTTCGAGGTCATCAAACTGCCCGTCGCCGCTTCGCGCCACCACCGCCTCAAAGCGATCGACCGCTGGTTCTATCAAACGTGGGTGCCGCTGGACCGAAAGCTCAAAGCGTCCATCATTGAGGGCATCGTCGTCCTGTTGTCGCTGTTCGACGAAAACCCCTCCGTGTGCAAGGCGTTCTGCCCGCCGCGAGAGGCGTATGCGAATCCGCCCAGGCCCGGCGAACCGCGACCGCTCCCGCCGCTCGACGATCTGCTCGAATCCGGACATGTTCTGGGCCTCAATTTCCCGGTCGCCATGAATCCAGGGTTGGCGCGGGCGATCGGGGTGTTGCTGAAGCTGGATTTCCAACGTGCGGTGCTCCAACGCATCCCGAAAATCGCCGCGGATCCGCACCGCGTCTGGCGCGATCTGTTGTTCGTCGCCGACGAATACCACTCCTTCGCAACCGTCGGCGAAAGCGATCCGACCGGCGACGAACGGGCGTTTGCGTTGTCGCGACAGGCGCGCCTGATCCCGATCGTGGCGACGCAGAGTGTGAGTTCGCTTCGTTCGGCGTTACCAGGCGACGAAGCGTGGCGGACGCTGCTCCAGTGCTTCCGCACGAAGATCTTTCTGGCCACCAGCGACGAATTCACGGCCAAATTTGCCGCCGATCTCTGCGGCCGCACTGACCGTCTGAAGGCGCGCTACACGCTTGGCGAGGCTGGCCAGGGCACGCACATTTCGCTGCTGACGGGCCGCGCCGCTGCGGACCAACACACGGTCACGGCCAGCAAGAGTTACGCGTTCGAATCCGATTACATGTTTCGTCCGCGCGTATTCATGGAATTGCAGAACGCGCAGGCGGTCGTATTGCCGTACGACGGCCTGAACCCGATGCCGCCGCAGTACTGCTACTTGAAGCCGTACTACCTCGACGTGCAGACCAGTTATTTCGATCATCTGGAACGAGGCGCGTTATGAGCAGTCTCGATCGCATCCTCCCGTTTCTGCGCCCGATTGAGGATCTTCTGCGCGATCCGAGCGTCACCGAAGTG
>QHWQ01000385.1 GCA_003222635.1 Acidobacteriota bacterium | reverse complement strand
TGCCGCGGCGAATGAGACGCGGATAAATCACGTAATCCTCGACCACGCGGAACGTGCCCAGGAAGCCGGCCGTCCAGAGCACCAGCATGGGGGCATGGAGCGCAGCGACAATCGACGCGACGATGGCCACCACGAGCGGCCCGACCAGCGGGATGAATTCGAGAGCGCCTGCCAGCGCGCCGAGCAGCAACGGATATGGAACGCCGAGGACCGCGAATCCGATCCCGCACACGATGCCCGCCACTGCGCACGCCAGGAGCTGCGCACGAATGTACGCTCCTAGTGTCGCATTCAAGTCCTCTAACAACCTGTGACCGTGCAGGCGCGCACGGTGCGGCAGTGCCGTGAGGAAGGACCGGCGGAAACTCACCGCATCCTTCAAGAGAAAGAACGCCAGTATCGGAATGAGCATGAGCCACGGCAGGTTTGAAAGCGCCCCGGCGAGCGCAAACAACGACGCCCGGGAAGATGCGACGGCGGCTTGACCCGCGGCCAATACAGATTGATCGATGTTTCGCCGGAGCTCGAGCGGGATCCGCAAACGGTCGTAATATCCGGACCAGTCGCGCTCCCACGCGACGACAGACTGCGCATAGGCCGGCGCGCTCGCGATCATGTCGTCGACCTGCTCGCCGGCGCTGGGCAGCAGCAGAGCGCCGCCGATCGACAGGATGCCAGCCATCAGCAGGTAAATCAGGACGATGGCGACGCCTCTCGGCAAACGCCATCGTCGCGTTGCGATACGAATGGGGCGCTCGGCCAGCTGCACGAGGGGAGCAACCACGTACGCGAACAACACCGCGAAGATCAAGACGAGGATCACCGCGGCCAACTCGTACATTACCCATACGCCGAGGGCAGTCCCGGCGATGATGACCAGCAGCCGACTGCCGCCGCTCATTGGTCGGCGCGAGTGGACGGCGCTTCGGCGACGTGCTCCGCCAGGAACCACACCTGCGTCTCGTTGGCGCGAATGATGTCGCTCACGATCATGTCGTTTGTCCCGTCATCACCGCGCTCCGCCGCCAGCCGGGCCATCGTGCGCGCCTCCTTCAGGACGATCTCATGCGCGTGCAGCAGCCGCCCAATCTGCGCCGCCACCGCTTCACGGCCCCGGGGCGGCCGGGGAATCAGCGTCGTCTCGGCGATGTCGCCGCCCATCGCGAGGCTCACGCCGCCCAGCGCCTGGATGCGCTCGGCGATCGCATCGACAAGCCCGCTCTGTTCCCCCGAGTGTTTGTCGAACAGCAGATGGAGTTGGTAGAACGTCGGGCCGAGCACCTGCCAATGGTGCTTCTTGTAGAGATCCCGCAGCGTCACCGTGTCGGCGAGGAGCTGGTTGAGTTGCTCCACGCCTTCGCGGCAGACCGCTTCCGACAGCCCAATCGGAAGCGGTACCACCTGGCCGTACGGCTGGATCTCCGCCGAGTGCTGGTCTCCGAACGAGATGGCCCGAGCCATGTCGTGTCCGTCGATGGTGTTTGTCGTCATGGCGCTCTCGCTTACATCGAGGGCTTCGCGTGAACGGCACGGGGCCGTCGCGCGGCGGTGGCCACGCGCTCAACTTCGCGCGCGCCATGTGCCGCCTCGTGCGCGCCCCGCGCGACCGCCCCAGCGATGTCGTCGCGGACGCCCTGACCTCGCTGGGTGAGGTCGTCGACCACTTCGGCGACGCGGGTGCTGGCCCGGCGATACTTCTCTGAGGCCCGCGGCGCCAGCCATGCTGCCAGGCCGGCGCCGACTAACGTTCCAGTCACGAGCCCCAAGACGAACGGATAGTGTTCTGGTCGCGGTGTCGTGTCATTCATGGTTAACCTTTACTCTTCGAGCTGATGGTCAGGTTGTTGACGACGCGGCGGACGCCTTCGGTCTGCCTCGCCACCACACCTGCCCTGGCGCGGCCGGCCGGCGTGAGCACCGTGCCCTTGAGCGTCACGATATGGTCGCTCGTGTCGACGTTGATGTCGCTGTTCTTCAGGGTGTCCTCGTTGACGAAACGCGCGCTCACCCGCGAGGTGATCCATCCGTCGGTCATGATCTCGCCTGTCTTACTGACGCCGTCCTTGGTCTTGTTGCCGACGACTTTTGCGCCTTTGACGACGCCGTCCTTGGTTTTCGTGGCGCCCTTCTTGATGTTTTCGCCCACGCCCTGCGGCGCGGTGGCGCTGCGCGCAGACAGTGCAACTGGCGCCATCGCCAGCACCGCGAGAATCGCGACGACGTTTACCGTAGTTTTCATGATCTACTCTCCTGATAGTTGTAGATGGAAGTCAGTCCTGCAGGACGACATTCATCATCGAGCGGTGGATTTGAAGGCCACCGTTCTGCAGGGTCTGGCGCTCGAGGAATCCGCGCTTGCGAAAGCTGTTCATCAGGCGGTCGACGGTTCCGCGAGTCAACCCGCACATGTCCGTGAGCGCGGTCCGGGAGATGCGCGGCAAGGCGCGGCGCGGCAGCTGGTGCCCGTCGAAGCCCGCGAGGAGCAGGAGTGCGCGGGCGAGCCGCTTTTCGGTTCCGTTGAAGATGTGGTCGACGATGTCCTGCTCGAGGCGGGCGTTCCGCGCCAGCATCTGCGACCGTAGCCAGTCGGACAGCGCGACCTCGCCGTGCAGCCGCCGTCGCATTTCAGCCGTCGCAATCCTGATGATGGTGCAGGCGGTCATCGCCTCCGCGCTCGACTTGCGGCGCCGCTGCCCCGCGAGGGCGCCTTCTCCCAGTAGCGCACCGGCCTGAAGCTCGCACACAACGGCGGTCCTGCCTTGCGGCGACATCGCCGACAGCTTGACGCGGCCCTTCTCGATGTACATCACGTCCGCGCAGCGATCGCCCTGCGCGAAGATGGTGGCGAACGGCTCGAACGTCGCGCTCGTCGTGGCCACATGCAGAGACCTGAACAGGATGCCGCCTTTATGCGCGGTCGGCCGTGCACGCTGTCTGGTCATCGCGCCGCCGTCCCGTTGGCGAAGAGCCATTTCCGTTCCTCCAGCTGTGCGATCGGCACGAGGACGAGCAGCGCCGCGCACGTCGTGGCTCCTACCGCCGTCCACGCGATG
>QHWQ01000124.1 GCA_003222635.1 Acidobacteriota bacterium | reverse complement strand
GAAATCCTCTCCGTGCCCTCGGTAGCTACACATTCATCGCCGCGATAGTCGCCGCGACACCGACGGCGAGCGCGAGCAGCACGCCGACGCTCGCGAACTTGATCCACCGCGAGTATGGCACGCTCGCCGCGAGCAGCACCGCCATCAGTCCGCCGTTGGTGGGCGTCAGCATCTCTGTCAGTCCCGCTCCTGTCTGATACGCGAGCACGGTGGCCTGGCGCGAGATAGCGAGCAGGTCCGACAGCGGCACGAGAATCGGCAGCGTCAGCACCGCCTGACCGCTGACGCTCGGCACGACGACGTGGATGATGGCGTGGAACGGAATCATCAGGAGTGAGGCGAACGCCGCCGGCGCCTGCGACAGCGGCGTGGCGAGGCCGTTCAGAATCGTATCGATGACGCGGCCGTCGGGGAGCACGAGCGAGAGCGACCGCGCTACGCCAATGATGACCGCGGCCATCAACAGCTCCTTCATCCCGTCCAGATAGGCGAGCACCGTTCCGGTCGCACCGAGGCCTCCCAGAAGTCCCGCGATGGCGCCCGCGATGAGGAACCCGCCCGACAGCTCGTTGAATCCCCAACCGAGCGCGACGGATCCGTAGACATACGCCGCGATCGGCGCGACCGCGATGGCGAGGATCAGAAAGTCCTTCCCGCTCGCGCGTTCGACCTCGCCAGCGATTTTCGGATCCCGGATCCCGGATCCCGGATCCCGGTCCCGATTCCGCGCAGCGTAGAACATCGTCCAGGCAATCCAGAGCGCGACCGCAACGACAAACGATGACCACCGCAGTCCCGCGGCGGTCATCGGCGGCAGCTGCGCCAGCTTCATGGCGATGCCTGCCTGAAACGGATTGGTCGGACCGAAGGCGCTGCCGATGAACGCTGCGCCTGTACTCATCGCGACCACCGAGACCGCATCCACGCCGAGGCCACGCCCGAGCAGCAGGAGCGCGGGCACGAGGGGAATGATCTCTTCCTGCATGTTCTCGAGCGCGCCCATCGTCGCGAAGAACAGCGAGACGATCGGAATCGCGACCAGTCCCCGGCCGCCGGACCACGACACGAGCGCCGCGATCAGCCGGCCGAGCGTGCCGATGCGATCGATCACCACCCAGGCCCCGCCGACGAACAGCACGACGCCAATCACATCCGCCGCTGCAACGAACCCGCGCGGAATGGCCACAGCCGCGGCAAACGGACCAACAGGCGCCGCGGCGACGCGGTGATACGTGCCGGCGACGACGACGCTTCGCCCGGTGTCGGGATCGTCGCGGCGGTCGTACTCGCCGGCGGGGAGCACCCACGTGAGCGCGGCACAGAGCGCCACGCCGATCACGAGCAGGACGATGGGATGCGGCAGCTTCACGTCGCCGACGATCACCGCTCGGCGCGCGTGCTCGTGCTGCTCGGCCTCTTGACGAGCAGATCCCAGTGATCGCCCGCATGCTTCACGATCGCCGGCACATCCTCGCCGAGGACGTAGCCGTCCTTGACGAGCGACGCCGCAGCCTCCTGCACCTGCTTCAGATACTGCTCGCGCGACTGATACCGCTCTTCGATTGACAGGCGCGGATCGTGAGTGCGTTCCCGTTCGGCCTTCGTGCTCGCGAACGGAACGTACGAGCCGAGCAGCGGATACAGGAGTTGCGTGCCCCCGATGGCTGCCTTGCGGAAGTTCCAGCCCGCCGTCGTCGCGAGCGGCACCATCACGTCGGGAAGGCGAAGTCCGCCGAGCTCGTTGCCGTCTTTGTCCACTTGAGAGACCAGCAGCGGCAGCGGCGTCCCCGCGCCGCCGTCCTTGGAGACGAGGCTGTTGATGCCTCGGGCGCCAGGCAACACCTTTCGAGGCGAGGCCACGCCAGGAAGATCCGGAAACGCGACGTCCGTCGATCGCACGAGATTGCCGTCCTGCAGCCGCGGATAGCGGCTCGGCGGCGGCGCGATGCCCTGACGCACCCACTTCTCCATCCCAACCAGCAGCGCGCGCATCGCCCAGATGTAATCGGTCGGATTGTCCTGCTGCTGTCCGTTGCTGAATGCCGAAGGGAATCGGGCCGGATCGTGCTGTGTTCCCGCGAAGACGTAGAGCCGTACGTTCGCCGGCAGCGGACGGTCCTTCAACCCGTCAGGCGTCAGCGTCTCCAGGGCCGCGGCTTTCTCCCAGACCTCGGTCGGGGTGTTGGTCCAGAACACCTTCGGTTGATGCTCTCCGGCGCGCGCGTTCTCGAGCAGTCCCTCGTCCACGCCGGTCGCCGGGTCGCGCTGCTTCACGTCGGAGAACGGGAAGAACGTCGCGACGTCCGATGACAGCGACGTGGGCGTCGACCAGCGGCGATTCAGGTTGAGACCCGATGCGCCCGCCAGGTGCGGAATGACGGCATCGAACACCTGACGGTCGCGCTCGTCGGTGTAGAAGCCGTCGTAGAGGAACTCGCGAAGGAAGCGCCCGGTCTGCGACGACCCGAACGCGAAGGTGTATTTCGCCGACACGGTCGCGTCCGCCGCGTATCTGACCCACGATGCGGCGTCTCGCACCGCAGCGAATCCCAATGCCGCAACGGGCGGATCGGCCGCCGTGTACGACAGCTCGTAGATGCGACCCGGCTCGAATCCGCCGTCCAGCGTCACGACATTGCTGGCGGCCAGATGCCACTTCGCGCGCGGAATGGTCGTCGCCGCCGCCTGCGGCGACTCGCGCACGGTCAGCGTGTTTTGCGATGCGGCGGGATCGCTCGGCGTGTATCCAACGAGATCGCCCACCGTCGCCTCGGGGCTGTTCGAGGTGGGAATGAACGTCGCGTGGGCCAACCCTGTCACGCCCATCGCGGGCGGCATGTCTGCCCGAATCGCACCTTCACGGCGCACGTCGAACTCCCATCCGACCTGAACGATCGTGTATCCGCGATTCAGCAGGAAGCCGTCACCGTACTCGTCCGGCGCCGGCGCGCCGTTGACGGCCAGTGGCGCGTCGAACTTGGCCAGCGCGACGCCTCGCCCGCGATTCACGATGTCGAAAAGCGCAATCCCGTTGGCCTTCCTCGCATCGCGAGGCTTCAGGATGACGAGGTCGGCGGACAGCTCGATCTTCCCTGCGGCATTCTTCGGGGCCTTGTCGAGGTCGGCGATGACGCGATTGCGTTTATTGGCCGGATCGATGACGAAATACAGCTTCCCGATGATTTGCTCGTACGGGCCCGCGGACCCGAACGACCGGCCGCCCGCGACATCGCGGCGCGCGGTGATTTCCACGCGCGAGACTTCGGCGCTGACGAGCGCGGGAACGAGCAGCAGTGGCAACACGGCGGCCAGGGCGACCTGTCGAATGCGTCGAGTCATCTTCGCCTCGCTTTCCGGTTTGGGGACTGTGCTCCCGCGGACTTCAGAAGTCAACCTTCGCGTCGGCGAAGCGCGGATTCACCAGCTCGGGATGCCGCGCGCCGAACCGTCTCAGCGCCGCGACATCCAGGCGGCCATACTCGTCCGTGCCGCTGAAGCTCCACGGCCACGCACCTGCGTAGCCGCCGGCGATCGCCTTCTCGAGCGATTCGTCGAGCGGCGCCTGCGATCGAAATTCACCGAGAATGACGGCGCGCTGGAGATCGAGCTCCTCCGCTGGCGTGATGAACGGATCGATATCGCCCGGCTGTGGTGAATCCGGATAGGCGTGCAGCTGCAGCGCGTCGAGACCGAGCGCATCGGAGTCCCACGCCCACAGGTTGTCCGCCCTCGCGCTGCCCAGCGTGGTGATGGCGTCCGAGTAAGTGTGGACGAGGCCGCTCAGCCGCGCGACCGCGGCGGCGGCCGCCGCAAAGGGCAGCGCCAGCGTCACGCGGTGGCTGCGATCGCGCTCCCACTCGGATAAACGGTTCGAGCACGCGTTCGAAGAGCGCGTCCTGGCCGTCCTGCGACAGCAGGATGCGTGCGCGCCCCTCCGGCAGCCGCGCCTCGAGCAGGTCGCCGGTGATCGGATCCGCGAGCGTGTGCTGGACGCCCTTGAACAGCCAATGGTGATCGAACAGCACGACGTCAAGGCGCACGTTCGCGTGCCGCGCGATTTCGAGCGCGGCATCCATATCGACGAAGAAGCGGTCATCGAGCCCCGCGGGGAACCCGCGATCGTCGTAGACGATGCCGGAGCGGCCGTCGCAGAAGACGAACCAGCGCGCGACGGTGAAGCCGAGGCGCGCGATCTCGTCGAAGTCGCGCGCAATCGCCTCGCGCCGCGTCGAGACGCCGAGATGCGACCCCCAGACGTTCCAGCCGAAGTCGAGCCCGTAGAACACCGTCTGGCCGTCCGTGGACCACGGGTAATTGATGCCGTGGATGAAATCAAGGCTCAAGGCTCAAAGCTCAAGGCTCAACGTCCATTCGCGATGGCATTCCGGCGTGCGTTATGAACAATCTTGCCGATTATCCTGACGAGTTCATCAGACTCCAGTACAACCGAATCGAACTCGGGAGACAGTAATCGCGTCCGCTGACAGACACGGAGTCGGAACCTCGTCTCCTTCGCTTCCTTCAAGGCGATACGGTTTTTCGCGATGAAGTCCTTGTGGCTTGACGCGCCATCGGCCTCTTCGACATTCGAACCGACCGAAGTCCCCGCGTCGAGGATCTGGTAAGAAAGTCGACGTCCGATGGGGCCGCGAGTGTGCAGAAACTGCGTCACTCGAACGATGTCGCAGGCGAAGAGAAGCAATCTCTCGTGGATATCAAAGGGTTTTCCCGAAAGCGTAAGTTTCGTTTGCTGCATATGAATGCAAACGAAATGCTCAATGCCGAAGGCTCAATGCCCAATGCCCAACGCAGGTGGCCAATGCATTGAGCATTGTGCTTTGAGCATTGCGCATTGAGCCTTGATTCAGATGTAACCCCGCTCCAGGGCCTTGAGGACCGCGCGCGTGCGGTCGCGCACGCCGAGCTTCGAGAGGATGCTCGACGCGTGGTTCTTGATCGTCCCTTCCGCCGTGCCGAGCGCGTCGGCGATCTCGCGATTGCTGTAGCCGCCGGCCATCAGCCGGAGGATTTCGATCTCGCGCCTGGTGAGCGGATCCGGCGGTTCGAGCGCGTCGAAGTCGCGGCGCACGTGCTCGAGGCCGCGCAGCACGCGCTCCGTCACGGCCGGGCGAATCATCGTCTCCCCCGCGGCGACCGCGCGAATCGCGCCGGTCAACTGCTCGAGCGAGACATCCTTCAGCAGATATCCGCGCGCGCCCGCTTTGACGCCCTCGAGCAGCGCCTCATCATCGTCGAACGTGGTGAGGAGAATCGTCGGAGGCAGCTCGCCGGCATCGCGAAGCTCACGCAGCAGATCGAGCCCGCTCGCTTTCGGCATCCGCACGTCGAGGAGGACGACGTCGGGACGCTCGCGCCGGATGACCGCGGCGCCCTCGATGCCGTCGCCGGCCTCGGCGACGATCGAGATGTCACCCGCGAGCTCGAGCAGCGCGCGGACACCGCGCCGCACGAGCGTCTGGTCGTCGATGAGCACGACGCGGATCATTTGGGGACAAATGCCTGCACCTCAAAGCCTGCACCAGGCCTGGACGAGAAGTCCACCCGGCCGGAGAGCTCCTCGAACCGCTCGCGCATCCCGCGCAAGCCGTTGCCCCACGTCACCGCATCCACGCCGCGTCCATCGTCTCGAGCCGTCAGCACGATGACGTCGGGACGCTCGTCGATGGTAATCCAGAGGTTGCGCGCCTGCGCGTGTCGCATCGCGTTGGTGATGACTTCCTGCACGCAGCGCAGAATCGCGTGCGCCTGCAGCGGATCGTCCACGACGAGCCCTTCCGCAACCTCGACATGAACCTGCGGCTGCACGGTCGCGCGCGCCAGCGTGTGAATGGCCGCGCCGAGATCGAACGCGCTCGATTCGCGCAGCCGGCTGACGACGTCGCGGACGTCGCTGAGCAGCAGCTTGGTGATCGCGTGCGCTTCGTTGACGCGATCCATGACGGCGCCCGACGAGAGGCGCGACGCCACCTCCAGCTGCAGGCTCAACGCCGTGAGGTGATGGCCGAGCGTGTCGTGCAGATCGCGCGAGATGCGCAGCCGCTCGGCCACACGAATATTCTCCGAGAGCAGCGCCTGCGTCGCCTGCAGCTCCGCGTGCGCGCGCGCCAGCTCCTCACGCGCGAGCCGTTCGCGGTCCGCCGTCTGCGCGCCCACCCATACGGTTGCGATTCGCGCCGGCATCAGCTCGATGATTTGCGCCGCGACAACGACGAACGTGGCTCCGGCCAGGCCGTCGCGCGAGATGAGGACCATCACCGCCCCGGCCAGCGATTGCACGAGCACCAGCACGCGCTCGATCCAGGACGTGCGCGGTTCCCAGAAGCAGACCAGGCTGAAGGCGATGCCGAACGCCGCGAACGCGACGATCCATGCGACCGCCGAGATGCCGGTGACCTGCCCCGCCGAGATGGCAAGCGCCGCCGGAACGCCGCTGGCTACCCACGTCACGAACCCCGCCGCGCGCAGCCAGGATCTGGTGTCCACGCCGGCATTCTATGAGGAGGCACGCGATCCGGCCTGTGCCGGAAGTCACGGATCGGTGCCGTGACCTGTGGCACATGCGCCGGCCGCCGCGACCGCGCAGAATCGCGGTCATGCTGAAAACCATCCTCTACCTGCACATCGCCGGCGGCACCGCCGCCCTGCTCTCGATGGTCATCCCGCTCGTCACGGCCAAAGGCGCACGGACGCACCGCCGCAGCGGCTGGGTGTTCGTGGGAGGAATGACCGTGGTGTCGATCACCGCGCTTCTGCTCTCGGGCGCGCGCTTCTTCTTCGATCCGCGCCCCGACGCGAAGGCGTTCTCGCTGTTTCTCTTCTACATCGCGATTCTCACGGGCGAGAGCGTCTCGTCCGGCGTGCGCGCGCTCCGCGCGAAGGATCGCGCGACGCATGCGACGCCCTGGTGGGACATCGGTCTGGCGTCGGTGCTGATGCTGACGAGCGTGGGGATGGCGGGCTACGGCTTCGCATCGGGCCACATGCTGTTCACGTGGTTCTCGATCCTCGGCTTCGTGAACGCCGCGCAGGCGCTGCGCTACTGGCTGCGGCCGCCGACGCATCGCATGCACTGGTGGTTCCGCCACATGACGAGCATGCTCGGCTCCTGCATCGCCGCCGTGACGGCATTCCTCGTCGTCAACGCGCCGCTGGCGGGCGTGTCGCGCGGATCGCTCATCGTGTGGATCACGCCCGGGGTCGTGGGCGGCATTGGAACGCGGCTGTGGGTGGCGTATTACCGGCGCCGGTTCGCGGGTGCGCGGGTTCGGGAGGGACAGGGGTTCGCGTCACCGGTCCTCGGGAGTTCGGTTGCCGCGCGCTGAGCGCGCTACCGCATGTTGCCAGTGTGCCCCAGCGAAAATCGTCCCGGCTGGGGCCACACACACAGGCCGTGGGGCTCGACGCCGACGCCGATCCGCGCGATGAGCGTTCCGTTCGTGGCGTCGATCGCGTAGACCTCGCTGTCGTACCGCCCCGAGACCCACAGCTCCTTACCGTCAGCACTGAGGCCGCCCATATCAGGGCTCCCACCGCCCGGAATCGGCCACGTCGCCAGGACCTTCTGCGAGATGGGATCGAGAACGGTGATCGACCCTGGACCGCGGCGCCCGCCGTTCAGCGTGTTCCAGCCGCGGTTGGAGAAGTAGAACGGCTGGCCGCCGCGTCCCACGACGATTCCGTGCGTGCCCTTGCCCATCTTGATGAACCCGACCTCCGTGAACGCCACTGGATCGATCACATGCGCGCCGTCAGCCATCATGTCGGCGACGTACATCGCGCGGCCGTCCGGCGAGAGGCGAATGTCCTGCGGCATGGCCGGCGTCTGCAGGCGCAGGTACCCGACCGTCTTGCGTGCGGCGAGATCGAGCTTGACGAGCTCGCCCGAAAATTCGCATGTCGCGATCGCGTACTTGTCGTCCGCGGTGAAGTCGACGTGATCCAGGCCGTCGCAGTCGACATGCACCGACCGCACGAGCTTCATGGTGGCCGCGTCACGCAGGTCGAACCGGTGTTGGGCCTCTGCAATCACGATCGCCAGCTTGCCGTCGGGCGTGAAATACAGGTTGTACGGGTCGCTGACGCGCACGCGTTCGCCGTCAGCGCCCGTTGCCGGGTCGATGGAAGTGAGACTGTCGTCCATGTCGTTGGTGACCCACAGCCGACGCATGTCGTACGACGGCACGACGTGCTGCGGTAGTTTGCCGGTGGCGAACGTCCGCACCACCGTGTGCGTCACGGGATCGATCACCGTGACGCTGTTAGACAGGGTGTTGGGGACGTAGACGAGCGGTTTTGCAGCCGCGGCGGCACGACTGAGCGCCCCGGGGCCGGTCGCGATATACACGTTGACCGGGCTGGCGCCTGTGGTGGCATAGCGCGACGCAGCGGGCGGGGGAGATCCGCCGCTGGTGGAGCTCCCGCCTCCGCACGACGTGAACAACGCCACGGTCGCAGCCAGACATGCGAGCACCCGCGTTGCGTGCATGCTTCAATAGTACGCGACGATCGTGAAGTTGCTTATCGGGTCACGCCGAGCGACGTCACGTATTTCGTCAGCAGTGCTTGCTCAGGCCCCTTATACGCTTTCTCGTACTTGAGCAGCTTCGCCTTGTCGACGGACGAGAGCTCCGCGCCCGTCACGAGGCTGACCTGGTATTGCGCGAGGACGGCGGCAAAGAGCGCGTCCGGGTCGTTGGGATGACGTGTCAGGAAGTTGTCGAGAATCGGCAGCGCTTCGCCGAACGCGGCGGTGACGAGATACGCAACGGCGAGGCGCTTGCCGAGGTCGTCGTTGCCGGGATTCTTCGCGTAGGCGGGCTTCAGGATGCTGATGACCGCATCCGCCTGGCCGTCGCGCATCCGCGCGTCGGCGAGCAGCGTGTAGGCGACGAGC
The DNA here is from genome assembly GCA_003222635.1 of Acidobacteriota bacterium. Taxonomy (GTDB): domain Bacteria; phylum Acidobacteriota; class Vicinamibacteria; order Vicinamibacterales; family UBA2999; genus Gp6-AA40. Next base: position 7,185 of record QHWQ01000124.1, on the reverse strand, counting down.
GGTCGATCCTCGGTGCCGAGCGCCATCTGCCAGATGCCGGCCGCGTCGCGATCCCGGCCTCCGGCGGCAAAGCAGGCGCCGAGCAGCAGCGCGGCGGGATAGAACTCCTTCCGCGGCCCTGCGGCGATGTTCAACTGGATCGACGCCTGATTGATGTCGCCCTTCGCGTAGAGGTCGAGGCCCTTGAGGAACGCCGCGATCTGCTGATCACCGGCCGACAGCGCCTCGAGCGCCGCCGGCGAGTAGCGTCCCGCGCGCGCTTCGGTCATCGCGCTCTTCAGCGACGGCGATCGCGTCGCGATTGAATCCAGCCAGCCGTTGACGAGCGCGGGCTCCAGTACCGCGTTGCGATTGAACGTGGCGACGCGCGCGAACGCCGCGGGAATGACGATCGGTCCGCCCTTCGACGCGGGCGCCGGCTCGAGAATGAACGGCCGCACGAGCACCGCTGCGAGCTTGTCGCCCTTCAGGATCCGCGCGCGCGCGACGTAGCGCCCCGCGGGCAGCGGCTCCGCGCCGATGAACCCGAGCGCGTTGCGCCACGTCGGCTGCGCGCCCGTCCTGAGCTCCACCGGCATCGTCAGCAGCGCGGGAGCGCTGTCATCGTCCGCAATCTCGAAGTTGACCTTCACGTCCTTGAAAGTGTCTTCGGATGCCGCGTACAGCTCCATGTACGCCGCCACGCCGTCGGCATCGACATGCGGCTCCACGTCGGGCCGCAGCCCGGCGCTCGCCGTCGCCGCGTGGTTGACGACGAGATCGGCGTAGGTGAATTCTTCGCCGGCCATCTTCCACGCGTTGACTTCGCGGACGACGCTGCCGTGGCGTCCGTCGGCATCGACCGCGGCCAGGCGCACGTCATAGACACCCGGATCGACGCTGACCGCGTCGAGATACGAGAGCGACGCGTTCTTCCGTCCCTCGAGCGGCTCGAGCTTCAACTTCTCGCTGCGCGACGCGACGACCTTCCCCAGGTCGTCGACGACGATGAAGCCCATCGTGTACTGGCCCGGCGCCGTGCCGGCCTGCCCGACATCCGCCGCGAGCACGATGCGTACTTTGCCGCTGGCCTTCGGATCCTGATAGATGAACGAGGTGAGCCGCAGCGGCACGCCGGCGACGGCGAGCGGCGATCGCAGCGATTCGATCAGTGATTCTTCAGCCGTCTTGCGCCCACCGGTCGGATCGAGGACGAATGCCTGTCGCGAGCGGAGCGTCACACCGCGCCGCTGCACCGACACGTCGATGCGGTGATTGCGGCCATCGTTGTCGGACGGCGCCTGCTCGACGCTGAGCAGGTAATACGCGGAGATTTCGGACGCGAGCCGCTCGAACGCGCGATCCGCGGTGCCGACAACCTGGAAGATCGAGCCGCGCGACAGCGACGCGAGGTCGTTCAGGCCGCGAATCTCCAGCTCGCGATCCTCGGTGAAGGTCGGCGGCAGCGGTCCCTGCGTCGCATCGGAGCGCGGCACGTCCATCAGCAGGACGTTGACCGCGACACGCCCGCGCATCGCCGCGCGCACGACATCTTCGAGATCCGACGGCGAATCGGTGACAAGCCCTTCGGAGAGCAGGATGAGCGTCTTCTGTCCCTCGGTCTCGCTGAGATGCTGCAGCCACTCGCGCAGCCCCCGCAGCGACGCCTCCGTGTCGCGCCTCGTCGTCCAGAGAATCGAGTTGGATTCGTCGACGATGTCGCGCATGCACTGCTCGAGCGCCATGTCGAGCAGCCCGCGGCATTCGCGGTTGGTGACCTCCTGCATCCGCCGGTCGTCGCCCTTCTGCGCGATGTCGATCGCCTCGACCAGCCCGATGTTGCGGCGGCCCTGGAAGCGCGACTGCGTGCCGATGACCTTCTGCATCGCCAGGCGCAGACGCTGCTTGTCGTTGGTGAAGTCGACGACGACGCCGGGGTCCGGATACGAGATGAACGCGACGCGATCGGCGGGATTCAGCCTGTCGAGGAAGCGGCCCGCGGATTCGAGGATCGGCCGCGCGGCGCCCGGCCGGATGTTCATCTGATCGACGGCGATCATGATCATCCGCCCCTCGGCCTGCGTGATGTTCGTCGTGAAGAGCGTCTCGAACTGCTGCTGCTTCGGCTCGGGCCGGCGCGTGATGCCGCTGTCCGGCGTGTAATCGTACTTGACCAGATCCGCGGTGACGACGCGGCGCGGTTGCCCGTCGATCTTGACCGTGAATTCAGGCGCGTGGAGATCGGTGACCGGCTGGCCGCGGCTGTCGATGGCGCCGACATCAACCGTGATGACATCGACGCCCGTGCGGAATGTCGGCTGCTGCTGTTGATCCTGTCCCTGCTGCCGCTCCTGGCCCTGCTGCCTATCCTGGCCCTGCTGCGCAGTGGCGACCGTCGCAGCAAGCAGCAACGCAGTCAGAGCGACGAGCGGCCTCACGGCGCGATCTTACTAGATGCCATAGAGCTCGGGATCCCATGTCAGCCCCAATTCCGAGGGGGGTGCCATGTACCCTGCAAGAGCCGACGCCGCGACGACGGCAGGGCTGGCGAGATAGCCTTCCCCGCCGAGACCCATGCGGTTCTGCCAGTTCCGGTTGAAAGACGTAATCGCGCGTTCGCCCTTCGTCAGCGCGTCGGGGCCCTGGCCGAAGCAGGGCCCGCACCACGATGCCCGGATCCCGCCGCCGACGGATCGAAACACTTCCGCGATCGATTCGCCGCCAAGCCGCGCATCGGGCCGCTCGATCTGCTTGCTGACGCCGCCCGATCCCGGAAAGACGACGAACGCGCGCGCCGCTTTCGTCACGCCCTTCGCGCGCGCGTGGTAGATGACGAGCGCCGCCTGCAGCAGATCGTCGTAGCTGCCGTTGGTGCAGGAGCCGATCAGCGCCTTGTCGAACTGAATCCGCTCGCGTGCGACCTCGCCCGCCGGATACGCATTCCCGGGACTGAAGGGCTTGGCGATCATCGGCTGCACATCCGCGAGCGACAGCGTTTCGTCGATCTCGTATCGCGCGTCGGCGCCGGGCGCGATGCGCGGATACGGCAGGTCGCGAACGCCCTTCCGCTCGTACCACGCGTAGGTGATGTCGTCGGCCGCGAAGATGCCGTTGAGCGCCTCGGCCTCGGCCATCATGTTCGCGATGGTGTTGCGATACGCGATCGGCAGCTGCAGGTTCGCATCGACGAATTCGACGCTCATCCCCTGCGACTGCTGCACGCCCCATCGCCGCAGCAGCTCGAGGACGATGTCCTTGCCGCTCACCCACGGCTGCAGCGCGCCGTTGAAGAGGACACGCCTCGCCTTCGCGAGCGTGAAGTAGACGTAGCCCGTCGCCCACCCGAACCCGAGCGTCGTCGAGCCGACGCCGATGCCGACCGCGCCGTACGCGCCGTAGGCGCGGCTGTGCGAGTCGGCGCCCGGAATGAACTGGCCGGGGGCGACGAGCCCCTGCTCGGGGAAATAGAAATGAAAGATGCCGTCGCCGGGCGTCGCGTAGTAAGGCTTCTCGAGCCCCTGCTCTTTGGCGAACGCGCGGCCGATGCTCGTCTGCTTCTCGTCGTCTTCGCGGCCCGTGAAGACGAAGTGATCGTTGGCGATCGCCGCCTGCCGCGGATAGATCGTGTTGCCGCCGGTGATCTGATTGAAGGTGTGAATGGCAAACGGCGCGGTGCCGTCCGACGCGGGAAGCAGATCCGCGTAGACCTGCAGCGTATCGCCCGGCCGCAGCTCGCGCCGGCTTTTGTCCACGCGGTGCGCCCACACGATTTGCTCCGTCGTCGTCATGCGGCGCGCCAGTTCCGCGGGAGGGAATTCCACCTCGGGCCGCCGCTCGACCGACGCGCGGAATTCCCGCCGGCCGATCGCGAAGATCCCGCCCGTGCGGCGGATCTCGTCTTCCTTCGGCGTCAGTGGAACCGGATCGTACGACTTGCCCTGCGTCACGTTGGTGAGCCGCCGCGTCACCGGGTCGAAGGTGAACTCGTCGCCGTCGCGCGCGTCCGCCACCGCCTCCGGGCTTTGCGCCACCTGCAGCCCCAGGTTGAGCGCGTTGCGCCGAAAGATGTCGCCCATGTTGTTGCCGCAGACGATGACCATCTCGAGGCCGGCTTCTTCGGCGACGCCTTTGAGTCCGGCGGGACTCATTTCGCGCGACGAGCCGATGGCGAAGCGATCGCCGGCGATGATGAACGTCTCGCCCCGATGGACGCGCTCGCGGAAGTCGGGCATCAGATACCGGAACGAGCCGGCCTTCCAACGCTCGTCGAGCGTGTCGAGGCTCTCGGACACGCAATCAGCGGCGGGCGTGATCTGGTCGGTGTCGATCGCGTCGAGCTTCCTGCCGAATCTGGTTCCCGGAAGTTTCGGATCCCAGAAGATGAGCGCCTTGCCGCGGATGACGTGACTGCTGGGCGACGGCGGTTCCGATGAGTCGACCTTTGGATGACCGTGGTCCAACCGGGCGTCGAGTTTGAGCCGTGCGGGGGCGATCTTCTGCATCTTTTCGAATGTTACGGCAGGATGCGGGGTGGCATCCGTCCTGCAGAGTTTTCATGTAATTAATGCAAGGTTGCGAAGCTCAGCCACGTCACATCAGTCTGGTATGATTCGCGACCCTATTTCCGGGGCCCACCGGGTCGATATGGATTCCCCTGCGGACGCGGCAGTCACCGAACGGCGGCAACGGTCGGAACGGCGATCGCGCGGCACGACGCGCGCCAAGCCCGTGTTGCGCGTCATCCCGCCGCGGACGCACGACGCGGCGATTGACCCGAACGACCTGAAGAACCCGGGACTCTACATCAATCGCGAGCTCAGCTGGCTGGAATTCAACCAGCGCGTGCTCGCGCAGGCCTTCGATTCCTCGCATCCGCTGCTCGAGCGCGTGAAGTTCCTGTCGATCGTCGGCACGAACCTCGACGAGTTCCTCATGATTCGCGTGGCGACGACGCTGAAGAAGCTCCGCGAGGGCATTGAGGACGTCGCGCCGGACGGCTACAACACCGAGCAGCAGCTCTACGCGATGCGCTCGCGCGCGCGCAAGCAGATCGACGACCAGGCCGCATGCTGGGACGAGCTGCGCCGGCTGCTTGCGGCGGAGAAGATTACCATCGTCGAACCCGACGCGTGGACGCCGCCGATGCGCGAGTACCTCGCCGCCTACTTCACGCGCGAGATCTCTCCGGTGTTGACGCCGCTGGCGTTCGACCCGGGGCATCCATTCCCGCTGATCTCGAATCTGAGCAAGAACTTCGCCGTCGTCGTGCGCCACGGCAACCGGACGAAGTTCGCGCGCGTCAAGGTGCCCGATGTGCTGCCGCGCTTCGTGCAGCTTCCGGAGAACATCGCCGATCGCGACGGGCAGACATTCGTGTTCCTCGAGGACGTCATCCAGGCGAACATGCAGGAGCTCTTCCCGGGAACGCAGGTGAAGGGCGCGCATCTGTTCCGCATCATCCGGGACGCGGACCTCGAGATCGAACAGGACGAAGCCGACGACCTGCTCGAAACGGTCGACCGCAGCCTCAAGCAGCTGAGGAACGGCGCCATCTCGCTGCTGCAGGTGGATGCCGCGATGCCGGCGCGCGTGCTGAACATCCTGGCGGAGAACTTCGAGGTCGGCGACGACGTCATCATGCGGCCGGCCTATCGTCTCGGCTTCGGCGACTGGATGCAGCTGACGACGCTGCACCGCCCCGAGCTGAAATATCCGCCGTTCTCGCCGAAGAGCCTGTGGCGGCCGGACGAAGACCCGGAAGTGCTCTTCGACCAGCTCCGGTATCAGGACGTGCTCGTCCACCATCCGTATGAGTCGTTCGGATCGGTGGAAGCGTTCCTGCGCGCCGCGGTGAAGGATCCGCACGTCATCGCCATCAAGATGACGCTCTACCGGATCGGGGCGAACTCGCCGCTGATCAACCTGTTGATTCAGGCGGCCGAAGCCGGCAAGCAGGTGGCGGTGCTCGTCGAGCTGAAGGCGCGCTTCGACGAGCGGAACAACATCATCTGGGCCAAGCGGCTGGAGTCGCACGGTATCCACGTCGTCTACGGATTCGCGGATCTGAAGACGCACGCGAAGCAGTGCATGGTCGTGCGCCAGGAGGCGGACGGCATCCAGCGCTATGTCCACACGGCGACCGGCAACTACAACCCGGACACGGCGAAGGTCTACACCGATCTCGGCTACTTCACCGCCGATCCCGACATCGTCAGCGACGTGTCGGACGTCTTCAACTACCTGACGGGATATTCGAATCGGAAGGAATACCGGTCGATGCTCGTCGCGCCGGTGCAGCTGCGCACGCGGTTGTGCGAGCTGATCAACCGCGAGGCCGAGCATGCGAAGGCCGGACGTCCCGCGCGGATGATCCTCAAGGTGAACGCCGTCACCGACGATCAGATGATTCGCGTGCTCTACCGGGCGTCGCAGGCGGGCGTGCAGACCGACATGATCGTCCGCGGCATCTGCAGCCTGCGTCCGGGCATTCCCGGCGTCAGCGACAACATCACCGTGCGCTCGATCGTGGGCCGCTTCCTCGAGCACTCGCGCATCTTCTGGTTCCACAACGGCGGGCACGAGGAGATGTACATCGGCAGCGCCGACCTGATGGAGCGCAACCTCGATCGCCGCGTGGAGACGCTCACGCCGATCAAGGACGCCGAGATCGTCGAGCACCTGCGCGACGTCGTCCTGCACGCCTACCTGCAGGACACGGAGCGTGCGTTCGTCCTCGATTCAGCGGGCGGCTATTCGAAGCCGCATGCGACGGGCGGTCCGTTCAACGCGCAGCACTTCCTGCTGCAGCATTACTCGGAAGGCAACGAGTAAATCCCAAAACCCAAATCCCAAGCGGCCTTAACCACGAAGATCGCGAAGGCACGAAGGACACGAAGATTTTCCGACCTTCAAGACCTTCAGGTTCTATTCGCCAAGTCGTTGTATGTGCAACTGCGTTACGTCTTCTCGCGAATGAACGTGCAGGCGAGAAGCCCATAGGTGCTGCGCAATCATCGGAGTAACTGCGAGCGCAAAGAGGATGGTGAACGGGAACAGCATCAGCATCCAGAAAGCATCCGTTGTGAGCCACGACGCCATCAAGGCACCGAGGCCGACGCTGGTGCAACCCAAGAGGCGCAGGTAAATCAAGGAGATGCGCAAGTCTTTGCCACAGCTCGGACAATTCATGCGCGAATCAAACTTCTG
>QHWQ01000123.1 GCA_003222635.1 Acidobacteriota bacterium | reverse complement strand
ATCTGGAGTGCGCGCCGGGGTCCGCACTGACGCCTTCGCTGGTCTCTCAATTCGATTCGTCCAGGGACTCCCCGACAATCGCATCGCTCAGCGCATTGCGGGACAGTATCAAGACTGCTCCACGTCCACGGCGGCGAACTATCGCGCTGCGCGCCGCGCGCGTTCGCATGACGAATTCATCGCGAAGCTCGGAATCGTATCTGAGGAAGCCGACGAATCAGCGTTCTGGTTGAAGCGATTGCTCAACGCAAAGCCAGAGCGCGACCGTCGACTTACCGGGGCTGCTCGCCGAAGCCGAACAGCTGGCCAGAATTTTCGGGGCATCCCATCGCACGGCGAAGAAGCGGAAGCGTCGATGACTCGATGATCCGATCGATGAAACGATGCTCACAGAATGACACGACGAGCCAATTCCCTATGCTCCAATCGGTACTCAAATCATCGATCATCGATTTCCCGATTCGAACACGCAGATGGTCTCCACGTGCGCGGTGTTCGGAAAGAGATCGATCGCGCTGATGTCGCTCAACGAGTACTCCGCATCGACCAGCACACGCGCGTCGCGCGCCAGCGTGGCGACGTCGCACGACACATAGACAATCCGCGTCGGTTTCAACCCCACAATCGCACGAACGGCATCCCGCGACATCCCCGTGCGCGGCGGATCGACGATGAAGGTCTCGCCGGCGGCCGGCTGGTCGTGGCGAAGGAAATCTTCGACGCTCGTGTGGATCACGCGAGCGCTATCGGCGTACGGCCGGGCGTTCTCCTCGAGGTCGTGGCCGCTGATCGGGTCGCCTTCGACCAGCGTCACCTGCGCGGCGCGCGTCGCCGCGACCGACAAACCGAAGAGTCCCACTCCCGCATACAGATCGACAACGGGACCGTCGGGGACGAGCGCTGTCACGCGCCGAACGAGCGTCTCGAGTAGAAAGCGGTTGCCCTGGAAGAAAGACCTCGCATCGCGGCGTAGGTTCAACACCCCATCACCCGAGTCGGAGTACGTCAACGAGTCGTACACGACTCCGACTCCAAAGAGGTGCTCGATTCCGTGCCGGTCCAGAACTTGTGCCGACAGGCCGGTGATGGCGTCGGTTGCTAAACCTGCAAACGGCGCGGGATCTGTGCCAGGCTCGAGCTCGAGGTGACAGGCACGCTCGTTTGCCGGGATGTTCTCGGCGATCTCGATCGATGCAAGCCCCGTCAGCTTATCGGTGCGCACACGTGCCTCGGCGGCTTCGATCCAGGCGGCCGTCGCCGGCAGCATCTGACCGGTCGGCGCAACTGCGCATACGTCGTGGCTCCCCTCGCGAACGAAGCCGATGCGCCCGCCGCGCACGTGCAGCCGCGCGCGCATCCGGTAGCCCTGCTCAGGCGAGGGCATAACCGCGGGCGCCGTCTCGAGCGGCATGCGGCCGATGCGGGCGAACGCGTCGCGGATGATCTCGGACTTCAGCTCGCGCTGACGGTCGTAGCCGACATGCGCGAGAACGTTCCCGCCGCAGCGCCAGTCCGCGGCCGCACCGCGGCGATCGGGCGATGGCGAGACGACCTCCGTCGTCTCGGCGAAGAGGACGCCCTTGCCCGTGCGTTCGACGCGCGCACGCACGCGCTCGCCGGGAATCGCGCCCCAGACGAGCACAACCTGCCCGTTGTGCCGCGCGAGCATGCGCCCGCCGGCGGTTGGCTTTTCGACGTCCAACGTTAACGAGTCAGCCACGAAGACGATTCGCCACTACGCACACCAAGAATCATTTTTCAGAGCACCGAGGCTCGCTCACCAAGAACACAAACAAGAAACACTTTGCGTTCCTTGTGGCGATCGTCTTTGTGACTACTCGTACGCGATCGTCGGCAGGCCCGCGCGCTCGCGCAGCAGTCGATCGATGCACGCGCGATGCGACTGCTGATACGTCTCCGCCGGCATCCGTGCGCGGAACGGCTTCAGCTCCTCATCAGCGTCGGCCGCGAGCTGTCTGACGGTCTGTTCATTCGCGTGCTGCCGCAGCGCGCCGACGAGCGCAGCGTCGAGCTGACGCAGCCGCTCGATCAGCGCCTCGCGCCCATCGCCGCGAATCGTCTTCGCCTTCGCGCGCGCCGTGTCGAGCTCCCGGACGACGTCGTCGAGCATCGGATCCAGCGATCGATCCGCGCCGCCACGAAGCGCCGTCAGCCGCGCGATGACGCGCTCGAGATGTCCAGGCAAGCTCTCCCTGCCCGCCTCACCTGCCCCACCCGCCCTACCCGCCTCAGATACTCCGACGGATCGTTTCCATTCCTCGAACACGTCCAGCACATCGTCTTCGCAGAATTCGATCGGCACGGATCGCCGGCGCGTGTCCTTCGCACGACGCCGCTCGACGCCGCGATCGATGCCCTGCATCGCGATCTTCAGCGGAATGCCCCGACTGAACCAGCCCTGAACGAGATCGAACCGGGGACCGGAAATACGAATGAGATGGCCTTCATTCCTCCGACACAGGTACTGTTCCACCTGACGGCAGTATTCGCCTGCATCCTCTTCGGTCACGTCAACCAACGGACTTCACCAGAGATTACACGAACGATTTGATCGTTCACCCGCACGAGCAGCGCGCCGCGCGCGTCGATGTCGTGCGCGATGCCGTGCTGCGCGCCGCCGTCGCCGTCCCACTCGACGTGCCGCCCGAGATGCGGCGCCGCGCGCAGACGCCACGCGCCAATCACCTCGTCGCCAGCACCGCGCTGCAGCGTCTGATAGCGGGTGGCAAGCGCAGCCAGGCACTCGGCGAGCACGAGCCCACGGTCGACGGGCCGACCGAGCTCTGCCTCGATTGACGTCGCTCGCGAGGCGACCTCGGGCGGCAGTGCCGCGGGCTGGAGGTTGATGCCGAAGCCGAGGATTACGTGCTCACCAGCCGCCGACGAACCTGCTTCCGCGAGAATGCCCGCGAGCTTCCGCGTCCCGACGTACACGTCGTTGGGCCACTTCACGCCCGCGCAGAGGCCGGTTGCTGCCTCAATCCCTTCGGCAATCGCGACGCCCGCCGCAATCGGGACGAGCGACAGCGCTTCGCGACGCGGATGCAAAACGACCGACACGTACAGGCCGCCGCCCGGCGGCGATGCCCAGCTCCGCCCGAGCCTGCCGCGTCCCAGACGTTGGGCGTTGGCGGCCACGACAAGCCCCTCCGGCGCGCCGTGCATCGCGGCGTTCATGGCGATGTCGTTGGTCGAGCCGACGTCTTCGTGCCAGCAGAGATGCTGAAAAGGTCCGAGCCTCGCGCCCGCGCGCGCGAGCGCTTCGACGATGTCGTCAGGCAGGTTCAATGTCGAAACTCAGGTCCACCGCGGGGGCCGAGTGCGTCAGCGCGCCGACCGAGACGAAATCCGCGCCGGTGGCGGCGAGCTCGCGCATCCGCTGCAGCGTCACACCGCCGGAGATTTCCGTCTTTGCCCGGCCGCGGCACCGCTTCACGGCCTCGATGATCTCCTCGGTCGAGAGATTATCGAGCAGAACGATGTCGGCGCCCGCCTCGAGCGCCTCGTCCACCTGCGCGAGATTCTGCGCCTCGACTTCGGTCGGCATCTCGCGATTCGCCTTCCGCATCGTCTTCACCGCGTCCCCCACGTTGCCGACCAGGCGGACGTGATTGTCCTTGATGAGAATGCCGTCGTCGAGGCCGCTGCGATGGTTCACGCCGCCTCCCGCACGTACCGCGTATTTCTCCAGCGCGCGCAGGATGGGCGTCGTCTTGCGGGTGTCGAGGATGGTGATGCGGCCGTCGGCGAGATCGACGAACTGGCGCGTCAGCGTCGCGATGCCGCAGAGGCGCTGCACGAAGTTGAGCGCGGTGCGCTCGGCGGTCAGCAGCGCGCTGGCTTGACCGCGTACCTCGAGCACCTCGGTGGCGCGCTCGCAGCGCCGGCCGTCGTGGCAGTGAATCGTGATCTGCGCGGCGGGATCGAGCTGCCTGAACGCTTCGGCGGCGATGTCGATGCCGGCCATGACGCAGGTGGTCTTGGCGAGGATGACGCCCCGCGCCTTCTGATCACGGTCGATGATCGCTTCCGTCGTGACGTCGCCCCAGCCGAAGTCCTCGGCGAGCGCGCGGCGCACCAGCTCGCGGTACATGCCGGGGTCGAGAGGTTCGAACGGAACCGTCTTCACGAGACCGGGCCTTCGGACAATCTCACGCCGCCGGCTCCTCCGCGAAATCGAGCTGCGGCTCCGCGACCTCGCCAAATTGCAGATCGCGGATATGCGTGGCCGCCTGGAAATCACGCGTGGCGGGGCCAAGCCCCGCGAACGCCGCGGGCAGCACGGCCCTGTTGATCACCGCCTTGGTCGACTTCTTCAACAGCGACTTGATGCGGCGCACTTCCGCGAGCGCCCCCTGCGTCGCCTCGCGCACGGCGAGCGCGTTCGTGTCCGCACCGCCAATCGACGCCACGACCTCTTCGGTCGTCGGCCACGTCGCCGTGTGCACGGACCCACGCTGCCACCACGACCACACTTCTTCGGTGACAAATGGCAGGAACGGCGCGAACAAGCGCAGCAGCGTCGAGAGCGCGACGAGCATCGCGCTGTTGGCGGACGCGGCGCCGTCGCCGCCGAAATCGCCATAGCGCCGCGCCTTCACCAGCTCGAGGTAGTCGTCGCAGAACTCCCAGAAGAACTTTTCGGTCTTCTGCAGCGCGCCTGTGTACTCGTAGTCCTCGAAGTCCTTCGTGCACGCCTGCACGAGCGCCGACAGTGCCGTGAGCATCCCGCGATCGAGCGGCTCGGTCATCGGGCCCCGCGGCTCCGCCTGCATCAGCGCGAAGCGCGCGGCATTCAGAATCTTGATCGCGAGCCGTCGTCCGACTTTCATCTGGCTCGGCTCGAAAATCGCGTCCCCGCCGGGACGGGCACCCGCCGCCCAGTAGCGCACGCCGTCGGAGCCGTGCTCCTGCAACAGCGACATCGGCGTCACGACGTTGCCCTTCGACTTCGACATCTTCTTGCGATCGGGGTCCGTGATGAAGCCGGACACCGCCGCGTGCGACCACGGCAGCGAATGGTGCTCGAGATGCGAGCGCAACACGGTCGTGAACAGCCACGTGCGGATGATGTCGTGCCCCTGCGGACGCAGATCCATCGGGAACACGCGCGCGAACAGATCCGCATCGTCGAGCCATCCGCTGCCGATCTGCGGCGTCAGCGACGAGGTCGCCCACGTATCCATGATGTCGGGATCGCCGGCGAATCCGTTTGGCTTGCCGCGCTGCCCGGCCGTGTAGCCATCGGGCACATCGGTCGACGGATCGACCGGCAGGCGCGACTCGTCCGCCGGCATCGGATGCGCGTAATCCACGCTGCCACTGGCGTCGATCGGATACCAGACCGGAAACGGCACGCCGAAGAACCGCTGCCGGCTGACGCACCAGTCGCCGACGAGCCCGTTCACCCAGTTCTCGTAGCGGTGACGCATGTAGTCCGGATGCCAGTGCAGCTCGCGCCCGCGCGCGAGCAGCGCATCACGGAACTCGACGGTTTTGATGAACCATTGGCGGCTCGTGATGATCTCGAGCGGCCGGTCGCCCTTCTCGTAGAACTTCACCGGATGCGTGATGGGCCGCGGCTCGCCGATGAGCTCGCCGGACTGACGCAGCTGCTCCACGATGACCGCGCGCGCCTTGGCCGGCTGCAGGTTCGCGAGCTGGTCGTAGGCCTGCTGCGCGCGCGCGGAATCTCGCGACTCCCAACCGGGCGAACCCCACGTGACTGGACGGAACGCGCCGTTCGGCTGAATGACGGCGCGCACCGGCAGCGACAGCTCGCGCCACCAGGTGACGTCCGTGATGTCGCCAAACGTGCAGATCATCGCGATGCCGCTTCCCTTTTCAGGATCGGCAAGTGGATGCGGTTTGACCGGCACTTCGACGCCGAAGAGCGGGGTGATCACCTTCTTGCCGAAGAGCGGCTTGTACCGCTCATCCTCGGGATGCGCGACGAGCGCGACGCACGCGGGAATCAGCTCCGGCCTCGTCGTCTCGATCTCAACCGTGCCGCCGCCAGCGCGCGTGAACGAAATACGGTGATAGGCGCCGGGCTGATCGCGATCCTCGAGCTCCGCCTGCGCAACCGCCGTGCGGAAGTCGATATCCCACAACGTCGGCGCTTCGAGCTGATATGCGATGCCACGCTTCAACAGGCGCAGGAAGCCCGCCTGCGACACGCGCTGCGACCGTTTATCGATCGTCGCGTAGGTCATCGACCAGTCAACCGACAGCCCGAGGTAGCGCCAGAGTTGCTCGAACGCTTTCTCGTCCTCGGACGTCAGCCGGTTGCAGAGCTCGATGAAGTTCGGACGCGAGACGGCAATCGCAGGCTTCGCCGGCTTCTCCGGCGGCTGAAACGACGCGTCGTACGGCAGCGAGGGATCGCACCGCACGCCGTAGTAGTTCTGCACGCGGCGCTCGGTCGGCAGGCCGTTGTCGTCCCACCCCATCGGATAGAACACTTCTTTGCCGCGCATGCGCTGAAACCGCGCGATGAAATCGGTGTGCGTGTACGAGAACACGTGTCCGACGTGCAGCGATCCGCTCACGGTCGGTGGCGGCGTGTCGATCGAATAGATCTCGCCGCGCGAATGATTGCGATCGAAACGGTACGTGCCCGCATCCTGCCATCGGGCGTTCCATTTCGCCTCGAGGCCTTCCAGGGCGGGCTTGTCTGGCAGCGTTATCGGTTGGGGGTCCTCAGCTCCGTGGGGCATTCCTACGGATTCTATCGATTTCCTCGCGGACGAGCCGTTCGGCCACGTCGGAAACGATCTGCTTGACGATGCCCTGCATCTGGTCGGAGCTGCCGAGCGCCAGCTTCTCGATCACGCGCTTGGCCACGTCGTCAATCATCGCGTCGGTCACGACAGCCGGCGATGAACCGTTGCCGGCCAGGCGCGGCGGGGCCGCGGCGGTGTCGCCCTGTTCGGCAGCCAGCAACGCGCTGAAGGCATCCGCGATGACGCTGCGGCCTGATGCGGGCTCGGTCGCGATCGGCTGCGTCGGCGGAGGTGGCGGCGGTGGTGGCGGTGGCGCCGGCGTCAGCGTCGGGGTCACTTCGGGCGGTTCAATCGAAGGTGGAGCAATGACAATCGGCGGCAGCACCGCGGCGGGCGGTGGCGGCGTCGGGAATTCGATGACGTGCGCGGGCTCGGCGGATGGCGGCATCCCCGCCAGCAGGTCGTCGAGCGTCGGAACCGTCGCCGGCTCCTCCGTTTCAATCGCGTCAATGCCCGCGAAGGGATCGGGCGTCATCGGCGGCGCGAACGATTCGAGATCGCGCTCGAGGACAGGGCGATCCGCGCGCGCGGGCCGCGCTTCGATGACCGGTGGCGAAGGCGCGGATGGCCGCGCGGGCGTATTGATCGTGGCGAACGCCTCGTCGAGCTTGTCGAAGTAGTCGTCGAGCGAATCGTCGAGGACCATCCCCTGCGACGCGGTCTCGACGTCCTCGACCGGCGGCAGCATGTCTTCGTGCCGCATCAGATCTTCGCGCGGCAGCAGATCTTCGCGCGGCAGCAGATCCTCTTCAACGATGTCCATCAGGTCCTCGGGAATCGCCGGACGCTCTTCCCGCTTCGGCAGCTGCACCGGACGCGGCGGCGCGAGCACCGCCGCCGGCCGCCCAATGTCCGGCACCGCCTGCAGCGGCGTCCCCTTGGCGCCGCCGATCAGTTCGCGCACGCGCGCGATGACGTGCTGCGGCTCGAACGGCTTGACGAGCACGCCGTCGCACTTCACTTCCTTCGCCTTGGCCTCATCGACCGGCTCGAACGCGCCGGCGAGCAGCAGCACCGGAATCTTCTCGAACTCCGGATTGCCCTTGACGAATGCCGACACCTCGTAGCCGCTGCGCTTCGGCATCCCGATGTCGGCGAGGATGATGTCGGGCCTGTCGACCGGGATGCGCGCGATCGCTTCCTCACCATCGCCGGCGGTCAACACCTGCACGTCTTCACCCGCGAAGGTGAGCTCGATGACGCGCTGGATGGTGACGCTGTCGTCGGCGAGAAGGAGCTTTTTCGACATCGGCGCGCTACGCTTCGACCCGCGACCGCGCGTTGCGGGTGATGAAATCGACGATGTCCTGCATCGGCGTGCCGGGCAGGAAGATGCCCTTGATCCCGATCTCGTTCAGCTTCGGAATGTCCACGTCGGGGATGATGCCGCCGACGACCACGAGCACATCGGTGAGGCCCTTTTCGCGGAGCAGCTCCATCACGCGCGGGCAGATGTGCATGTGCGCGCCGGAGAGGATCGACAGGCCGATGGCGTCGGCGTCCTCCTGCAGCGCGGCGGCGACGATCTGTTCCGGGGTCTGCCGGAGGCCGGTGTAAATGACCTCCATGCCGGCGTCGCGCAGCGCCCGGGCGATCACCTTGGCGCCGCGGTCGTGCCCATCAAGGCCCGGTTTGGCAATGACTACGCGGATTTTCTGCACGCTGAAACCTGATACCTCAAATTATCGGCGTTTCTTCGTATTCTCCCCAGACGTCCCGCAGCGCGTCGCACATTTCGCCCACGGTTGCATAGGCCCGCACGGCGTCAATGAGCAGCGGCATCGTGTTGGCCGAACCGCGCGCCCCATCCTTCAGGGCGTCCAGCGTGGCCCGAACGCGCGCGTTGTCGCGCGTCTTCCGCAGCTGATTGAGCTTGCCAAGCTGCCGTTCCGCGGCTGATTCGTCGATGTAGAGGATGCCGATCGGTTCCTCGTCCTCCGACACGAACTCGTTGACGCCGACGATGACTTTGTCGCGCTGCTCCACCGCCTGCTGGAACTTGTAGGCGCTCTCGGCAAGCTCGCGCTGCGGGTAGCCCTTCTCGATCGCCGCGACCATGCCGCCCATGCGATCGATGGTGTCGAAGTAGGCGAGCGTCTCCTCCTCGAGATCCGAGGTCAGCTTCTCGATGAAATACGAGCCGCCGAGCGGGTCGACGATGTTCGTCACGCCCGTTTCGTGGGCGATGATCTGCTGCGTCCGCAGCGCCAGCGTCGCGGCTTCCTCCGTCGGCAGCGCCAGCGCCTCGTCGAGCGAGTTGGTGTGCAGCGACTGCGTGCCGCCGAGCACCGCCGCCAGCGCCTGCAGCGCCGTGCGGACGACGTTGTTGTAGGGCTGCTGCGCCGTCAGCGACACGCCCGCGGTCTGTGTGTGGAAGCGCAGCTGCCACGAGCGGGGGTCCTTCGCCTTGAACCGATCGCGCATCACGTGCGCCCAGATGCGCCGCGCGGCGCGATACTTCGCGATCTCCTCGAAGAAGTCGCTGTGCGAGTTGAAGAAGAACGACAGGCGCGGCGCGAACCCGTCCACGTCGAGCCCCGCGTCGACACCGTACTGCACATATTCGACGCCGTCGCGCAGCGTGAACGCGAGCTCCTGCGCGGCGGTCGCGCCCGCTTCCCTGATGTGATAGCCGCTGACCGAAATCGTGTTCCAGCGCGGCACCTGCTCGGCGCAGAACGCGAACACATCCGTGATCAGCCGCATCGAAGGACGCGGCGGGTAGATGTATTCCTTCTGCGCGATGAACTCCTTCAGGATGTCGTTCTGAATCGTGCCCGACAGGCAATCCCACCCCGCGCCTTGCCCTGAGCCACGTCGCAGGGCCTGCTTCTCCGCCACGACAAGGTACATCGCAAACAGCATGGGCGCCGGCGAGTTGATCGTCATCGACGTCGTGATGCCGGCGAGATCGATCCCGTCGAACAGCGTCTCCATGTCGGCGAGCGACGTGACGTTCACGCCGCACTTGCCGACCTCGCCGAGCGAGAGCTCGTGGTCCGG
>QHWQ01000399.1 GCA_003222635.1 Acidobacteriota bacterium | reverse complement strand
CGGACTCGCGGACTTTCTTCTCGGGCGGCCTGCGACCTTCACGCAGGGACAGGTCTACGGGCCGGGCGGCGACATGCCGTACATCGGCGTCTACGCGCAGGACGCATGGAAGGTCTCGCCGAATGTCACGCTGAATGTCGGACTGCGGTGGGATCCGTACTCGCCATACGTCAACAACCAGCAGCACGCGAACCACTTCAGCGTCGACCAGTTCACGTCGGGCGTGCGCAGCACCCTCTATAAGAACGCGCCGGCCGGCGTGATCTTCGAAGGTGATCCGCACTATCCGGGCCACGGCGTCAGCAGGCGGAGCCTGAACGACTTCGCGCCGCGGTTGTCGGGCGTCTGGGATCCGAAGGGCGACGGCCGCATGACGATCCGCGGCGCCTACGGCATCTTCTACGACTTGCCTCACATCTGGAGCTTCCTCGGCTTCGATCGCGGCACGCCATTCGGCACCGAGCTGGTCGTCAACAACGGCACGTTCGACGATCCGTGGATCAACACGGCGGGCGGCAACCCGTTCCCGATCGTCGCCAACCCGAACATGACCTTCCCACCCTACGGCGGGTTCGTCACCTTCCCGCTCGACATGAAGCCGCCGTACTTCGATCAATGGAACGTCAGCGCGCAGCGTCAGGTCGGCGCGGCGTGGATGGTGTCGGCGAACTATCTCGAGAGCCGCGGGCACCGGCTGCCGGTCGGCGATCAGTTGAACCCCGCGGTCTTTAGTGCAGGCGCGACCACGGCGACGACCAATCAGCGCCGCCTGCTGTCGCTGCTCAACCCGTCGCAGGGGCAATACTACGGCACGATCACCGGCGTCGAGCCGATCGGCACCTCGGACTACAAGGGCCTGCTGCTCTCCGCGCAGCATCGCGCCACCAACGGGTTGTTCCTCTCCGCCAACTGGACGATCTCCACCTGCGAATCCGACATCGTGAACTACGAGCCGTCGGTCGCCGGCATCGAGCTGACCAAGCCTGGCGATCCCGCCTTCGATCGCGGCAGCTGCGGCGTGACCGATCAGAAGCACGTCGTCAATGTGTCGGCTGTGTATCAGGTGCCGGGCGCATCGACTGGCGTCGTGCGAGCGTTCACCAGCGACTGGCAGCTGTCGACGATTGTCAGCGCGCGCAGCGGGACGCACTTCTCGGCGACGACCGGCGTCGACAACGCGCTGAACGGCCAGGCGAATCAGCGGCCGGACCAGATCTCGGACGACGTGTATGTGAAGCAGGGATACCGGTGGCTGAACGCGGCCGCGTTCCGCGCGCCGGCGGCGGGCGCGTTCGGCAACCTGGTGAACAACAGCCTGATTGGCCCGGGCCGCTTCAACGTGGATTTGGGCATCGTGCGATCGTTCCGCGTCGGCGGCGAGCGCGCGGTGCAGTTCCGCGCCGAGGCGTTCAACGTGTTGAACCGGGTGAACCTGGGCAACCCGGTGTCGGCGCTGAACAGCCCGAATTTCGGATTGATCACGTCAGCGGCCGATCCGCGGATCATTCAGCTGGCGCTGAAGTACACATTCTGAGTCCGGTTGGTAGTTGGTGGTTGGTGGTTGGTAGTTATGAAACGAATTGGCTTGTTAGTGACTTTGCTCGCGCTCTCGGGGCTTCCGGCGCTGGCGCAGACCGACGTCATCACGGGCATGTGGCGGCCGCTTTTCCGCAACGAAGACGGCAGCGGCATGGACGGCGATTACGCCGGCATGCCCATGAGCGCGGCGGGACGCCTGCGCGCGCAAAGCTGGGCGCCCGAAAACTTCGACGTGCCCGAGTTCGTCTGCCGGCCGCACTCGTGGGACTTCTCGATCGAGGCCGGCGCCGCGCAGATGCGCCTCACGCCGGAGATCGACGACCCGACGCAGACCGTCGTCGCGTATCGCGGCCGACTGTCGATGCGCGAGCAGGAAACGACGATCTGGATGGATGGCCGTCCGCGTCCGCCCGACTACGCGCTGCACACGTGGAGCGGCTTCGCCACCGGCGAGTGGGATGGCGACGTCCTCGTCGAGTCGGTGACGCACCTCAAGGAGAACTACATCCGCCGCTGGGGGCCGATGCGCAGCGACGATGCGACGGTGCGCATCCGCTACAAGAGAATCGGCAACAACTACCTGCGTGCGACGGTCATCATCTACGACCCGGTCTACATGACCGAGCCCTACATCCGCACGTCATTGATCTGGGCGCTCGATCCGAACCTCGTGCTGCCGCCGTATCCATGTGAGGAAGCAACGGAGAGCGTTGTCGAGCACGGATCGGTGCCGCACTACCTGCCGGGCAAGAGCCTGCTGCCGGCGCAGAATCCGAAGGAAGACGACCAGTTCGGCACGCCATACGAGGCGCGGCTCGGCGGTCCGGAGACGATGTATCCGGAGTACATCAAGAAGCTCGGTCCGTTCCCGAGGAAGAACGCGAAGCAGCGGCCGGTGGCGGAGCGAGGTCAATGAGACGCGCGATTTTCGTGACGCTCTCTGCGGTTGCGCTGCTCGCGACCGCGCGCGTTGAGACGCAGACGGCGCGACCCGCGTGGGCGTGGAAGCCGGCGATTGCGGGCGCGACTGACGGGCAGGTGCACATCCTGCCTGTGCGCGGGCGCATCTCGATGCTCGCCGGCGCCGGCGGCAACATCACGATCTCGTCGGGCAGCGACGGCGTGATGGTCGTGGATACCGGCAGTACTGCGACGGTCGAGAAGGTGCTCGCCGCGATCAAAACGATTGCCCCGCGCGGCGTCATCCGCTACGTCGTCAACACCTCCGAGCGCGATCAGTTCGTCGGCGGCAACGAGAAGATTGCGCTGGCGGGCAACACGATTCGCTTCAGGGTTGCAACGGACCCGCGCGTGTCGGATGCGCTGACGAAAGACCGCGCATCGATCATCTCGTTCGTCTCCATCTTCGAGCGGATGTCCGCGCCGACCGGGCAGGTGTCGAAGCACCCTGAGGATGCGTGGCCGGACGACACGTATTCGAGCGCGCAGAAGAAGCTGTACTTCAACGACGAGCCCGTGCTCATCATGCACGTCCCCGCGAACACCGACGGCAACAGCCTCGTTCACTTCCGCCTCGATGACGTTGTCAGCGCCGGCGATCTCATCGACATGACGAGCTTTCCGTACATCGACGTGAAGGCGCAGTCGGACGTCGCGTATTACCGCGAGATGGTCGGCATCATCCGCGATCGCATCCAGGACGGCATCAAGCGCGGCCGGACCCTCGCGCAGATCAAGGCGGAGAAGCCGACGCTCGATTACGATCCGCGCTTCGGCCACACCGACGGCGCGTGGACGACGGACATGTTCATCGAAGCGGCATACAGAAGTCTCGGAGGCAAATAGACATGAGACGGAATGCACTCATATTGATCGCCACGCTCGTCGTGGTCGGCGGCGCCGGGCGCGCGTTCGCGCATCACTCGTTCACCGCGGCGTACGAGTCGGGCAAGCGCGTCGAGGTCGAGGGCGTCGTCAAGGAATTCGTCTGGCGCAACCCGCATTCGTTCGTGCGCATCGAGGTGATGAAGGACGGCACGCCAGAGATCTGGAATCTGGAGTGGGGCTCCAGCACGCAGCTTTCGGCCGCCAAGTATCCGGTGACGCGGACGACGCTGAAGTTCGGCGATCGCATCATCGCGACCGGGGAGCCGGGCCGCGACGCCGAGGCGCACCGCATCCGCATCTTCTCGATCAAGCGGCCGGTGGACGGCTGGGAATGGCAGGGAGTGGTCGAATGAACCGGTGGCGTCCGGCTTTAATCCGCCGGTGGCGTCCGGCTTTAGCCGGACTCGCGATCACACTGTTCGTTCCCGCGGCATTGTTCGCGCAGGGGCGAGGCGGCGGCGCTGGCGCGCAGCAGCCGGGCCGCGTGGGCGCCATCAAGGATCTGACGGGTTACTGGGTGTCTGTCGTGTCAGAGCAGTGGCACGTGCGGATGATGGTACCGCCGAGGGGCGATACCGAGATGCTGCCGGTGAATGCGGAGGCGCGGCGCATCACGAACACGTGGGATCCGGCGAAGGATGAAGCGGCCGGCGAGGCGTGCCGATCGTATGGCGCGCCGACGCTCATGCGCGTGCCCGGCCGGCTGCACATCACGTGGGCCGACGACAACACACTGAAGATCGACGCGGACTCGGGCACGCAGACGCGGCTGCTGCACTTCGAGGCGGGTGGGGCGGGTAGGGCAGGTGAGGCGGGTAG
>QHWQ01000398.1 GCA_003222635.1 Acidobacteriota bacterium | reverse complement strand
CGCGTCCCCAGATGAATACGACCCCCATCTTCTTGACGAACGTCGATCGCTCCAGCGTCTCGAAGATCTCCAGGTCGCGCAGCACGCCATTGGCGGCCGGTATCGTCGATTCGCCGATGTGGTAGCGAGGAAAGCGAGCCTGCTCCAGCACCGTGACTTTCAGGCGCGGCGCGTACTTCCGCAGAATCGCCGCGCACGTGCTGCCGGCCGGCCCGCCGCCAATGACGACGCAGTCGCGAAGCTCGCTCGTCAGAAGCCGGGATCCGGTTGTTTGCCGCCGCTGACTGGCTTCACACGCAGGCTCTTGGCCGATTCGGGAAGGATCAGATGCTTCGTGTCTTTGGAGTCGGCGACGACGCGGTAGGACGTCCCCTTCTTCTGTTTGAATCCGTACTCAGCCAGGACACCGTTCGGATCGTCGATCAGGCGGTCCCTGAATGCGGGATCCTTCCACGCCTTCGTGACGATGCCCTTCCAGACGCTCATGTTGTCTGGTGTACGCGCCGCGGCGCGTTTGGCGGCGGGCTTACGGCTGCGCGTGGCGGTCCTGGTTGCTGCCTTTTTGGCCATCGGTCCTCCTCGGAGAGTGGGGGGCGAGGAGCTCATTCAGCTCATCGTCGTCGGGAAGCTTCACGTGGTTCGTACAGTAGAACAGGCGGGCGGTCTCGTAACACGCTGTGGCGACGGCCTCGCGCTCGCGCGCCGACAGGCGTGCCACCATTTCGATCGTGCTGGCGATGTGCGCCTCGTCGCTGCCGGCCGCGCTGTGGACGCGCAGACATCGGGTCGCCCGAACGCCCGGCGGCAGCATCGTCTCGATCGCGTCAACGTCGGCCGCACCTCGTTCCGCGGCAAGCCGCTCCAGCACATAGCTGTAGCCGACACATCCAATCGGATCGTCGGTGTCACGAACCGCGCGGGTGAAATAGTCGACAAGCGCGCACGCGCCTGGCGGCGCAAAGCGTTCGACGACCAGCGGCGGGTCATAACCAAGACCAGCGATGTCTCTCAGGGCCAGCCGGTCATGCCCTCGCTCTTCGCGCGTGCGCATGCGGGCCCATGCTTCGAGTGCGCGGCGTCCGGCGGCGCCGAATCGCCGGGCGGCCTCCGGCAGCAGTCGGCTCGTCGCCTCGGTGGTGCGATAGAACCCGGCAAGCCGCCAGGCCCAACGAATGGGTGTCAGGGGCTGCGCCGCCGATGATGCGCGCCAGCCGACGCTCGCCGCGCCGATCGCGCCGTCGAGCAGCCACCGCGTGGTGCCGGTACGGCCCCGGGCCGTCATCGAATGGCCGAAATCGTCAGGCAGCCCGTCCACACGCGATCGGTGCAGCCATGCGTCATGAGGCGTCGCGACGACGACCTTTCCGGCCGCCACGCGTGCCCACTCGATATTCACCGGACGCTCGCCGCGCCGGAGGCCGCAATGAACGAATCGAGCTGCGCCAGGCCCGCGATCGGATCCCGGTTCTGCGTTTTGATGAGGCTGCGAAGCTGCTCGAGCGCGCGGCCGTCGATCACGGCCTCGCGTGCGCGGGCGACACCGTCCGCCCACGAATCGACCTTGCCCATCAACTTGAGGCACGCCGCGGCGTTGAGCGCCAGAAGATCCAGAACCGCGCCCTGCTGTTGCCCGGCGAGCGTGCGCGCGAGGATGCGCACGTTCTCTTCCGGCGTGCTCGCCGCCGCGACGTCGGCGTATCGTCCCGGCGCGATGCCCGCATCCTCGGGACGCAGCTCGAAGCGAGTCACGCGACCGTCCTCGTGGAGCTCGGCGACCTGTGTGGGACCGATGTTGCTGAACTCGTCCATGTAGCGATCGGGGTATTCGTTCGATCCGCCGCACGGTACGAAGGCGCGGCGGTAGCCGAGCTGCTTCATCCCTTCCGACACCAGCGGGATCAATTCCGGCCGCGGGACGCCGATGATCTTGTGCCGCTCCCCGCTGTGAAATCCCATCGGCCCGGCGATGTGCACCGAGGTGCCGCACCGGAGCTGACTGAGCACGCGGAAGAGACCAGTGGCCTGCGCCGCACGGCCGACGACCGACGTGTATCCGAGCCGGCATGCCTCGGTGGCCTTGCAGGAGAGGGCGTGGTCGACGTCGGGATCCACGCCGAGCATTGCGAATGTCTCGGCGCTGCCGCTGACGCCCGTCATCCCTGGCGCCGCGATCTTGTGCACGTAGAGGCCGCAGGCGGCGGCGATGATGGCCGCGCCGCTCGAGACATTCACTGTTTTGAGCGTGTCCATGCCGACACCGACCACGCCCAGATGCGGCTCAGGGGCCGAGATGCGGCCCGGCGCGTTCTTCGACCAGTCGTCGTTATGGCTGTCGGCCACGCCGAGGATCTCGTCCAGCGTTTCACCTTTGCCCTGGAGGGCGGCGATGAACGCACCTTGTTGAAGCTCAGGCTGCGAATTTCGCCAGATCTGGCTGTATGCGGCGCGCGTTTCCTCGCGCGTGAGACTCTCTCGGCGCTGGAGGCGCACGATGAGCGCTCCAAACGATCGGAGCGCGGCTTCGTCATGCATGCTCGTCACCTTCCGGCTGTCCCGGCAGCAGCGTCGCCTCCTCGTCGAGTGGGGGTGCGACCGTCGCCCCACGCGTCGTCGTCATTTCCTGGTCGATCCCGAGTATCGATGCGAGCGTCGCGGCGCCTTCCTGCAAGCGAGTGCTGCCGCTCTGCGAGACGTGCGGCCACGCGATTCGCATTGTCTGCACCAGCCGCGCGTGCGGAACGCGATCCGCCGCCGACACCAGCAGATCCACCGCGTCGCTCAGGGCATCGTCGGGAACCTGCCCGCGTTCGATGACCGCGAACGCTTCGCGGACGCGCTCGAGCGCCGGCTCCCAGTCGTTGGCGCGCACGTGAACGCGCGCCTGGATCAGGCGGCACTTGAACGCGCGTCCGGGCATGTCGATTTCTCGCGACTGCCGATACGCGCGCTCCGCGCTCTCATCGGCCGCCCGCAGATCGCCCCGCTCGAGGTAATGAGCCGCTAGATGATACTCGCTAATCGCGTGCGCCACGCGGTTCCCATCGCGGCGGGCAAGCTCGTTCGCGCGGCTCTGATCCGCGATGGCGGCCGCGATATCGCCGTCACGCAGGAGGTTGCCCAGTTCGTGGCCGGCTCGCGCGATCGCCGGCAGATGATTGGTCGCCTCCAGCACCGCCCATCCCTCGCGCGCAAGCTCGACACCGCGCTCCGGTTGGCCACGCGCGCGATGACTAAAGCCCCGACAGCAGCGAGCTTCTGCCGACTCAACGGGCATCGCCGCGTCGTTGAACCATCGTTCCGCGTGGGCGTAGCAATCGATCGACCGTTGCCACTCGCCGAGCAGTCCATACACTTCTCCGAGCGTCATCGCGATGTGCCCGCGGCGTCCGGCTCGCTCGCGGTCTGCCGGCTCGCCGCCCTCGGCTGACAATCGCGCCGCCGCTTGTTCAGCGTAGGTGGCGGCCTGCCGCAATTGCCCTTTCCATTCGAAGGCGGTGGCCAGACGATGCAGCGTCTCACCGGCGACGAGCCCCGACGTGTCCGGCAACCGATCCTGCAGCGCCGCTGCGATGCCCAGCTGCTCGGCGGCCTCGTCGTAGGCGGCGATCGCCAGCGCGCGCTCTCCCGCAAGACGGCCGTAGTGGACCGTGCGCGCGATGTTGCCGCTCTGGCTGAAGTGATGCAGGATCCGCGGGAGTTGGCGCACCAGGCGTCCTTCGAAGAACCGCTCCAGGGCGGCCGCCGCCAGACCGTGCACGATCTGGCGATTTTCCGCCAGCACCGTGCCATAGACCGCTGCCTGCATTTGAGGCTGATCGAAGGCGTAGAGGTCGCCGTCCGGTGAATCGCGCCGGATGAGGAATCCGCGCGCGACCAGCTCTTCGAGCGCGAAAGCACCAGGCCTGGTGGCCGCCACTCCTTCGGGGACGGGCGCTGCTCGCTCGCTCACCATCAGGTAGATCTCGCGCTCGAACTCGACGCCGAGGACGCTCGCCAGGCGCAGGGCGTCGCGGAGAGTCAGGTCCAGTCGATCGACGCGCTCGAGGAACAATCCGTACAACGAGACGGGGAGGGTGACGCTGCGCAGCGCCGCCTCGGATGCGCCGAGCAGGGTTTCCTCCCGCAGCATGATGACGAGCTGTTCGATGAACAGCGGATTGCCGCCGGCGCGCTGGTTCACGAGGTCATGCACCGCGGGCGACACCGCGGCGGACCCCGCCACCGCGTTGGCCAGCGCGATTGATTCGCTCGGCGCGAGGGGTCCGATTTCAACGATGCCCGCGCTTCGCGGCAGATCATCGGGAAGCGCCGTGCGCATCGTCAACAGCACAAGGGGCGGCGTCTCCGCGCGGACGGCAGCGGTGACCCGGGCGATGAGCGCCAGGCTCGCCGGGTCGGCGCGGTGCAGATTCTCGAGCA
>QHWQ01000397.1 GCA_003222635.1 Acidobacteriota bacterium | reverse complement strand
CGGGCAACATCCTGACGACGGCGAACCCGTCGATCGACAACCTGGCGCAGTCGCTGACGCTAGGCGATACGAAGATCTTCGGCAGCAGCACGGTCAATGCGCTGCGGTTTGCGTTCAACCGTACGGCGGTCAACCGCGACAACGATCCGT
The DNA here is from genome assembly GCA_003222635.1 of Acidobacteriota bacterium. Lineage (GTDB taxonomy): Bacteria > Acidobacteriota > Vicinamibacteria > Vicinamibacterales > UBA2999 > Gp6-AA40. The sequence continues at coordinate 5,384 of QHWQ01000397.1, read as the reverse complement.
ACTTCGATCCCCCGTCGCTCGGCATCAAGGCGGCCACCTACGTGCCGGGCTCTATGATTGTCGTCGTCACCGGCGGTTTCCAGATCGCCGCGGCGACGGCGACCCGGGGCATCGCCGACAACAACTCGTTCCAGATGAACGACGACCTGACGGTGGTGCGCGGCGAACACCAGCTCGGGTTCGGCGCGAGCGTCGCGCACTTCCGCGTCTCGTTCAGGACATGGGCGCGCGGCGGCGGCCAGTGGAACTTCACGGGCCAGGCATCGGGTCTGGGACTGGCGGACATGCTGCTCGGACGCGTCGCCACGGTCGATCAGTCGGGCTTGTCCGGCGTCGATTACTACCAGTGGTACCAGGGTCTGTATGCGCAGGACACGTGGCGGGCGACGAGCCGCGTGACGATCAACGGCGGCATCCGGTGGGAGCCGTTCTTCAGCCAGAACCTGACACGCGGCGCGAACACGATCTTCGATCGCGATCGCTTCAGGCAGAACATCAAGAGCACGGTGTTCCACAACGCGCCGGCGGGGTTCATCTATCCGGGTGACCCGGGCTTTCCTCCGGGCACGTCCGGTCTGGACAAGAAGTGGTGGAACTTCTCGCCGCGCATCGGCGTGGGCTGGGATGTGCGCGGCGATGGCCGGCTCGCGATCAGATCATCGTACGCGCTGATGTACGACTACCCGGGCGGCGAGTATTTCAACAACCTCGCGGCGGCGCCGCCGTATGGGAACCGCACGCTGATCAGCGATCCGTCGGGCCTGTTCGACGATCCGTATCGCGACATCGGCGGGAACCCGCATCCGATCGCCGTCGGCCCCGACACCGTGTACCCCGTCGGTGGAACGCTCTCGTCGATGGATCCCGACATCAACGCGCCGCGCGTGCAGTCATGGAACCTCACCGTCGAGAAGCAGATCGGCGCCAACTGGGGCGCATCGGTCAGCTATCTCGGCAGCTACACCGACCGGTTGTGGGGTCTCGTGGCACTGAATCCGGGCGTGTTCCTCGGTCTTGGTCCGTGCGTGCTCCAGGGCGTCTCTTTCCCGGTCTGCACGACCAACAACAACCTGAACCAGCGGCGTGTGCTGTCGCTCTCCAACGAAAACCCAGCGTCGGCGGCGCTCATCAGCAATCTGGACAGCCATGCGGCGGTGGGCACGCAGAAGTATCGCGGCCTGAAGGTGGAGGCGCAGCGGCGCTCCGCCAACGGCGTGAGCATGAATGCGAACTACACGTGGTCCCGCTGCGAGGGACTCGAGATGGCGCCGAATGCGCAGTTCGGGATCGGATTCACCAATCCCGCCGACCCGAATGCGGATTACGGCCGCTGCGACGGCGACCGCACGCATCTCGCCAACGGCACGGTCGGCTATATGACGCCGCGGGTGAACGGGGCGGTCGGCGTGCTCGCCTCCAATTGGCGCGTCGCGGGCATCCTCAACATCCGATCGGGAACACCGCTCAACATCCTGAGCGGCCGCGACAACGCGTTCAACGGCCAGGCCAATCAGCGCGTCGATCAGATCTCGAACGACGTGAATGGCGAAAAGACGCTGACGAACTTCCTGAATCGAGCCGCCTTCGCGCAGCCGGCGCCCGGCGCGTTCGGCAACTACCAGCGCAACAGCCTCGACGGCCCGGGATTCTGGAAGATCGATCTCGCCATCTCGCGGCTCGTCTCGATCGCATCCACGCAGAATCTGGAGCTGCGCGTGGAGGTCTTCAACCTGACCAACAACTTCAACTGGAACGTTCCGAACCTGAACTTCGCGGCCGCGACGTTCGGCCGCATCACGACGCAGGCGGGCACGCCGCGCATCCTGCAGTTCGGCGTGAAGTACGGATTCTAGGGGTACGGGGGGCGGTTACCGCCGCCCCCCGTTCACCGGCACGAACTTCTGCACCCGCTTTCCGGTCTCCACTTCGCCCGTATAGACATTCCCTTTCGAATCGCTGGCGACGCCGTCGATGAAGTGGAACTGCCCCGCCATGCGGCCGTTGTCGCCAATCGAGCCGACGGTCATGCCCGTCTTCCGGTTGACGATCCATACCTTGTCGTTTGCGCCGTCGGCGACGAAGACGAAGTTCTGCTGTGGCGCGGGTGAGAAGGCGAGGTTGAACACGGTGCCGCACGGCCCGTACTTGTCGCTGCCCGGCCCGCCGCATTCGGCGCCGCGCGCCGGCGTCGACGTGTGAATCCAGAACTGCGTGACGAACTTCCCCTGCCTGGTGAAGACCTGCACTCGATCATTGCCGCGATCGCAGACGTAGACGAGCCCGTCGTTCGAGAGGTGAATGCAGTGCAGGACGTTGAACTCCTTGATGTCGGGCGGCGGCCCTGACGTGTCGTACGGCGCGACGCGCTCGTTGGGAATCTCGCCGAGCGGCACGCCCTTGCCTCCCCAGCCGCGCTTGAACGCGCCGGTGTCCATGTCGAACACGAGAATCCGCTTGTTGATGAACTCCGTGTCTGCGACGTAGAGCTCGTGCGCGTCCTCGTCGAAGTCGAATCCCGCGACGCCGCTGATGAAGACGTCGGTCTGCTGGTTATTCTCGACAAGCGGCGGCGGCGTCTGCCCGGACGGAATCGGCGGAGGCCGGTGGCCGAAGTCCTTCAACAGCTTTCCAGTGCGGGTGAACTCGAGGATGCTCTCGCCGCGGCCCGTTCCGGAGATCCAGACGTTGCTCTCACGATCGATGTTGATCGTCTGCTCGTTGGGCCAGCTCGGCACGTAGCCGGGGCCGCCCCACCCCTGAACCAGATTGCCGGCCGGATCGAATTCGAGGATGGCCGGCCCGGCGATGCAGCAGTCGGTGCGTGGCGGGTTGGTCGACGCGCCGTTCTCGTCGGGCCTGATCTGCCGCGAGCGATTGAACACCCAGACGTGATCGTCCGGTCCGACGGCGAGCGTCGGCACCTGCTGCATGATCCATTTGTTCGGCAGCGGCTTGGGCCAGAACGGATCGACGCGGTAGGTCGGAGGCGCCTGCGCGCGTGACAGCGGTCCCGCCAGCAGCACGCACGCGGCGGCGAGGAGCATCGTGATCGTGCGAATCTTCGTCACCGCGAGCTTCCTTCCCGCGCGGCACGCTCGACCTGTTCCATGACGCGCAGCAGATTCCCGCCGAGGATCTTCTCGACGTCGCGCTCGGAGTAGCCCTTCTTCAGCAGCGCATCCGTGATGCGCGGCAGCTTCGAAGCGTCCTCCATGCCGAGCGGCATCACGGCGCCGTCGAAGTCCGAGCCGAGGCCGACGTGATCGACGCCGGCGATCTTCACCGCGTGATCGATGTGCGCCACGATCGTTTCCCACGTCACCATCGGCAGCACGCCGGCACGCATCGCGTCCCAGTTGGCGCGCTGCTCGTCGAGAATCGAGCACGCTTCGTCCGTGCCGCACCTCTTATGGATGGCGTCGACGCGCGCGGTGAACTCCGCCGGCCGCGGCGCCACGCGGAACGGCTCGCTGATGAAGCCGGCGTTGTAGTTGATCATCACGACGCCGCCGTTTTTCGCCAGCGCCCGCAGCATATCGTCGGTCATGTTGCGCGGCGCATTCGCGATCGCCCGCGCCGAGGAATGCGACGCGATGACCGGCGCGCGCGTCACCTCCAGCGCGTCGAAGAACGTCTTGTCGGCCACGTGCGAGATGTCCACCATCACGCCCAGACGGTTCAGCTCGCGCACCACGTCCTTGCCGAAGGCGGTGAGGCCGTTGTGCGCAGGTGTGTCGCCCGAGGAGTCCGCCCACGTCGTGTTGAGCGAGTGCGTGAGCGTCATGTACCGCACGCCGAGCGCCGCATACATCCGCAGCACGCCGAGGTCCTCGTCGATCATGTGTCCGCCCTCGAGCCCCATCAGCGCGGCGATCTTGCGATCGGCGGCGGCGCGGCGGATGTCCGCGACCGAGGTGGCGAGCACGAGATCCCGGGGATGGAGGCGCACCGCCTCGCGCACGCTGTCGATCTGTTGCAGCGCCTGTTTGATGGCGGCCGGTCCGGTGACATCGCCGGGCATCCAGATGGAGAAGAACAACGCGTCGAGCCCGCCTTCCCGCATCCGCGGGATGTCGATGCTGCCGTCCGCGTTCCGCGCGCCGATGTCGAACGACTTGTCGTCGAGCAGCCGCTGCGTCGTGTCGTCGTGGGTGTCGATGACGATGGCGCGATCGTGAAGCTGGCGGGCTCGCGCCGACACCGCGACGTCGGCTGTCTGCATGGAGGCGATCGCCGGGAGCATCAGCAACGCGGCAACGCCTCCGGCACGCGCGTGGCTTGTGCACATGGCGCGCATTGTATCCTTGGCTGATGGGTCCTCGCGGCCGTCTGCCTGTCGTCATCGCGGCGCATCTGTTCGTCAGCGCGGTCATCGCGGGCGTCTTTGCCTGGCGCTTCGGTCAGAACCCGCGTGTCGTGCTGTCGCATCTTGTCCTCGTCGCGGAATGGGATTGCGTGCTGCTGGTGCTGCCGGCTGCGGTGTTTCGATGGCTCCTCACCGCCACCTGCAGCGCGCAGGTGTATCTGTACGTGCTCGATGCGGTGAGCAATGCGTCATGGGGACGCAACGTCACGGGCCATCTGGTCGTCGCGTTCGCGCCGACGGTCTGGTCCGGACAGGAAGCCTTTCCCGTCGGCAAGCCAGGCATAACGCTCTTCTTCGGCGGCACATTCGTGCTGATCGCGGCGCTCATCTGGCTCGTGTCGCGCGGCGCGGACGTCGCCCTGCGCCGTCAGCTCGGAACCGCGCGGACGCTCGCGATCGCGGCGGCAGCGGTGGTCGGCTTCGGCGCGACGATCACATGGGGAGTCGGTCAGCGCGACAACCTGTTCTGGAAGGACGAGCTGCTCGCCAGCTTCTTTCGTCCCGTCGGCTACGCCTTCGAGCCAACCGCGCGTCGTCATGCGGTCGCCGAGCGCGATGCTGTACTTCAGGCGTCCTACCCACGACACGTCCCCGGCGCGCGCCGCACGAATGTCATCCTCGTCATCGTCGACTCGCTTCGCGCGGATCACATGCAGGTGTACGGCTATCAGCGGCCGACGACGCCGTTCCTCTCGCAGCTCGTGTCGAGCGGACGCATGAAGAAGGTGGACATGGCGTTCTCGACGTGCTCGGAATCGTTCTGCGGCATCACGAGCACGCTTGCCGGCCGCGAGTTCCGCGACATCAGCGCGCGGACATTTCAGCTGCAGGATGCGCTGCGTGACGAAGGCTATCGGACGTGGTTCCTGCTGTCGGGCAACCACACCGCGTGGAACGGGCTGCCGCAGTTCTATCGCGCGGACGAAGGGACGCTCTTCGACGGATCGCAGACGCAGCGCTACACGATGGATGACGATCGGCTCGTGCTCGAGGGGCTCGAGCGCGTGCCTCCCGCGTC
>QHWQ01000122.1 GCA_003222635.1 Acidobacteriota bacterium | reverse complement strand
ACCGGAGCGCACGAACTGATCGATGATGGCCACGAGGCTGTCGTGCGCATTACCGGCGATCGAGTTGCCACTCGTGACGACGAAACGTGCGTCTGGAATACCGGCGGCCACTTCCCGACAGAGATCAAACGATCCAAACGGGAACGCAGGTTCATGAATCACCACGGTGGGCATCGTCAACGCCGGCAGCACGGTGGTGAGGTCAATCTTCTTCGATGCCTCGTTGTAGGCGAAAAAACCCGCTGGCGATGTGGCCTGTTGAACAGCTGCGGCGATTTGGCGGCCCAGCTCGGCGTCTTCAAAAGCAGTCGCGACGCTTCCGAGAATGCTGGAAAAAATTCGCCATTCACGATCATCTGTTGCGTTGCCGGCCGTTGCGATTCGCAGGTCCGGAATGGCGAACCTGCGCGCGCCAGACGACCACGGGCTGATGAGAATCAGGTGAGAGATCGACGCCTGATGCCGCCCCGCATACGCCATGGCGGTTGCGGCTCCCAAGTCGACGCCAGCTAATGCAAACGTCCTGATACCCACCTTGGCGACGACCGCTTCGAGATCGTTGACCCTTGCCTCGAGACTCAAGTCGTTCACGTTTCGATCGGACGAGCCCATCCCACGGTGGTCGTACCTGATAACCGTCCACCCAGCCGCCGCCAACGTGTCCGTGATGACTCGAACATGTGGCCACGCGAGGCGATAGAGATGTGCATCGCCGAAGATATTTGAGGCAAAGACGATCGCCTGACCGCTCCCCACAGTGAGGTAGGCGATATTCACGCCGTCGCTGGTCTTTGCGTACCGGATTGGCGGCGGATTCGTGGTGGTGTTCATACGCGACGCTTCAGCCACGTACTTTCGCGCGCTGCGTGATTCTGCCTTCGACCCACCAGAACTTGGCGCGCCCGGCTGGATTCGAACCAGCTACCCCCGCCTTAGAAGGGCGGTGCTCTATCCAGATGAGCTACGGGCGCCTTGAGTGATGGTATGCGAACCGCCGCACCCTAATGCACCCCGGAGTCGGCCTTCGATCCGAAATGCGCGTTTTCCGCGCCCAACCCGCTCGCGGAATCAAGGGGCCTTGCATTAGAAGGCCGGTGCTCTATCCAACTGAGCTACGGGCGCAGAGGTAAGTATCTTAATCGACGCTACGGGCGCACCGGATTGCCTTCGATGTCGGTGATGGCGATCGGCGCGACACCCAAGGCGCGCAACGGGCCTTCGACCGTCGCGCGATCGCCGACGATCACGATGACGAGGTGATCGACGTCGACGTACTGGCGCGCCACGCGGACCACGTCCTCCCGCCGCACGGCGGCAATTCGCGCGGCGTACTGCTGGTAGTAGTCGTCCGGCAACCCCTGCGTCCACAGCGTCACCATCGCGGTGTTGACGCTCCGCACCGACGCGAACGTGCCCGGCAAGCGCTGCGTCAGCGCATCCTTGGCCGTCGACAGTTCCTCGTCCGTGATCGGACGTTCGCCGCGAATCCCTTTCAGTTCCTTCATGAACTCCATCAACGCGGCATCGGACTTCGCCGACACGATGTCTCCGCCCGCCCGGAACGCCCCCGGTCCCTTTCCGTAGGCGAACGACGAGCTGACGCCGTAGCTGTAGCCCTTCTCTTCGCGGATGTTGGCATTCAGGCGCGACTGGAACATTCCGCCGAGAATCGTGTTCATCACCTGAAGCGCGTAGTAATCAGACGTGCTGCGCGGAGGTCCGGTGGTGCCGATCGCGAAAGTGGATTGCGCGGCACCTGGCTTGTCGACCAGGTAAATCGTCGATGCGCGCGGCGCTGCGACCGCCGGATACTGGAACACCGGCTTCTCGCCTCCCCGCGGCCACGCAGCGAGCGCCTTCTCGATCGCCGCCTTCGCGCCCGCGGCATGCACATCGCCGACGACAGTGACAAGCGCCTGCCCCGGGCGGAAATACGCGCGGTGAAACGCCACCACATCGTCACGCGTGATCGCCTCGAGCGTCGCCTCCGTGATGTTCTGCCCGTACGGGTGCGCGTCGCCGTATACGAGCCGTGGGAACACACGCGACGCGATCGCGCCCGTCTGGTCGCGAGCCTGGACGAGCGCAACGAGGCGCTGTGCGCGCAGCCGCTCGAGCGCCTCCGGCGGAAACGACGGGTTGACGAGCATGTCGGCGACGATGTCGAGCGTCGCGGGAAACCTGCTGGCGATGCACTCGAATGCGATGGCGCCAGTCTCGCCGCCGATTCTGACGGCGACCGTCGTTCCGAGCAGCTGCAGCGCGGCGGCGAGCGCTTCGCCATCCCTGGTCTTCGTGCCCTCGCTCATCATCGCGGCGGTCATGTCCGCGAGCCCGCGGCGCGCAGCGGGATCCGCCTGGTTGTATCCACCCGAGATGGTGAGCGTGAAGGACACCAGCGGCAGATCGTGCTTTTCGGAGACGACGAGCTCGGCGCCATTTCCGAGCGTGGACCGGGTCCAGGCGGGGACGCGCAGCATCGGCGTCGGCCCCGGCGTGGGCGGCTTCGATCGATCGAGCGTGGCCTGGGCGAGCGCGGCGATGCCCGTCAGCGCGAACAGCAGGATGACAACGGACAACGCGCGGCGCGTCACTGTTCGGTTCTCCGATACGGCGTGCTCTCCGACGGCTTCGCTGCCATCTCCACTTTGCCGATGGGAACGACGCTCAGGACGACACGTCCCTTCGTCAGGTACTTGTTCGCCACGCGCTTCACATCCGCTTGTGTGACGGCCATCATCCTCTGATATTCCGTCTGGAAAGACCCTGCGTCGTTCTCGTACCCGAGGCCGTCAGCAAGCCTCATCGACCTGCCGAGGTTCGACTCGAGGTCGTTGACGAAATCCAGCTCGAGTCCGGCGGTCGCGCGCTGGATTTCTTCCGCGGTCGGTCCCTCGGCCTTCAGCGTATCGAGGATGCCGTCCGCCGCGGATTCCAGATCCGTGAGCGGGACACCCGGCCGTGGCGTGATCGTCAGCCTCCACTCGCCGGCGTTCTCGTCCGAGTCCTGACTGGTGCCGACCGTTGTCGCGAGCTGACGGTCGTAGACGAGCGCTTTCGTCAGCCGGGTCGTTCGCGGGCCAGCGGTGATCGCATCGAGCACCCCGAGCGCGAACCGGTCGTCGCTCCCTCGTCCGACCGTCGGCCAGACGATGACCAGGCGCGGCACCTGTACGCGGTCCTCGTACACGAGCCGCGTTTCGCGGTCGCGAGTGACCGGTGGCGCCGCGGGCCGTACGATCGCGGCTCCGCGAGGGAACGCGCCGAAGTATCTGGCGACGAGCGCTTTGGCCTGTTGCGGCTGAAAGTCTCCGGCGATCGAGACAATGGCATTACCGGGCGCGTAATACAGCCGGAAGAAATCCTTCACGTCCGTTTCGGATGCGGCCGTCAGATCCGCCATGCTGCCGATGACGTCCCACGAGTACGGATGCCCCGCCGGATACAACGTGTTCGAGATGATCTCGCCGACCAGGCCGTACGGCTGGTTGTCCATCCGTTGCCGCCGTTCGTTCTTGACGATGTCGCGTTGGGCATTCAGCTTCTGGACGTCCAGGGTGTCGAGGAGAAATCCCATGCGGTCGGACTCGAGCCACAGTGCCGTCTCGAGATAGTTCGAAGGAACCGTCTCGTAGTACGTCGTGCGGTCTCTGCTGGTGGTTCCGTTGTTGGAGCCACCGACGCCTTCCGTCAGGCGGTCGTGCACGCCGTAAGGAACGTGACCGGACCCTGTGAACATCACGTGCTCGAACAGGTGCGCGAAGCCAGTCTTCCCCGCGGCCTCGTTCTTCGAGCCGACGTGGTACCACACCGTCACGGCAACTGTCGGCGAGGCGTGGTTGGGAGCAAGCACGACGCGCAATCCATTCGGCAGCGCGTAGCCCTCGAACGGGATCCGCAACGTCGAAGACCGTGACGGCGCCGACTGGGCGACCATGAGTGTCCCGACAGCGGGGGTGCACGCGAGCACCAGAAGAGCAGCGATCTTTCGCATCGGCGCATTATGCGCGTGACCGGGCAGCCTCGCTACTCGGAACCGTCGGCGCGGCTGACGCTTACATATCGCTCGTCGTCCTCGCGAATCACGTGCACGCGCCACGGGTTGCAACAGACCTCGCAGTCCTGCACGAACGTCCCCCGCACGTCAGGCTCGACGTAGATCTCGACATCCTCGCCGCAGTAGGGACAGTTGACGATGAAGTGATCGTCCACGAGAGGATTACGGGTTGTAGGTTGAAAGTGTAGCAGGTGCGCAATCTCACTGAGGGAAGTGCGCTGGTGTCGTGTCCTGATAGCCCTCGCCTTCCAGCGTCCGCAGGAACTCGACGATCGCATCGACTTCATCGGCCGTGAGTCCCAGAGGAACGAGACGTCCGGTCTTATACGGGTTCGCGTTGCCGCCGCGGTTGTAGAACTCGACGACGCTCTTCAGCGTCGGAAGCGACCCGTCGTGCATGTACGGTGCGTGGCGTCCGATTTCGCGCAGACCAGGCGTCTTGAACGCGCCGCGGTCTCGCGGGTCGCCAGTGACGACGAACCGGCCTTCGTCCTTGAACCGCATCCGTTCCGGTTGCCACCCGATTCCCTCGTTCCAGAACTTGCTGTCGGTGAAGTTGCTTCCGGCGTGGCACCCCGCGCATCGGGCGCGATCGAAAAACAGGTCGAAGCCGCGCTTGGCCTGTGGCGAGACGGCGTTGGGCTCGTGGTTGAATCGCCAGCGGTCATAGGGCGAATTACCGCTCATCCGCGTTCGCTCGTAATCGGCGATCGCCGCAGCGACCCGGGCAGCCGTGATCTCGTCGTCGCCGAACGCCTCCTTGAAGTACGGACGGTACCCGGTGATCCGGGCGAGTGACGCCACCATCTCGCGATGGCTGCTTGCCATCTCGACGGCGTTCTCGATGGGACCCGACACCTGATCTTCCAGCGAGGCGGCGCGTCCATCCCAGAACAGATGCGTCGTCACCTCGGACTCACGTTGGTCCATCAAACGAGGCGTGACGGCGAGATTGACGATCGTCGGAGCCTTTCGCGTGCCCCGTTTCCCGCCGACGCCGATCGAGACGGGCGACGAGTCGGCAAACGCGTGATCCGGGACGTGACAGGACGCACAGGAAACGGTGCGATCGCTGGAGAGGCGAGGGTCAAAGAACAACCACCGGCCGAGTCGAACGCGCGAGGGCGTCGGTTGGGTCTTCGCCTCGGCAAAGTAGAACTCCATGCCGAGCGGCGGTGGACTCAACGGGCGAATCGGATTGTCGGCTTCCCACGCAGTTTGCGTCGAGCGGACGCAGGCAAGCATCCACAGCAACACGAGGACACCGCAGACCGCGACGCGAGCTCGCATGTCACCCGATTCCAGATGCTGCCAGTTTCCGCCACGTCAATGCGTGGCCGAACACCGCGGCAGGCACGAGCACCGTCGGCAGGAAGACGTACGGCGGCTCGGCGACCCACGTATTCACGCGATCGGGACCGAAGGCCGCGAACATCGGTAACGACACGATCGCGATGGTGACGATGTTGATCAGCAGCAGCGTCCCGAGCAGGTTCCAGGCGAAGACGATGCCGCGCGAGCGCGGCGAGCGGGCCGCCACCCAGGCGACCGCAATGGCCAGCGTGCCGGTCACGATATCGAAGTTCCAGCCGGTGTACGTCATCTGCACGGGCATCAGACCGGTCGTCGCGGCGTCATGCATCACCAGCTCCAGCGGAAGGCGGAACCCCTGGATGCCGATGATCAGGGCGAAGGAAGCGGCCGCGGCAATGCGGCGGCCGAGCGGCGAAAGGGCGACGACAAGCGCCAGCAGGATCGGCACGGCCACCGCCGGCATGAACGGAGGCGGGCGGCGCGTCCACTCACGCAGAATCCCGCTCGACGCAAGCGCGTATTCCGCAACCATCAGAACGGCGATGACGATCGCCGCGGCGATGGCGACGCCTCGGCCCGCGCGCGAGACGAGCACCACCATCAGCGCCGCCACGACGACAGCCAGGGCCGTCATACCGACCGCAATCATGCTCACTTGGACTCCCGGAACCGCGAGGAGGGTGCGACGCTTTCCCCAAGAATCCGCAGGACATGCTCCGCTCGCTGCCAAACGGGAAGACGCGGCACCTCGTGAAGAATGCAGCCGCACGAGCGATGATCACGCTCCGCGTCGGTGGTGTAGATCGCCTCCCAGGATTGCAGAAGCATGACTGACGGATGGAATGGGTACGAAGCGAGCGTGGCTTGCAGCTCGGACGCGGGCAGCGGCGAGACCTCGTGAAGCAGGCCAAGCGCATCGACGATCCCGCGATCGAAGAAGACCCATTCGGACGTTTGCGGCTGACCAAGATACTTCTCGATATCCCGGCGCAGGATCTCGCGGGCGAACGCGACAAGGTCGGGCCTCGGCGTGTCGCCGCGGGCGAGCCGCTCCGCGATGATCGCGCGAGCGGATTCTTCGACGGTCGCGTAGCCCATGCCCGCGAGCTCGGCGAGCAGGGTGGTCTTCCCCGCGCCAGAGCCGTGACACGGCCAATGAGGTGAGCGGCGCGACCGGCGCATGGACGCAGTTCGATTTGCATTGCCGCCCCAAACGGCGTAGTTTCACGTCAACCGTACGGCGTCACACCAGACGGAGGTGGGAAGATGGATTTCATCGAGCGGTTGTTTGGCCTATCTCCCGACGGTGGCTCGGGTTCTCTTGAAGCATTGCTGTTCTTGTTGCCGATAATCGGCGTTTGCGTTCTCTGGTGGCAGAGACGGGCTCGAAGGAATTTGCGCTAACTACGGGATCGGCATCACCCAGGCGCCGCGGTTTCGCGTGGCGCAGATCAGCGTGCGATCCTGCTTGTGGAACAGCAGGTCGACGGCCATCGCATTTGGAAGGCCGTTCGAGAACGGCATCCAGCTCGCGCCGGTATTGAGCGTCTGGTAGACGCCGACGTCAGCCGCAACCCACACGCGCTTGAAATCTGCCGGATCGACGACCACAGCGTTGATTGCGATGTGGGGCAAGCCGGCAGTGCAATTGACCCATGACGCGCCAGCGTCGTCCGAGCGGTAGGCCGTGCCCGGGCCGACTTGCGAGATCGTCACCCAGAATCGCAGAGGGTTGCTCGGATCGACGGCGATGCAGCTGATATAGCGAGATGCGGGCGAGGCCAGCACTGTCTTCGTCCACGTGGTGCCGCTCCAGGTCATGCGGAAGATGCGGCCCTTGGACGTCCCCACGAGCAGCGTGTTCGCATCGATCTGCCGCATTGCGGACGGCAGCTCTCCAGACGCCAGTCCGAGGGGAACGGTGGTCCACGGTCCCGCGCCGCTTCGCGTCACGACGAGCGACTTTGCCCCGATCGCGACCGTCAGTCCGGACACCTCGACCGGCGGATAGAACAGCGACGTCGGTGGATTATCGAACGCGGAAAAATGAGGAGGCTTCAGATCGGTCCAGGACGCACCCTTGTTCGCCGAACGCTCGAGCGAGACGTCGTAGAACGAGTGATAGACGACGTCCGGGTTCAACTGATTCACGCCGCAATCGCCGCCATCGCCGTCGCCGGCGTGAGCCCAGACCGTCGAGCCGCTGTAGATCATCGAGCCGTTGTCCTGCGTCCCGGCAATCAGCCACTGCCACGAATTCGGGTCGCTGGCCAGATATTCGATTTCGCAGATTCCGAGCCCTTTGTTGAGAGACTTCCACGTGGCTCCGCTGTTGGCCGAGCGAAAGATGCCGCCGTCGTTGCCCGCATACATGATCGTGGTGCTGTTCGGCGCGAAGGTCAGACAGTGCTGATCGGGATGGATGCTGTTCGCACCATGCGTGGTGATGTTGGTCCACTTCCAGGTGGAACCGCTGAGGCTTACGCGGAACGTGTCGATAGCCCCGATGAAGACCTGGTCGGTGCCGTTCGAAGGCGCCGCGACATACCAGTCGTATTGTGCCTGCCCGATCTCCAGTTTGTTCGGGAAGTAATTCAGAGGATCGTGATTCACCGCCGGCAACGTCACCTTCGTCCACGTCGTTCCGGTGCGTCGCCACAGGTAGGCGGCTGTACCGGCGGCGCCGAATACGTATGCGACATCGGGCGACGCGGTCACGCGGTCGACCGCGAGACGCAGCCATGCCGCCGCTGGCGATGACGGAAGAGCCACCGCGGCGAATGACGTTCCCGAATTGGTTGACACGAACAGCCCGTCGCCGAACGTCGCCAGCAGTTCGACCGATCCGCCGTTGGGATGAACGCTGATGTCCCAGCACATGCCCGCCCGCCGGAGGCTCCACGACGCCCCGCTGTTGGTTGATCGAAAAAATCCGTTCGTCGTCGCGGCGTAGAGCGTGGCCGGTGCCTTTGGATCGACGACCAGGTCGAAAAAGCCGACGCCGATGAACGGCGCCGATGCGACGACCGCCCACGCGGTTCCGCCGTTGGTCGATTTGTACACGCCGGCGCCGAGGTTCGAGTAGAAGTTGCCTTCACCACTTCCGGCGTAGACGCGGTTCGGGGCGGTCGGATCGAAGACAACCGCGCCGATGGCGAGCGACGGCAGCTCGTCCGTACGGGCCTCCCACGTCGCGCCCGTGTCCTTACTCTCCCAAATCCCACCGCCTGCGGCACCGAGGAGCAGGTGTTTCGGATCGCTCGGATCGACGGCGATGCTCGCCACACGACCGATCACATCGGTGCGATTGGTGCCGTAGGTCTGTCCGTTTGGAACCTGGGAAGGACCGATGGGCTGCCATACGCCTGTCGGGCCGGGTGGTGGTGCTCCGAACGCTGGTCTTTTCGTTTTGCGCCGCGCCACCGGCGCCTTCCTGCGTTTGGATAACTTCGCCGCGGCCTTGATGATCGCCGCTGCGTAGGACTTCGCGACCGGCACGCGGGGCCGTCGGCGTGCGGCCGACGCGGCCGTGACCGGCTTGGCTTTCAACGCGTGTTTCGTGAGCGCGTAGTTCGGTCGCGCGGCTTTCGGGACGGCGATGGTCGCGACGATGTCGTTGTTGAGGGCGGGATCGCGCTGACCAAGATACGTGAACAGTCGCTGAAGGACTTTACCGCCCGGAGGTCTTGGCCTTCGCAGCTTGCGGCGACCGCCGCGCGGCTTCCGGCCGAGGTCAGCTTTGGTGCGCATACCGATTACCTCTTCTTTGTCTTTTTTGCCGCTCGTGCCGGGGCCGCCTTCTTCATGGACGTTGCACCTGCACGCTGCTCGACGAACAACCGTTGCCGTGCCGCAGCGCGACCGCCGGGAGGAGGTTTGGTGGGGTCACCTGGCCGTCTCATGGAACGCTCCCGATTCTTACGCCGCTACCGCGACGCGGACATGTGCGACGCGCAGAGCATCCGTGATGATATGCGGATTCCGCTCGCGATACGATGGGTCGTGCTCTCGCCGCCCGTCGAACCGATGCTCGCGAAACTGGTCGATGCGATCCCCGAGGACGGCCGCTTCCTTTTCGAGCCCAAGTGGGACGGCTTCCGCGCCATCGTCTTCCGGACGAAGGACGATGTGTACATTCAGAGCCGCGACCTTCGGCCGCTCGATCGCTACTTTCCGGAGCTCCACGACATGCTTGTCGAGCGCCTGCCGGCGGGCTGCGTCCTCGACGGCGAGATCGTCATCGCGAGCCCGCACGGCCTCGACTTCGACGCGCTGCAGCTTCGGCTGCACCCGGCGGCATCCCGCGTCGCGAAGCTCGCGGCGGAAACGCCTTCCTCATTCGTCGCCTTCGATCTGCTGGCGGTGAAAGGACGCTCGATTGTCGATGCGCCGCAGCGCGAGCGTCGTGAACAGCTCGAGATGCTGCTCGCGGGCGCGACGCCCCCACTGCACCTGACGCCGATGACCCGCGATCGCAAGAAGGCCACC
>QHWQ01000364.1 GCA_003222635.1 Acidobacteriota bacterium | reverse complement strand
CGCGACGCGCGAATCGCCGGAAACAGCGTCTGATCGAACGCCTCCTGCCATTCCTCGTCGCTCGTGTCGATGAGGGTGGCGCCGCGGGCGAGGCCGACGTTGTTGACCAGGATGTCGATGCCGCCGAACGCGGCCATCGTTCCGTCGATCACCGTCTTCACGCCGTGAGGCGTGCTGACGTCCGCGGCGATCCCGACAACTCGCTCGTCGCCCACCGCGCGTGCCGCGACATCGCGCCGCGCCTGCGCGAGCGTCGATTCCGTGCGACCGCAGAGACAGACGAGACATCCTTCGCTCGCCAGCGCGCGTGCGCTCGCAAGGCCGAGCCCACGGCTCGAGCCGGTGACGATTGCAACTTTGTCTTTGAGACCAAGGTCCATGCGCCAGCAGTGTAGCTGAGCAGATGCGGGCGGTATCGTGCGTGCATTTCCCTGGTGGCATGAGACTGGGACGCGAGAGCGGCAATATCGAAGATCGGCGCGGCATAAGTATGGGCGGCGTTGGGCTGCCCCTCGGCGGCGGCGTGGGCGGTCTGATACTCCTTCTGTTGATTTCCTGGGTCACGGGTACGAACCCGCTGGATCTCATCAGCACGACGAGCAGCGTGCCGCAGGATCAAACGGTCGGCACGTCCGGCGTCCGCGACAATGACCCGCAGGCACACTTCATTGCGCAGGTGCTCGCCGACACCGAGGACACGTGGCGCGAGGTCTTCCGTCAGCGCGGCAATGCGTACGTGCCGCCCGTGCTGGTGCTCTTCGACGGCGCGACGCAGTCGGCGTGCGGCGTCGGACGCTCCGAGGTTGGGCCGTTCTACTGCTCCGCCGATCGGAAGGTGTATCTCGATCTCTCCTTCTTCCGCGAGCTCGACGAGCGCTTCGGCGCGCCCGGCGACTTCGCGCAGGCCTACGTCGTCGCGCACGAAGTCGGTCACCACGTCCAGAACCTGCTGGGCATCTCTGAAGCCGTCGCGGCGCAGCGGGAACGCGCCGACGATCGCCAGTCCAACGCGTTGTCCGTCCGCCTCGAGCTGCAGGCCGACTGCTACGCGGGCGTGTGGGGACATTTCGCCCAATCGCGCGGCCTGCTCGATCCCGGCGATGTGGATGAAGGACTGAACGCGGCGGCGGCCATCGGCGACGACCGGCTGCAGCGCATGGCGCGCGGCGAGGTCATTCCCGAGACGTTCACGCATGGATCGTCGGCCGATCGCGTGCGCTGGCTGCGCCGCGGCATGGACGGCGGCACGATCGAAAGCTGCGACACGTTTTCGAACGGGACGCATTAGCGGTCGGTCCGCCTGAAGGCGGACGCTACCGACACTAGATCAACCACGAAGAACGCGAAGGTCGCGAAGTTTTCTCTTCGCGTGCTTCGTGACACTAACGCGCCGAAGTTTGTTTTTCTGGACAACTAGAGGCGCGTTAGTGTCACCAAGGTGACAGCGTGGCCTTGGTCACAGCGCGGCATCTTTGGTTGCGGCTATGCCGCGCTGTGACCTTCGTGGTTCGTACGTCTGCGTGACCTATACTGAAATGTTGTAATGCGGATCGGCATTCCGACCGAGATTCGACCCGGCGAGACGCGCGTCGCGGCCACTCCTGAAACCGTCAAGAAGCTCGCCGGCGGAAACCTTCACTCGCTCATCGTCCAATCCGGCGCCGGCACCCGCGCGCACATTCCCGATCACGCATTCGAGACCGCGGGCGCGACCATCGCGCCCACGGCCGCTGACGTCTACGGCCAGGCGGAGCTGCTGCTGAAGGTCCGCGGTCCGGATCAATGTGAAATCGCCATGCTGCGCCCCGATGCCAGCGTCGTCGGCCTGCTCGCGCCGCACGATCGCGCGGGTCTCGATGCGCTCGCGCAACGCGGCGTCACCGCGTTTGCGCTCGAGCGGCTGCCGCGCATCACACGCGCGCAAACGATGGATGTGCTGTCGTCGCAGGCGAACATCGCCGGTTACAAGGCGGTGATTCTCGCGGCGGACCACTACGGACGCTTCATGCCGATGCTGATGACCGCCGCCGGCACCGTGAAGGCCGCGCGCGTGCTCGTGCTCGGCGCCGGCGTCGCGGGCCTGCAGGCGATCGCCACCGCCAAGCGGCTTGGCGCGGTGATCGAAGCCTTCGACGTCCGGCCGGCGACCAAGGAGCAGGTCGAATCGCTGGGCGCGAAGTTCATCGAGGTGCCGGTCTCCGAGGACGAGCGAACGCAGGCGGAGACCACCGGCGGCTACGCACGCGAGATGAGCGACGACTATCAACGGCGGCAGGCGGCGCTCGTCGACGAGCGCGCGCGGGCGGCCGACATCATCATTACGACCGCACTGATCCCCGGCAAACCTGCACCCGTGCTCCTGCGCGAAGAGACTATCCGCGCGATGAAGCCGGGCTCCGTCGTCGTCGACCTCGCCGTCGAGCAGGGCGGCAACTGCCCGCTGACGGAGAGGGATCGCGTCGTCGAAAAGCACGGCGTCACGCTCGTCGGCTACTCCAACCTGCCGGCGATGCTCGCGGCCGATGCCAGCGCGCTCTACGCGCGCAACGTGCTGGCGTTCGTCAATCTGCTCGTCGACCCGAAAACCGGCGCGCTCAACATCAACCGGACCGACGAAATCATCGCCGGGGCGCTCGTCTGCTTCGAAGGAAAGGTCTTGTGACTGGCGTCATCGACCACAGCATTGTGGATCTCACCGTCTTTGTCCTTGCCGTGTTCGTCGGGTATCACGTGGTCTGGAACGTGACGCCGGCGCTGCATACGCCGCTGATGAGCGTCACCAACGCGATCAGCTCCGTGATTGTCGTCGGCGCCATCCTCGCGGCTGGCCCGGGCGACACGGGCACGGGCGTGCTGCTGGGCACGATTGCCGTTGCGCTGGCCGCCGTCAACACCTTCGGCGGCTTCCTCGTCAGCCAGCGGATGTTGGAGATGTTCAAGAAAAAGGAACCCAAACTACCAACTACCAACCACCAACCACCAACCAAAACATGACCGCGAACCAGGTCGCGCTCGCGTACCTGCTCGCGAGCATCCTCTTCATCCTGTCGCTGCGCGGACTGTCGCATCCGCTCAGCGCGCGACGCGGTGACGCAGATGCCCCAGCTGGTCGCCGCGATGCATTCGCTCGTCGGCCTCGCCGCAGTGCTCATCGCATTTGCCGTCGTCAACGACCCGTCGGCGTTCAACATCGAGGTGCCGATTCCCGCGGGCAACCGGATGGAGCTGTTCATCGGCACCTTCATCGGCGCCGTCACCTTCACGGGCTCGATCATCGCGTTCGGCAAACTTGCGGGCCTTGGCAAGTACAGCCGCCTGTTCTCGAGCGCGCCCGTCGTCTTCATGGGACAGCACTTCCTGAACCTGCTGTTCGTGCTGTTCATGATCGGCAACGGCCTGCTCTTCTTCACGGCGGCGCCCGATCGGCAGTGGCCGCCGTTCATCACGATGACGGGCACCGCCTTCGTGCTCGGCATCCTCATGATCATTCCGATCGGCGGCGCCGACATGCCGGTCGTGATCTCGATGCTGAACAGCTATTCGGGATGGGCCGCGGCCGGCATTGGCTTCTCGCTGAACAACTCGATGCTGATCATCGCGGGCTCACTGGTCGGATCGTCGGGCGCGATCCTCTCCTACATCATGTGCCGCGTTCCTCCTCAGCAACGCCGACAACGTCATCATCGTTCCAGGCTACGGCCTGGCTGTCGGCCGCGCGCAGCACGCGACGAAAGAGATGGCGGACAAGTTGATCAGGAAAGGGGTGAACGTCCGCTACGCCATTCACCCCGTTGCCGGCCGCATGCCGGGCCACATGAACGTGCTGCTCGCCGAAGCCGAAGTGCCCTACGACCGGGTCTTCGAGATGGAAGACATCAACAGCGACTTCGGCAACACCGACATCGCCTTCGTCCTCGGCGCCAACGATGTCGTCAACCCGCTCGCCGAGCAGCCGGGCAGCCCCATCTACGGCATGCCCATTCTCGAAGCCCACAAGGCGCGCACCGTCGTCGTCAACAAGCGGTCGATGGCCGCGGGCTATGCGGGCGTGGACAACCCGCTCTTCTACATGGACAAGACGATGATGGTGTTCGGCGACGCCAAGAAGGTCATTGAGGAGATTGTAAAGGCGCTCGAGTGACTACGTCGGTGCGAGGTGCACAGTCGAGAGGTGCACATTCGCACGTTCGCACTCGTCACAAGCCTCGAGCGAGGCGCGCGATCACGACGTGCCTCAGCTCTTTGGGTAAGTCCGGCTCGATCTGGATGGCCGGGCCGCGCTGGCCGACGAAGTCCAGGCCGGTTTCCTTTCCGCTCAGCAGAAAGTCATTCATCACGACGCGATAGGAACGCTTCGGGTCGGGCGTCGCGCGGCCGAGGCCGCCTGCCTGCAGGTAGGCGCCGCTGCCCGTATGCGCCGCGTCGTGGCCCACGGAGATGATTCTCGCGAGCATCGCTCCGGATACACGCGCCACCATGATGTCTCCCGGATACGGAAGGATGCGAAGCACGTCGTACTGCGTCAGCGGCGCGGCAGGCAGTTGATCGTCGATGCGGATCGAGCCGCTGTTGAAGATCGCGGCATCGGTGTGCGGGAAGGCCTCGAGCATCGCGCTGGAAATCAGATCCGTCAGATTCGTGCTGCCCGTGCGCGTGGTCTCTTCGCGGCCATCGAGCGGAACCGGCAGCACGGTCACCTGCTTCGACGGGTCGAAGCCATCGGCCCTGAAGGCGGTGAATGCGGCATCACGCCACCGATCGACGACGGCTTTCACGCCCGGGTCATCGGGAATATCGGCGTTGATCGCCTTCCACTCGGAATCAATCGAGAGCTTCCGCGTGCCGGTGTCATATCGAAGCCGATGAATGTAGACCGACTTCGCGTTGGCGTCGGCCTTGGCAATCGGCACCGTTCCGCCTCCACGGCGCGCGAG
>QHWQ01000363.1 GCA_003222635.1 Acidobacteriota bacterium | reverse complement strand
CCACACCTTCAAGGTGAAAAAGCTCGACGACTACGAGATTGCGCTCATCGACATCGCATCGGCCATGCAACCGGGGCCGGTCAACACCATCAGCCTTATCCCGTACGGCAAGAAGGGCGATAGTGCCCTCGTCATGATTGCGGACCACTGACCCCATGACCATCCGAAATGCCCGGCTTCGCCGGCTCCTTGCCGCGAGCGTCATCCTGGCCGCTGGCCTGGCGGCGCTCTACGCCTCCATGGGACGCTCCTTCGGGTTCCTGGCTCCGGGTTACGCGCAGCATCTGTATGGCGTGTCGTCGCTGCGATCGACCTCCTTCTCGCTCGGCGGTGTCGTCGTCCTGCAGGACGGGACGGTCATCTCCGCGGAATGCCGCGGACCTCAAACCAAGCTTCACATCTTCGATCCCGATCCGAGTACGACGTTCACGAAGTACGACACGCTGCTGCACAAGGAGACGACGAGCGCACAAATCGTCGGCGGGTGCGGACTGGCGTTCCACAATGTCGCCGGCACGGGTTATCTCTTCTCGAACCTGAACGATACGAGCTCCAGCGACGGTGACGGCACGTTCGGCGTTGCGCGCATCGCGTGGCCATCGCTGTCGGTGACGAAGATGGCCGCGAACTTTCCGGGCAACGGGCTTGGCATTGCCGTCGATCCGCAGAGCGGCGATCTGATCTACGCCGGCGTGGCATGCCGCCTGACCAATCCACTGCCGCCAAGCTGTCCGTTGTACCGGCTGAACCCGTCGACGGGTGCCGTGACCACGTTCGCGTCGCTGCCCGGAAGTCAACTGGCGTTCATCGACGGCATCGCCTTCGAGCCCACGCGCGGGGACTATCTCTTCATCACGAACCGGACCACGACCCGCGGCGAACTTGACGTGGTCAATCGTTCCGGTCAGGTCGTGTCCCGCACGCCGCTCATCGATACCGCCACCACCGGCACCGACCCCGTCGGCATCGGCTTCCACGGCTCGCCGAGCTTCGTCGCGAGCAACAACCAGGACGGCACGATGACGGAGTACGACTACCCGGGCGGCTACGAAGTGCCGGGCATCCCGACGCGGTTCGCGGCCGGCGGTTCCCGCGGCGACATGATTCAGGCCGGTCCCGACGGATGTCTGTACGTCACACAGCTGCAGACGGTCTACAACGACCCGACGAAGACCGACAATTTCAACAGCATCGTGCAAATCTGCGGCGGGTTCGTGCCGCCGCCGGACATCATTCCGAATCCGCCGCCGTCACCCTCGTCGCTGTGCGGCTTCGTCTACAGCGACGCCAACAACAATGGCACGCGCGACGGCGGTGAAGCCGCGATCGGCGGCGTGACGATCAACCTCACCGGATCCGACTACCTGGATTTCCCCGTGAGCGCATCGACGACGACGTCCTCAACTGATGGAAGCTACTGCTTCAATAGCCTGCAGGCGGGGACCTACACGATTTCCGAGGTGCAGCCTGGCGCATATCTCGACGGCAAGGACACGCAGGGTGCGCCAGGGAACGGCACGATCGGCAGCGATTCGTTCAACAACATCGCGCTCGCGGCGGGCTACAACGGCAACAACAACAATTTCGGCGAGCTGAAGCCGTCCTCGCTGTCCGGGTTCGTCTACGAGGACAAGGACAACGACGGGAAGGTGGATAGCGGCGAGCCTGGCATTGCGAATGTCACGGTCACGCTGACCGGCACCGACGATCGTGGCGCCTCGGTGACCATGCCCGGCGCGACAGGGAGCGACGGCGCGTACTCGTTTGCGCAGCTGCGGCCGGGCAGCTACACGATTACCGAGACGCAGCCGGCGGGCTATCTCGACGGCAAGGACACGCAGGGGACGCCGGGCGGCGGGGCGACGAGCAACGACGCGTTCAGTGGTATCCCGTTGAATGCCGGTGTCGACGGGAAGAACAACAACTTCGGCGAGCTGGCGGCAACGCCGGCGATCACGCTGCTGAAGAAGACCAACGGCACGGACAACACGCTTGCGCCGGGTCTCTACGTGCCGGCGGGCAGCGTGGTCACCTGGGATTACATTCTCACCAACAGCGGCAACGATCCGCTGTCCGCGGTCGTGGTGTCCGACGACAAAGTAGGCGCCATCACGTGCCCCGCCACGACGCTGGATGTGGGTCTCAGCATGACGTGCACCGCGAAGGGCACGGCGATCGTCGGCCAGTACACGAACGTCGGCACCGCTACGGCGCAGGACGCGTTCGGAACCGTCGTGACGGCGACCAATTCGGAGAACTACTTCGGCGCCCTCCCCGGCATCGCCATCACGAAAACGACGAACGGGACGGATAACAACGCCGCGCCCGGTCCGACGATCGCGGCGGGCGCGACGGTGACGTGGAACTATCTGCTGACGAACACCGGCAACGTCACGCTGTCCAACGTGGCCGTGACGGACGACAAAGCGGGCGCCGTCACATGCGCGTCGAAGACTCTCGCCGCCGGCGCGTCGATGACGTGCACCAAGGCTGGTACCGCTGTGGCCGGTCAGTACACGAACATCGGCACGGTGACCGGCGTCGATCCGACAGGAGCGGTGGTGACCTCTTCTGATGCCGACAACTACTTTGGCGCGACGCCGACGCTCACCATCGTGACGAAGACGAACGGCACGGACAACAACAGCCCGACGGGACCGATCGTGCCGGTCGGGTCGGTGATCACGTGGACATACACCGTTACCAACACCGGCAACATCGCTCTCTCGAACGTCGTCGTGACCGACAGCAAGATCGGCGCGGTGACGTGTCCGGCGAGCATGCTCGACGTCGGCGAGACGTTGACGTGCACGATGACCGGCGCCGCGGTCGCGGGTCAGTACACGAATATCGGAACAGCCACGGGGACGAGCGTTGCCGGCACCACCACGGCGTCGAATCCGGATAATTACTTCGGCGCCGCACCGGCAATCGGCATCATCACCAGGACCAACGGTGTCGACAACGACGCCGGTACCGGACTGATGGTCCCCACCGGTTCGCAGGTCACATGGACGTACGTCGTCACCAACAAGGGCAACATCGCGTTGTCGTCGGTCGCGGTGACGGACAACAAGCGCGGCGCCGTCACCTGCCCCTCGACGACGCTCGCGGTCAACGGCAGCATGACGTGCACGATGAGCGGTGTCGCCTCCGCAGGACCGTACTCGAACATCGGCACGGCCACGGGCAAGGACGTGACAAACGTTGTGGTCAGCGCGTC
>QHWQ01000121.1:25544-45103 GCA_003222635.1 Acidobacteriota bacterium | reverse complement strand
CCGAGAGCGCCTGGATCAGCGACTCCATGCCGTCGGGTCCGAGCGCCACCGTGATGTTCTGCTTTCCCTTCAGCGCGTGCAGCGTCTGATGCACGATCGCCTGCAGCTCGTCGCGATTCGGCAGATGCAGCTCGAAGGGAATCGCGTCCCGGGAGAGCTCACTGGGCAGATGGATGCCTTCACCGGACAGCACAGCCGTCGATCCGGTCGTGAGAAACGCCTGCGCGATGTCGCGCAGGCCGCGCGCCACGGTGGCGTCGCCCAGGTGCGCGTGCAGGTCCTTCAGATGGAAGACGCCGCACACCGTGAGCGTGGCGAGATGCTTGACGAGGACCTGCGGATTGGCTGTCCCATAGATCGCTGCTGCTCCTTCACCCACACGCTGCAGACCATGCGTCACGGTCCACGTGAACAGCGGCACATGGAGATCGGCTGCGACCGACTGCAGCAGGTTGTCCACCCGCTCTTCCTCGACCGTGTCGATGGTGACGATGGGATGACGGGACTGGATCAGCGCCTTGAGATCGCTTGCGGTATCGGCATACGCCACGTCCCCGTGATTCTAAGTGAGACGGCATGTGCGGCAACTAACGAACCGGCCTCGCCGGGACGGCCCGATCGATGGTCAAGGTCGTGACGCTGCCCGCCTTCAGCGAGTGGGTGCGCCCGCCGATCCGCACCGGAATCGTTCCGCGCAGCACCCGGAATTCCATGTGCTCCCGGCCGCCCGACGCCGGCACGCCGTGCACGTCGACGCTGGCACCCGGCGCGAGATCGAACTCGCCAACCACCACGGTCGGCGCGCCTGTCGAATCCGCCTGGACGATGTTGACGGTGATCGGCGCTGTGTTGGTGGCTGCGGCCGTCGCCGGACTGCCCGTGCTGTAGACCGCGCCCGTCGGCAGTTGCGCGATCGTCCATGTCGTGGGCGACGTCTGCTTCCAGACTTCGACCTTTGGCGAGGCGCTGACCGCCTTCACGGTGATGGTGCCGGTGACCGGGTCACAGGTGACATCGGCCGTCTCGCCGACCACGTCGAGACGGACTTCCTTGGCCGCCCCGACGCACGCCAGCACTCGCGCGGGTACCGCGCTGGCGCCGGACACCTGCACGCGCACACCATTCGGCGTCGGCGCGTTCGACACCTTCGCCGTCCACCCGTTGCGCATCAGCGTGCCGGTGGTCACGCCGTTGTTGAAGTCGCCGGAAAAAACGCCAGCCTGATCTGCGCCCGTCGTCCGGTTGCGATCGAGCGCGGCCGGCGCGATCGACGGGATGCCGTCGTTGTCGACGACCTTCATCGCGGTTCCCGTATTTCCAGCCGCGTCCGCCACCGACACGCCAATGGTCAGCGCGTTGCCGGGCGCGGACGGCACCGTTGCCCGCCAGGTGCCGGCCTGCGCCGTGCCGCTCGTTCGCGTCGCCGCGACGCCGTTCACCAGCACCGCGCTGGCGCCGACGACGTCGCTGACCTGCACCGTCACGTCAGCGGTCGGCGCCGTCAGCATCGCGTCCGCCGAGGGGGATGTCACCGCGACGAGTGGCGGCGTCGTATCCTGCACGGTCACAGTGATTCCCGTTGACGCGGTGTCGTGGCCGTCGTCGACCGTCAGCGCGATCGCATGCGATCCCATCGAGAGCTGCACGGCCAGCGTGGCGCCGGTGCCAAGCGCAATCGCGCCTTCGCTCCAGGTGTAAGTGAGTGAATCGCCGTCCGCATCGGTTGAACCGTTGCCATCGAGCATCACGATCGCACCGTTGGCAGCCGTTGCCTCCGCGGCATTCGGCGTCGCGGTTGCAGCGGCGACCGGCGCGTGGTTCTTCCGGAACCCGGACGCGCCCGCCAGGAACGTCTGCAGGACCTCGTCGTCGCTGAGCGCCCTGCTGAAGACGTGCACTTCGTCCACCAACCCGGCGAAGGGCCAGAGGGCGTCGCGGTCGATCCCGATGTTCAGCACGTGGAATCCGAGGGCGGGTGTCCACATGCCGCGCTCGACGAGTTGCCCGTTCAAGTAGACCGAGATCCAGGTGCCGTCGAACGTGACGGCGACGTGCTGGAAGAAATCAGCAGCCGGTCCAATCAGCACCGACAGATCGTTGTTGCCGACGTTCAACCGGAGGTTTCCGGATCCATCGAGCTCGAGTTGGAATGTGTCCGCGCTCTGACCCGGCGCACCGCTCGAGATGATGCCGGTGAATTCGGGCTGCAGCCGATTCGGCACACGGATCCACGACTGCAACGTGAACGGTCCGGGCTGAGCGAGCGGCAACGAGACCGTGCTCATGCCATCGAGCGAGAATGCCTGCGCCGCCTTTCCGGCGGCGTACGCCTCGCTGCCCGACCACGCCGCCTGCGTACCGCTCACCAGGTCTCGGGCAGAACCATCGCCGGGCAGCCACGCTGACAGTCCGGCGATTGGAGAGAGGGGGGAGCCGAGGCTTACGGCGTAGGTGACATAGGCGGTCGTCATGTTGGCGAACGCGTCGGTCGCGACGATCTGGAACGACTTGAACCCGGGCGTGCTCGTATCAATCGGCGCGCCGTTGGCGACGTCGCCGATGCACGTCGCCGCCGTGCCGCACGAGTACGCCGCCAGCACCGTGCTGCCGCGCTCGTAGATCGGTTCGGTTGGCGACGTGATCGTGATCGCCGGCGGACCGGCGACCGTCAGATCGCTGGCAGCCGCCGCTGGCAGGAACGCGCCGTTGCCCGCAAACGCCGCGCTCAGCGCCCCGGGGTAGATGCCGACGTCGATGCCTGCCAGGCTCACGCCGGACAGTGGCGCGACGCCGCTGGCGTCGGTCGCTGCCGCACCGACGGCATTTCCGTTCAGCGCAAAGGTGATGATCTGGCCGGCCAGTGGCGCACCGGATGCGGTCAACGTGGCCGACAGCGTCACGTCCCCACTGAACACGCCGGCGGCCGGCGCGATCGACAGCGACGTGACAATCGCAGGCGACATGATTGTGACCGTCGCGCACGAGCCGGTCGTCTGACAGCTGATGGCGCCGGACGCGGCGACGATGTCGGCTTGGCCGGGCGCGTGGGCAATCGCCAGGCCATTCTGATCGACTGTGACCACCGCCGGATTGGTGCTGCTCCACGTCGTCGGATCCATTCCAATCGTCGTCGCGCAATTCGGATCGGTGCTCTGAGTCGAGCCGTCGGACAGCAGGCGCGTGGCGATGAAGCATTGCGCCTGGCCAGGATTGAGCGCCGCCGTCGCGGGCGTGACCGTGATCGAGGTGACGGTTGCATCGGACACCGTCAGCAGCATGGTGGCGGCCGCAGTCTGGGTGCCGTCGGTGACGGTGACCGCGAACGCGAAGCGGCCGGCCTCCTGCGGCGTGCCGCTGAGCACGCCGTCTGTGCCAAGCGTCAGTCCTGGCGGCGGCAGGTTGAAGAGTGCCCGCGTCCACGTCAGCGGCGCGTCGCCGCCGGTTGCGGTCAGCATCCCTATGTACGGGTGTCCCACGAACGCCCGCGAGAGCATCGAAGTTCCGGTGATCTGCAGCAGCGATGTGACGACGCTGAGGGTGAATTGCCGCTGCCCGTAGATCGCGGCGTTGGGATCCTCGACCCTGACCAGGAAGGTGTAGGTGCCGGGGGCCGTCGGCGTCCCGCTCAGCACACCATCGCTGTTCAGCGCCAGGCCGGGCGGTACGGTGCCGCCGCCGATCGACCACTGATATGACGCGGCGCAGCACGCGGCAAACTGGTACCAGAACGGCGAACCAATCGGCGCCGCTCCGAGCTTGTTGTTGGCAAACGTGTTGACGCCGTAGATCGTGATGCCCGGGTTCTTCGGAAACACCGAGATACTGTTGGCCGACCGTACGTCTGCGCCGCCGGCGTCGGTGAAGGTGAAGACGGGGCTGAACGCTCCGCTTTCGACCGGCACGCCGCTCACGATCAGGCTGGCTGGGTCGAACGTGAGGCCAGCGGGCAGTTCACCGCTCGAGAGGACCGCCGTGTAGGGGAGCGTTCCGCCGAGGACGCGAAGCTTCCGGGCATACGGCTCGTCGAGCGTGGCATCGGGCAGCCCGACTTGCTGAATGAGAGCGGCAACCTTCAGCGGATAGATCTGTGTGGTCGCGGCGCCGTTGGCGTCTGTCACCGTCACCTCCACGGTGAACGTTCCAGTCGCCATCGGCACGCCCCATATTTCGAGATCACCGGCCGTCGGGTTCGCTGACCAGTCGACGGCGGTCGCGACCCATTCGTTCTGCGAGCCCGTCGCAGGCCGAATCGAAAGCCCGGGTGGCAATCCCGTTGCCGACCAGGTATACGGCGCCGTTCCGCCGCCGACGACAGCGACGCCGCGACTGCAGATGACGCCGATGGTGCAGTCGTCCAGCGCGTCGCCGTTCTTGTAGCTGGCTGCATCCGGCAGCGGCGGCGCCGGGGCGTTGCCGAGGACGTCGATCGACATCCATTTCGTGAAGGTATGCATGTTCGCGTCGGTCACCTCGACACGGACGCGGGCGGGTCCCAGCGGCGCGGATGACAACACGGTTCCCGAAATGGTTCCGTCCAGGCCCATGACGAGACCGGGCACGCAACATCCGTCATGGAAGCTGTACGGCGGTGTGCCGCCTGACGCCGTCAACGTCGCCGTATATGCCGCGCCGCGAGTCGCGTTGGGCAGCACGCCAGGCGTGGCGATGTTGACCGTGTTTACGGCAAGCGAGACCCTGCGCCAGATCGTGTCGACGCCGTCGGACACCGCGAAGGAGATCCAGTAGTAGCCCTCGGTCGCCGGCGATCCGGAAATGACTCCGCCCGCGCCAAGCGCGAGTCCCGGCGGGAGACCACCCGGAGAGCTGAACGTCACGGGGCCGGCCGCGCCGAGCGCCGTCAGCGTGTACGAGTACGGCGCGCCGACGAACGCATCGGGCAGGTACGAGAAGGCGTTCCCATCCTTCACCGACAACGCGGTGATTGTCAGCGTCGTGATCTGATCGGCGAACGCTGTACCGCTCGTCGCGCGGAGCGTGAACGTGTAGGTGCCCGGCGTTGTCGCCACACCGCCGATCGCTGTCGTGGCCTGGTTCCATGGCGGCGGGTCGTCCCGCAGCGACAGGCCCGGGGGCAGTGTCCCCCCGACCACGCTCCACGCGTAGGTACCGTTGCCGCCCGTCGCGCTCAACGGAATTTCGAGGTGGCCAATGCTCCACGCACCAAGGTTCGAAGGCTGCGTCTGCGACACGGGAGGCGTCTGTCCAGCCGGGTAAATCGACAGGTTGAACTCTCCCGTCGCCGTCTGCGTGCCATCAGTGACAGCGACGTTGAGGTTGAACTGACCGCTCGCGGCCGGCGTGCCGCTGATCACGCCAGCGGTTGACAGCATCAGGCCGGGAGGCAGGTAGCTTCCTAACGCCATCGACCAGGACAGCGGACCCGCGCCGCCCGTGGCCGTCAGCGGCTTGGAGTACGGGGCGCCGACGTTCCCGTCGGGCAGAAGGTACCCCGTCGAAATCGTCAGCACAGGATCGGTGACGACGTGGATGCGCATCTGCCGCTGGCCGATGCTGCCGGTCACCGACGGGTCGGTGACCCTCACAAGAAACGTGAACGTCCCCGCCGTTGTCGGCGTGCCGCTCAGAAGGCCGGTCGTTGAGAGGGTGATGCCGTCCGGCAGCGTCCCGTCGGCGATCGACCATTCGTACGAATTTCCACAGCATGCGTACAGCGTTGTCGAGTACGACGATCCCACGCGGATGGATCCGAGGTCGCCGCCTGGATAAATGCTCAGCGCCGACGGACTCCAAATCGAGAGATGCTCGGTGATGTCGTATCTGGCGCCGTCCGCGTCGGCGAACTCGAAGACCGGGCTGAACCATCCGTTTTCGACCGGTGTGCCGATCAGACTCGACGTCACAGGATCGAACGTCAGCCCCGCGGGCAGCTCGCCGCCGATCGATGTTGCCGTGTAGGGCAACGCGCCTCCAATCACGCGAACGAGTCCTGAGTACGGAACGTTGAGGGTCGGGTTCGGAAGCGAGCCGCTGTGCAGCATCGGCGCGATCGCGACCGGAAAGACGCCCGTCGCCGTCACGCCTGTCGCGTCGGTGACGATGACCGTTACGTCGAATGTGCCCGCCGCAGTGGGCACGCCCCACAATTCGGCATCTCCTGCCGCCGCGTTGTAGCTCCAGCTCGATCCAGCCGACACCACATCGGTCCAGAAGCCCGAAGACTGCCGGAGCGACATCCCGGGCGGAAGGCCGGTCGCGGTCCAAGTGAAAGGTGCGGTGCCGCCTGCGCGCACCGCAATTCCCCGGCTGCAGGTCGCGCCCACTGTGCAGTCATCCGGATTCGAATAGAGGCTCAGCGAAGCCAGCGGCTGCGGCGAGCGGATGACGTCGACCGTGAGGGTGCGCGAGTAGAACTGGCCTTGAGCGTCCTGCACGGCCACGTAGAGGGCCGAGACCCCGGCCGCGGCATAGGATTCGACGGTTCCGGAAATCGTCCCATGCGAGTCGACGCTCAGACCCGGCACGCAGCAGCCGCCGCTGAACGTGTACGGCGGCGTGCCTCCGCTGGCGGTGATCATCGCTGAGTACGTGCCGCCCGCCATTGCATTCGGCAACACGCCGGGCGAGGTGATGTGCAGACCGAACACCGGGAGCGTCAACGTGCGCGAGACGGTGTCAACGCCGTCGGTCACCGACAAGTTCATCCAGAGGTAGCCCGGCGACGTGGGCGTTCCCGACAGCAGTCCTCCGGGCGTGAGCGTGATTCCCGACGGCAGCCCGGTCGTGCTCCACGTCAGCGGGCCGGCGCCGTTGAGCGCGGTGAGCTGATAGCTGTACGGCTCGCCGACGGCGCCTTCAGGAACGTATCCATTGTGATTGCCGTCCTTCACAGTGAGAGCCGTGACCGTGACGACCGACGAGACGTCGGCGGTCTCGGTGCCGCTCGTCACGCGCAACGTAAACGCATACGTTCCCGGCGTCGTTGCGACGCCAATCAGCGCGGCGCTCGCACCGGTCTGGAAAAATTCGGGGAGATCCGTCCGGATCGCGACAAGTCGACGGCGCCCGGGACCACGTTCATCACCGGGCTCGACGGCGGTGGCTGCAGCGTCCAGAGGAGCGCGGTGTGATCGTCGATCGTCGCCGCGTCGAAGCTGAATTGTGTCGCGCGCGCCGGCGACACCTGGACGCCGACCGTCGCTGAGCCGCCATTGTCCGCCGCTGCGCACGCGCCGCCGGACACGATGCTGAAGGGCGCCGTTGTCGCGGCGCTTCCGGTCAACGTGCCGCCGCCGACGTTCTGAACGGTCAGCGTGCGGTCAAGCGAGGCACCGAGAGCGACCGTCCCGAAGTCGACGGCGCCCGGGACCACGTTCATCACCGGGCTCGACGGCGGTGGCTGCAGCGTCCAGAGGAGCGCGGTGTGATCGTCGATCGTCGCCGCGTCGAAGCTGATTTCTGTCGCGCGCGCCGGCGACACCTGGACGCCGACCGTCGCTGAGCCGCCATTGTCCGCCGCTGCGCACGCGCCGCCGAAGAGCGTATCCGCGTAGTTGAACAGGATGTCGCTGCCGTCCTCGAAGAACACCGCTTGGAACGTCACCGTGCCGCCCCCCGGGCAGCTCCACATCTCCAGGTTGCGCCATTCGATCACCAGCTCCCGGTGCGGCGCCGTTCCGACGACATCCCAGTACACGTGCTGCGGCCCCGAGGGATAGAGATCGTCCCAGAATGGCGCGACGACCGTCTCAAACGATCCAGCCGGAAGCGGCACGTTGAAGTAATCCGTGATGTCGCCGCTGAAACTCATGATCCCGTTGTCGCCGACAAATACGGTCGGCAGCGTGACGCCACCGAACGACAACGGGAACGGCGGCGTTACCGGCGCGACCTTGTCGTCGGACAGGTTCAGGCTGGTGCCGGCAATCGTGCGATAGGCGTATGCGGCGGGCATCACCGAGTAGGTCTGCGGGAACGCCACCGTCACCACATCGCCGCCCGGGAATGTCAGCGTATACGTCTGCTCGATGGCCGGCACGAACTCGCCGGTGTAAATGCCGTCGTCGGCGGCCTGATCGTTTCCCGTGCCGTCGTCCACGAGCGGAATCGTCCATCCGCCGGGCATCACGGTCACGCTGACCGCGCCGTTCGGATTGGCGCAGTTGATGTTGAGCATCGCCAGCTTGATCGGCTCGTTGACCGTTGCCGAGACGAACGACGAGGCCGGATGCAGCCGCGACGTCACGATGGAGTTCGCGCAGGTCAGCGCGCTGTACGCGTTCAGCCGTTTGCCCGTCACGGTGTTGGCGAGCGACGGGATCGTGTCACCCGAGGCGAGGATCAGGTTCTTGATCGCGCGCCAGTCGCGCGACGGGTCGGCGGCCTTGAGCAGAGCCGCGACGCCGCTGACGTGCGGCGTCGCCATCGACGTTCCGCTGAAGGTGCTGTACGTGTTGTTCGGCGTTGTGCTGAGGATCTCCAGGCCGGGCGCCCCGACATGCACCGTGTGCCTGCCGAAGCTCGAGAAGCCGGCGAGAGCATCGGTGCGGGTGGTCGCCGCGACCGAGATGATGTTGGGCAGGTCGTAGGATGACGGATAGTGTCCGCCCGTGTCGTTGTTCGACGTCGAGTTGCCGGCGGCGGCGATAAACAGAATTCCGCGCTGCCGTTGCGCATCGATGGCGTCGTACAACGCCTGCGAGTAGCCGCCGCCGCCCCAGCTGTTGCTCGTCGCCACGATGTTGACGCCGCGATCCTTCATGATGCGGACGTAATCGAGACAAGCCACGGCATCGGCTATCGATCCGGATCCGTTCGCGTTCAGGAATTTGCACGGCATCACGCTGACGTTCCAGTTCACTCCGACGACGCCGACGCCGTTGTTGCCGGCGGCGCCGATCGTGCCCGCGGTGTGCGTGCCGTGCCCGTGGTCGTCCATCGGGTCGCTATCGTGGTTCGCCGTGTCGATGCCGTAGCAGTCGTCGATATAGCCGTTGCCGTCGTCGTCGATGCCGTTGGCGTTGCAGTCGGCGGT
Source organism: Acidobacteriota bacterium (assembly GCA_003222635.1). Taxonomy (GTDB): domain Bacteria; phylum Acidobacteriota; class Vicinamibacteria; order Vicinamibacterales; family UBA2999; genus Gp6-AA40. The sequence continues at coordinate 36,090 of QHWQ01000121.1, read as the reverse complement.
GTTGCGGAACATGTTGGCGGCGAGATCGGGATGCGTGTAGTCGGCGCCCGTGTCGATGACCGCGACCACGACGTTGCTGCTTCCCGTCGTGATGCTCCATGCCTCGGCAGCGTTGATGTCGGCGTTTGCCGTGCCGCCGGATTGTCCGGCGTTGTTGAGCCCCCACAGCTGGCCGAATTGGGGATCGTTTGGTGTCGTCTGCGACTGGAGCGCGTGCAGCACGTAGTTCGGCTCCGCGTACACCACGTCTGGACGCGACCGATACCGTGCGAGCGCGTCGGACACGCTCATCCCCTGCGGCAGCCGCACCTGCTCGAGATCGGGCACGGCGCGGAAGGCGCGAACGAGGCTGCCGCCGGCGTTCACCCGCGCGGCCGTCCGCGCGCCGTTCGATGTGCCGCGGCGGAACCTGACGAGCAGCTCGCCTTCGACCTCCCTGGGTGCGCGGGTCGCTCCCGCGCCGGGGTCCTGTGGATTGCCACCAGCCGGCGATTGCGGTGACTGCGCGACCATCGGCGCGCCGCCGGCGACAAGCGCCAGCGTCAGTACGGCGAAAGCATGTGCGAGTGCGGTTGGGGAGAGTCGGCGCATACAGATTTCTTCCTCGGGCAGATCAACGTCGCCGAGAGAAGCAACCTACAGTGCGTCGTGGATTTTGTCAGGGGAGCAGCGGCTGCTGCGATTCGATGAACCGATGATGCAGCGCCTGCACGGCCTCGTTGGTGCGATCGCGCGGAACCATCCACGTGATTCTGAACGAGGAAGTCGCCATCATCGACGGCGCGATGCCCTTTTCTTCGAGCAGCGTGGTGCCGGCGCGCACGTTCGCGTAGCTCGCGTTGATGCCGGCGCCGACCGCGCTCACCGCTGCCACTCCATCGATCAGGCGCGCCTGCCCACCGAAGCGCGACTGAAGCCCGGCACGAAGGTGGGGCTCGTCGTGCAGGTTCTCGCGCGAAATCACCATGTCCACGCGCTTGTCGAAGACGTGCAGCTGCTTGCCCGCGACGCTGCGCTCGTCGAGCAGCGCGAGGACATCCGATGGTTTCGCCTCCGCCTGGAGGACGATGACGTCCTTCTCGCTGGCGACGCCGACGACCGTCCCCGGCATACGCGGCGGCGACTTGCGGACGACGGTCCCGTCGGCCGACGGATCGACGCCGGGCAGCGGACCCGATGTGGCGCGCGCGTAGATCGCGATTCCTTTTTCTTTTGCGAACTCGACCGCCTGCGCGTTCAACACCTTGGCGCCCGCTTCGGCCATCTCCTGCGTCTCTTCGTACGACAGCGTGCCGATGCGCCGCGCCGCCGGCACGACGCGCGGATCCGCGGAGTAGACGCCGTCGACGTCGGAGCAGATCTCGCAGTACTCCGCATCGAGCGCCGCGGCCATCGCCACCGCGGTCGTATCGCTTCCACCGCGCCCGAGCGTCGTCACTTCCCTTCGATACGAGACGCCCTGGTAGCCCGCGATGACGACGATCTTGCCGCGCGCGAGCTCGTCCTGCACGCGGAACGGACGCACCTCGATGATGCGCGCGTCGACATGGCGGTCGTTGGTGATGATGCCCGACTGGCTGCCCGTGAAGCTGATGGCGTTGCCGCCGAGCTCATGGATGGCGAGCGAGAGAAGCGCCATCGAGATGCGCTCGCCCGCCGACAGCAGCATGTCGAGCTCACGGCGCTGCGGGTTGGCCGACGCTGCTGCCGCCGTACTTCTGAACGATCACCGCCACGCCCAGAGCATAATGGACAACGGGGGATGCGCATGACCGCTCGCGTCTTCGGCCTGTGTATCGCGCTCGCGTCGATCGTTGCCGCGCCCGCTGCCGCTCAGCAGGCGCAACCGGCGCGCCAGCCCGACGTCATCTTCGTTCCCACGCCGTCGGTCGTCGTCGACGCGATGCTGAAGCTCGCGAAGATCACGCCGAACGACGTGGTGTACGACCTGGGATCGGGTGACGGACGGATCGTGATTGCCGCGGCGAAAATGTACGGCGCGCGCGGCGTCGGCATCGACATCGATCCCGAGCGGACGCGCGAGGCGACGGCGAACGCCCGCGCCGCCGGGGTGGCCGACAAAGTGACGTTCCGCACCGAGGATCTCTTCACGGCGGATATCAGCCCGGCGACAGTGGTGATGATGTACTTGTCGCCGCCGGTCAACTCGCGCCTCGCCCCGAAGCTGAGGCAGCTCAAGCCCGGCACCCGTATCGTCTCCCACGCATTCGACTTAGGGTCGTGGAAGCCGCAGCAGCGGGTGATGGTCAGCGAGCGGCCCGTCTTTCTCTGGACAGTCGGGGCAAAGTAGCCTCCGCTTGATCCGACCAGACTGGTCGGATTAGACTTTCCTGCGACTCAATCTCATTTCCAGGACGGTCATGCTACAGGCCTTTGTCATCACCCTGCGGGAGGGACTCGAAGCCTTCCTGATCGTTGCCATCAGTCTTGCGTACCTGCGGAAGTCGGGACGCGCCGAGCTGACGCGCGCGGTGCATCTCGGCATCGTCGCGGCGCTCGCCGTCAGCGGCGTCGGCGGCTATCTGCTGTACAACGCCTCGAACCAGGAGCTGCTCGAAGGGCCGCTCGCGCTCGTCGCGGCGATCTCGGTCGCGTGGCTGGTCATTCACATGTGGCGGGCGGGACGGCATATCAAGGGCGACATCGAACAGAAGCTCGCCTCGTCGAGCGTGAAGGCAGGCGCCGGCGCGTTCGCGGGCGTGTTCCTCTTCACCGTGCTGATGGTCTCGCGTGAAGGGATGGAGACCGCGCTGCTGCTGCTGCAGCTGAAAGAGACGCTGCACCTCGCGCTCGGCGCGACGCTCGGCGTCATCGGCGCGGCCACCGTCGCGTCGCTCTGGTCGCGCTACGGGCATCGCGTGAACCTGGGACTCTTTTTCCAGGTGACGGCGATCTTCCTCTTCGTCTTCGTCGTGCAGCTGCTGATTGCCAGCGTGCACGAGATGTCCGAGCAGAACATGATGGGCGCGCTCAGCCAGCCAATTCACGATGCCACCGAGTCGTGGGGACCCGACAGCGCGTTCGGGCATGCGCTGACCTACGCACTGGTACTGCTGCCGGCCGCGTGGCTCGCCTTCAAGGGGCTCACCGGCGGCACCTCTCACAAAACGGGACCGCACACGGCCGCCGCGCGCTAACCTACACCTGATGGCCGACGCCAGACCGCCGCTTGTCGCCGAGTTGGTGTGGTCTGGCGAGCTTCGCTTCGACGCGTCGAGCGGCGCGTCGACGACGATCGTCGACGGCGACGGCACGTTCGGGCCGTCACCTGTTCTGCACGCGGCCGTCGGCCTTGCCGGCTGCATGGCCGCGGACGTCGTCGACATCATCCGCAAGGGACGGCATCCGCTGACGGCGTTCCGCGCCACGTTCACCGGCGAGCGCGCGCCCGAGCCGCCGCGGCGCTTCACGAAAATCGATCTGCGACTCGAGATTCAGGGCGCGGTTCCGGTTGAAGCCATCGAGCGCGCGATCGCGCTCTCGCGCGAGAAGTACTGCTCGGTCCTGCACACGTTTCGGCAGGACATCCCGGTGTCCATCAGCTTCGAGATCACACCGTAATGCGCCGCGGGTACGTCGACTGGTTACGCGGGATTTCCGTGGTGATCATGATCGAGACGCACACACTCGACGCGTGGACGCGGCTCGACGCGCGCCACAACAGCACCTACGACTGGGCGATGATCGTCGGCGGCTTCGCGGCGCCCGGCTTCATGTTCCTCGCGGGCATCGCGATTGCGCTGGCGGCCGGTTCGCGTCTGCGGCGAGGGCGGTCGCCGGAAGAAGTGGCGGCGCTGGCGCGGCGGCGCGGCCTGCAGATCTTCGGCCTCGCGTTCCTCTTCCGTCTTCAGTCGTGGGTGATCAGCGGCGGCGATCCGGTGCAGGCGCTGCTGAAGGTGGACATCCTCAACATCATGGGGCTGTCGATGCTGGCGGCGGCGCTGCTCTGGAGCCTCGGCCGCGCGCGGTGGGACCGCGCGATGTGGATGTTCGCGGCGACGGCTGTCGTGGCGATGGCGACGCCGCTCGTACGCGCGACGCCGCTGCTCGACCCGCTGCCGGATCCGATCGAGTGGTATGTCCGTCCGATTCCGGGCCGCGGCACGTTCACGCTGTTTCCGTGGGCGGCCTTCCTGCTGGCGGGCGCGGGCGTCGGCCTGTGGCTCGATGCGGCGAGGACGCCTGACGCCGAGCGGCGCCTCAACGCGTGGTTGGCGGTGCTCGGTGCCGCGGTCACGGCCGCGGGCTACGCCACGTCATTTCTGCCGCCGATCTATCCGCAGACTTCGTTCTGGACGACGTCGCCGACGTTCTTTTTTCTGCGGCTGGGGATTCTCATCCTGTCGCTGCCGGTTGCGTATGCGTGGAACGCGCTCTGGATGGGACGCTCGGTGATGCAGGAGTTCGGGCGCACGTCGCTCTTCGTCTACTGGATTCACGTGGAGCTCGCCTACGGCGTGCTCAGCGGTCCCATCCACAAGAGCCTGACGCTCGGCCAGGCATTCACCGCGTACGCGCTCTTCACGATCGCGCTCTTCGGCGCCGCGAAGCTGAAGGATCAGATTGTCGACTGGTGGAATACCGGACGGCTGCAACCGTCCGGTGCTCTATAGCTAGAACGCGACCATGTAGGTCATCTTCGCAATCAACGAGCGGTCCTGCAGCAGCCCGGTGAGCTCGTCCCGGTGCTCGTTGTAGACGAAGAAGATGTCGCTCAGCGGCCGGTGGATGATGTTGAACCGGATGTTCGAGCTGAGCTGATGCGTGTCGGTCGTGTATTGCAGGAGCGCGTTGAGGAACATCTTCGTGTTGAAGTTGTAGTTGACGCGCGCGGTGGTCAGCGTCGACAGATAGGAGATGGTGGGCAGCGAAATGTCATTGAGCTGCATCGTCAGCGTTGCGTTCACCTTCTCGTTCGGCCGAAATTCAGGGCCGAACGCATACGACCGCCGGTAGCCGCCGTAGAAGGGGCCGATGCTGTAGCGGAAGTTGGAGGCCAGACGTGAGGCGCCGTTGGTGCGGTAATAGAAAAAATACTCGTTGTACTCGTAGCGGCCCGGAAGAATGCGCGCGCCGCGGGCGGAATTGAGCACGAACGGCGTGCGGATGACCTCGACGTTGCTGTTGATGCCAGGCTCCATGCCGGCCCCGTCGGACAGGCTGATCGACAGGTGGAAGTCCTGCTGCCGCTGATCGAGTGCGTTGCCATCGATCCGATTCGACTGCTGGACGATCCAGTGAGGTCCCAGTTCGCGAACCGCCTTCGGCAGCCACTTCGGCCGCAGGGAGCGCCAGACCTGTGTGTAGGTGTCGTTGACGCCGACCCGCGGCACGAAGCCCAGTTCGTCGTTGAACGCCTCGCCGATGGTCGTGTAGCGCAGCGTCGTGCGCCACGTGCGGCTCGTGTACTGGAAGTTGCCGCGCGCCGTGACCGAATTGTCTCGAGCCGCGGCTTGCGCGGGTGAGAACGACCTGGCCGCGAATCCGGTCAGCTGCACGTTGCTGCCGAAGCGGAAATTCGCATCGACGCCGGCGAAGCGGTTGAACTGCGGACCGCTCACTTCCTTGTCGAGCAGGATGGCGCCGACGTCGGAGTTGGCGAGCACGTCGCGGCGGAGGCGGAAGGCCGAGAAATTCGTCGCGGGGACGCCATCGTCTTCGCGTTGCTGGATGTTCAGCACGCCGATCGAGTACGCCCCCTGGCGTCCGCTCAACCGCGTGCCCCCGAGAATCGGGAGCGACCGGCCGCTATCCGACAGCCCGATGCGACGCGTGAAAAACAGCCGCATGTCCTGCGGCTGGTTGCCGCGCCCGTTGAACGCGTTGCCGCCGCCGGCGCCGTTGTCGTTGCCGAAGGCGAACAGGCCCTGGTTTTCGAGGAAGAAGTCGCGCTTCTCGGGGAAGAACAGACTGAAGCGTGTCAGGTTCACCTGCTGCTCGTCGGCTTCGACCTGCGAGAAGTCGGTGTTGACGGTGAAATCCCAGACAAGACCTGACGTCACGCCGTACTTCACGTCGACGCCGCCTTGAACGTCGCCGGCCGTTGGCGATGTCGTGACGCGGCTGCCGCTCGTCAGCGCGTAGGGCTTGATGCGGATGTTCTTGCCCGCATGCACGCCGCGCAGTCCTTCGAGGTTGCCCGCCATCGACACGCGCTCGATGTCGTAGATGCGCGGCAGCGGCGCCCAATAGCTGTCTTCATTCAGCCGGCGCAGCTTGCGCTGAAAGTTGACGCCCCACACCTGCGGGTCGTCGCTTGCGAACTTCAGCGTGCGGAACGGAATCCAGATCTCCGCGACCCAGCCGGTCTCGGTGATCTTCGTCTTGACGTCCCAGATGCCGTCCCAGTTCGCGTTGTTGTCCCGGCCTTCACCGGCGATCTGCGAATCCCACTTCGCACCCGCCGGGTTGATCATGAACTCGTAGCCATTGCGGCCGTCGTGAAACGTGTCGAGCACGATGCGGAAGCCGTCGCTCCCGTCTCTCGCGTAGTCCTTCTTCAAATCGGTGACCACGATTTTCGCGGGCTCCTCGTCGTGCGCGAACACGCCGAAGTAGAGCGCGTCATCGGTGTAGATCACGCGGACGTCGGTGTCGTAGGTGGCGGGAGTGCCTTCGCGGGGATCGTTCTGGATGAACCCGTTGGCGATCGGCGCCTCGCTCCATGCCGGCTCGTCGAGGGCGCCGTCGAGCACGATCGCGCTGGTCGCGCGCACGGCGGTGAGGCGCTTTTCGAGGTGGATCGTCTCGTAGTTGATGACGGCGGCCGGCCGCGCAGGCGCCGCGGGACGGGCGGCGGCGTCAGGACGTCCAGCGGCGGCTGGAATGGAGGCGCTCCCGGTTGCGATGTTCTGACCAAAGGATCCAGCGGCGGAGAGCACAGCTATAGCGAAAGCGCACGGTGCGGCAAATCTCTGCATGAGGAACGAGAATTATACTTGGTAAGTAACTGCCTCGAAAGGAGATTTGGGTCGCGAGGGGCGATGAAACCGCGAAAAGAAGTGCAAAAAATCATTGAGATTCTCGCGGTCAGATGACTACAATTCGCAGCTTTCCTGGGGCGCCGTGGGGCGGTCCGTGAGGGGAAAACGGGATGATCAACGTCGCTGCGATCCGGATGCAGCAGTTTGGCGTGCAGTTCTACCAGGCGGCGCTTACCGCCGAGGACATCGACAAGCTCGTACGATTCGAAGTGCTGAGCTACGGCGAGTCCGGGCAGCAGCCTGTGCGCGGCGGCAAGAAGAAGACGCCGTCGAAGGTGAACTGGGATCTGCTCGAACGCCGCATCGCGTCGAGCGAGAAGGCGTATCAGCGCCAGATCATCCGGCGAAAGATCGACGAACTCGTGCAATATTACGAGCAATGTCGCGTCGCGCAGGATCTTCCGTCGATTCCCGGCGCCGTCATCATCTCGTGCGACGAAAAATTGACGTTCGAGCCGGTGGACGGCGGCTCATCGGTCGGCCGCCTCAAGGTACCTGAGCGTGAAGGGATCCTGCGCGCGATCGATGGCCAGCACCGCCTGCTCGCGCTGCACGCGGACATCGACAACATCCGCGACCACGACTTCACGGTGCCGGCGATCATCTTCGACCGCGTTCCCGAAGATCACATCGTGCAGATGTTCGTCACGATCAACGCGAAGCACACGCGCTTGAACGCATCGCACCTGGTCAGCCTGTCGGGCCGGCAGCTCTATCGCGACGATTCGCTGGCGGCGGCGCACGACGTCGTGCGTGCGCTCAACGACAAGGAGGATTCCCCGCTCCATGGAGAAATCAAGCTGCTCGGCGTCGGCCACGGCCGTGTGGCGCAGGCGCCGCTCGCCCAGGAGCTGAAGAAGCTGTTCGCGGGCGATGCGTTCGGCGGGCCGCGCAAATCCGCCGATTTCCGCGAGGAAGGCAAGCGGTTTTTCGTCAACTACTTCAAACAGATCTCGATGGTGTTCGGCGCGGCGTGGGGCGGCCGCAAGTACAGCATCAAGTCGGCGACGGCGCTGCGCGCGTTCATCCGCGTGTCACCCGATGTAGTGCGGCGGCTCGATCAGGATCACGCCGATCGCGGCGACTACCGCGCGATCGGCCGGGTGATCGCGCCGTGGGGGCGCCGCATCGGCGATCTTCGTTTCGAGACCGACGGCGCGTGGAAGCGCAGCGGCACGACTGTCGAGTCGCTGGCGCGTGAGCTCAAGCTGGCGCTGGAATATCCGGAGGGTGCGGGGGTCTAGTAAAACGCAAAACCCGCCGTCGCGCGATGCGCTATGGCGGGTAAACCGGATAGGGCGCCCGAAGGCGCCCCGTCCTGGTAGCCGACCTGGCTCCCCCCAGCATTTACGGCGCCCTGCCGTAAACCACAGGCCGACGGCCCACTCCTAGGGCATAGGATGTGCCGCACGATTTACTGAGGAAAATCGCAAATCGCCTTCGTTCCCGCTTTCAGGAATGTGGGAAGAATTACAAGCGTGTTCGTGGATCAATCAGATGCGCGTCGATCTGAATGCCGATGTCGGCGAGGAGTGCGGGCAGGATACGGCGCTGATGCGCTGCATCACGTCGGCGAACATCGCGTGCGGATTACACGCCGGTAATTCCGCGGTGATGAGAGAGACGGTCCGGCTGGCACGCGATCACGGCGTCGCGATCGGCGCTCACCCAGGCTTCGACGATCGCGAGCACTTCGGCCGCCGCGATCTGCAGCTGCCGCCCGATCGGATTACAGATCTCGTGTTTCGTCAGATCGAATCGCTGGCTGAGATCGCCGCTGAAGCCGGTGTTCGCCTGCAGCACGTGAAAGCTCATGGCGCGCTCTACAACATCGCGGTTCGCGATCGGCATGCTGCCGATGCGATCGCGCGCGCGACGAAATCCGTTGATTGCTCGCTGATTCTGCTCGGCCTTCCCGGCTCAGCGCTCGTCGCTGCCGCGGAAGCCGCGGGCTTGCGAGCCGCGCGCGAGGCGTTCGCGGATCGCGCCTACCGTCCAGATGGCACGCTCGTCCCGCGCTCCGACCCTGGCGCGGTCATCCACGATCCAGCCGAAGTGTTGTCGCGTGTCGTCGATCTCGCGCAGCGTCCCGACGTCGATACGATCTGTGTCCACGGAGATACCCCGGGAGCGGCGGAGCTGGCGTCGCAGATCCGCGCCGCGCTCGAGGCTGCGAAATTTCAAGTGAGAGGTCTTGGGGTGTAGGCCGGGTCCTTTTGGATCCGGCAGATCAGCGTCGTTCCGATACGAGTGTCCGTCGTAATCTGTTGTGAGCCATGCAACGAGCGAAGCTCGCGCGCACCGCAGCCTGCCTGGTCTGGATCATCGCCCTTCCCGGCCTCCTCGCCGGCCAGGCGACGACGACAGGCGGAGCACCCGCCGCTTCCACGCTGCCGCCGGAGATTCCCATCATGCCGATGGCGGATGCCGTGCTCTTCCCGACCCTGTCCGTCCCCCTGCACGTCGTCGCGCCGCGAGATCGTGCGATGGTGCTCGACGCACTGAAGAGCGATCGGATCATCGGGATCGTCCTGCGGCGGCCCGAATCCGATCCGGACTTCGTGGAGGGCCCGACCCCGCCGATATTTCCGATCGGTTGCGCCGGCGCCATCACGGAGGTCGAGACGGTGGCGGATGGCGGGTACGATATCGTCCTGCAGGCGGTCGCAAGGTTCCGCATCACCCGCGAGGACACCGGCAAGCCGTATCGTATCGCCCGGGTGACCGCGATTCCCGAGGCGCGGCGCGCGGACGAGACATCAGCTCTGCAGGGGGAACGCCAGAAGCTGGAGACGTTGCTGGCCGGGTTGAGCGGTCGGATCGGCATGGGTCCCGTTCCCCAAGGTCGCTCCGACGAAACGTTCGTCAATGGCGTTGCGCAGCGTGTCGAGATCGATCCGCTCGATCGCGAAAAGCTGCTCGAGCAAGCGGGCCCGCTCGCGCGCGCTCGCCTGCTGATCGATCTGCTGAAAAAGACGACGCCTTAGTCCGTGCTTTTCATACTGGCCGTTAACGCGCGGCGTAGCACCTTGCCGACCATCGTCTTCGGCAGCTCGGATCGGAACTCCACGCGCGCCGGCACTTTGTAGGGCGCCAGCCGCTTGCGGCAGTAGGCGCGCAGCTCCTCTTCCGTCGCATGCTCGCCGGCCTTCAGCACGACCCACGCATGCGCGACCTCGCCCTTCGCGGCGTCGGGCACGCCGGCGACGCCGACTTCCATCACCGCCGGATGCGTCGCGAGCACCTCTTCGATCTCGCGCGGCCACACCTGGAAGCCGCTCGTCTTCAGCATGTCTTTCTTGCGATCGACGATGAAGATGAAGCCGTCGGCGTCCATGCGCGCGAGGTCGCCGGTGTGGACCCACGGTCCGCCGGGTCCGTGCGTGCGCAGCGTCTCCGCAGTCTCCGCGGGGTTGTTCCAGTACTCGACCATGTGCTGCGGCGCGCGCAGCAGCATCTCGCCGACCTCGTCTACGCCCATCGCGCGCTCGGGATCATCGGCGTCGACGATGCGCACTTCGACGTCAGGCAGCGGCACGCCG